>JAFGFN010000209.1 GCA_016931035.1 Candidatus Sumerlaeota bacterium
CCGTGGTTTGTACATTGCTGATAACAAAGTACTTATACCACAGAACGCGGCCTGATGCAACCCCTACTGTGAGAAATTCGGGCTAGCGCGCCGCCGTCGCCCGCGGCTGTCAGCGTCGCCGAGCCCGCGAAGCTCGGAATCGGATGGTCGTCGATTGTCTCGGCCGTGAGCGTCGCCGTGAACCCGACGCCGGCCGTCTGCGGCGAACTCACGAGCGTCCAGCCGAAATGGTGCAGATCGTTGTCCTGGACCGTGAGCGACTGGGTGTCGGGTACGAATCCGGCGGCGTTGGCCGTGAGGTTCGCGGTTTGGGCGCCGTCGAAGAGGAGATCGTCCGGGATAGTAATATCGAAGGCGCTTGAGACGCTGCCCGCCGGGATGGTTGTGCTCGCGGAGACCGCCGCCACGCCGGGGTCCGAAGAGGACAGAGTCACGGTGAGATCGGTTTCGACGGCGCCCGATATGGACACGCCGCCTTGGACTACGCCGTCCCCTTCGTTCACGTCTGAAGGGAGAGAGAGCGCCAATGCGTTGTCTTCGTTGTCGAGCACTTGGATCGTCTCGGTTCCCGAGGTCCAGTTCGTTACCGACGCCGTGATCGTCGCGACCTGCGTTCCATCGATCACGGCGTCGTCGACCACGGTCAGGTCGAAGAAGGCCGCATCGTGGCCGCTGAGGACGGTGACGGAGGTCGGCGCCGTCACTTCACTCACGTCGTTGGAGGTCAACGAAACGCTCACATCGGCCTCGACCGTTGAGGAAACTTCGATCTTACCGACACCCGGAAGCGTTCCGTCGCCCTCCGTCGCGTCGGCGGGGAGCGAAACCGAAAGCGTCGCCGTTTCGTTGTCGTGCACGAACAGAGTGGCGGGTTGCGGCAGGTAGGGTCCCAGAACCGATGCGGAAATCTCGACCGCTTGAGAACCGTCGAGCAGCGCGTCGTCGAGGATCGCGACATCGAGTGTCGTCGAGGTCGTCCCGGCCGCAATCGTCGCCGTGGTCGGCACCGTGGCCTCCGAAAGGTCGCTCGAAGTCAGCGTCACGTCCAAGTCGCTCGCGGGAGGCGCGGCGACTTCCACCCGGCCCGCGCCCGTCAGAACGCCGTTTCCCTCCGTGGCGCCGGCCGGCACGATCACCGCGAGAGGAATGCCGGGGCCGACGTCGAAGAGGTTGCTTTCGCCCGTGTATCCCGAGGTGTCCGAGGCGTGAAGGTACATCGCCTCCGCCGTTTCCAGAACGGTCGCTGGACCGGTCCAGACGCCGTCGGCGAGCGTGACGTTGGTCGGAGCGATGGCGACGAGCGTCGGGCCGCCCGTGAAGGGGACGGTCAGCCCGGCGGACTGCGTTCCCAGGGTGTTCGACTCCCATGTCCAATCGGTCGCATCGTCGTTGTCCGAGGCGCCCTGGCGTTGAGCGGTTGCCGAATCGCTGGTGTAGTACGGGAGCCCGTCACCCGACCAGGCGGAACCCACCGTGATGTTCTCGACTCCCAGCGTGACGTTGAGGGTGGCGATCTGAGCGGCCGAGTAGCCCCAGGCGACGAAATCCACGATCTCGCCCATATCGTCGACGATCATGGCCCATCCCACGGAAGTCGCCGACCCCCACCAAATGTTCGATCCCCAGTAGTTTTTGGCGGCATCGTCGGTGCGATACAGAATCTCGCCCGGGGCCATGCTCTCGGGCAGGTGCCAGACGACACTGTGAACCGAGTTGATATTGGAGGACTCCGCGTTGTTGAGCGCCACGATCCAACCCGACGTGTCGATCGTCGCGTCCGAGACGTTCTGGATCTCCACGAAGTCCGGCGTATCGTCGCCGCACTCCGCAATCACGATCGACGAAGCCGTACCGGCGCCGATTCGGCCCTCGATCGCTACGTCGCCGTTGAGGCCAGTCAACACGTTGCCCCAGGCGTCGCGCGCCGTCAGCGTCGCGCCGAAGGCGTAGTCCCTATACTGCGGCGAGGCGATAGCGTCGAACGCGTACGTGTATAGCGCGTTTGCCGTCACGTCGAACGTGTCGCTTGCATTCGCGGCGATCGCTCCGGCGGCCGTCGTGGCCGAGGGGGCGATCGAGACGTTCGTGTCCGCCCCGTAGAGGGTGAGCGAACCGGTCCACAGTCCGTTCGTGAACGCGAGCGTGTCGGGATCGACCGCCTGCGCCCCGCCGTCTCCCGCCGCCGTCAGCGTCGCCGAGCCGGCGAAACCGGCGATCGGATAGTCGTCGATCGTCTGGGCCGTGAGCGTCGCCGTGAAACCGACGCCGGCCGTTTGCGGCGAGCCGATGGGCGCCCAGCCGAAATGGTGCAGATCGTTGTCTTCCACACTCAGGAGGTCTGAGTCCGGAACGAATCCCGCGGCGCTCGCCGTGATGCTCGTGACCTGAACCCCGTCGAAGAGCAGGTCGTCCGGTATCGTTATGTCGAACACAGTCGAGACGCTTCCCGCCGGGATGGTCGCGGTCGTGGGAACGGTCGCCGCTCCTGTGTCCGAAGAGGACAGGGTCACAATGAGATCGGTCCCGAGCGTGCCCGATACGGACACGCTACCCTGAATTGTGCCGTCTCCCTCGTCTGCTCCCAAGGGGAGAGAGAGAACCAACGAGTTGTCCTCGTTGTCGAGGATCTGGATCGTGTCGTTGCCCGAGGTCCAGTTCGTCACCGACGCCGCGATCGTCGCGACTTGCGTCCCGTCGATGGCGCCGTCGTCGACCACGGTCAGGTCGAACGTCGCGGAGTCCTGCCCACTGAGTACAACCACCGAGGCGCCTACCGTCGCCTCGCTCGGATCGTCGGAGCTGAGCGACACGGTCACGTCGTCCTCGACCGCCGAAGAAGCCTGGACGGTCCCGACGCCGGAAAGCGTTCCGTCGCCCTCCGTCGCGTCGGCGGGGAGCGAAACCGAGAGCGTCGCCGTTTCGTTGTCGTGCACGACGAGAGTCGCGGATTGTCCCACGTAGGGTCCGCCGGCCAATGCGGAGATCTCCACCGTCCGCGAGCCGTCGAGCAACGCGTCGTCGACGATCGTGAGGTCGAGCGTCGTCGAAGTCGTTCCGGCCGCGATCGTCACCGTGGTCGGGACGGTCGCTTCGGAAACGTCGTTCGATGTGAGCGTCACGTCCAAGTCGCTTGTCGGAGCCGCGGCGACCTCCACCCGGCCCGCGCCCGCCAGAACGCCGTCTCCCTCGGTGGCGTCGGTCGGTACGACGACCGTCAGGGGGACGCCGGGATTCACGTCGAACAGGTTACTTATGCCCACGCATCCAGAGGTATCCGAAACGCGGAGATACATGTCGTCGGCGGTTTCCAGAACCGTGAGCGGTCCCGTCCAGACACCGCTGCTGAGGGTCGCGCTCGTGGGCGCGACAGCAACCGGCGTGAAGCCGTCCGTGAACGGCACCGTCAGGCCGGCGGATTGGGTTCCCAGGGTGTTGTCGAGCCAGGCGAAGTCGCTCGCGGTGTCGGTGTCCTCGGATCCCTGGCGTTGCATCGAGAGCGATCCGCTCGAAGACACGCCGTTTCCGGACCACCCCGAACCGATAACAACATTGTGGCCGTTGACGGTGGTGTTCATGGAGGCGATGCTCGACTCCGTCCATCCCCACGCGACGAAATCGACCACGTTGCCTTCGTCGTCGACGATCATGGCCCAGCCATTGTTCCCCGAGGACCAGTACATGTTGGACCCCCAGTAGTTGGTCGTCTCGTCGGTACGGTAAAGGATTTCACCCGCCGTCATGCTGGCGGGCAGACTCCAGTACACGGCATTGACGGCGTTGATGTCCGTGTATTCGTCGCTGATCGCCACCACCCAGCCCGAAGTGTCTATAGTCCCACCCGAGACGTTCTGGATCTCGATAGAGTCGGGAGTGTTCGGATTGCAGTCGGCGATCGCGATGGACGATAGCGTGCCCGTGCCGATCCGTCCCTCGATCGTCACCTCGCCGTTGAGACCGGTCAACGTGTTGTCCCAGGCATCCTGGGCGGTGAGCGTGAGGTCGAACGCGATGTCCTGGTATTGGGGCGACGACACGGTCGAGACGGCGTAACGATCGAGCGGCCCGGCGCTCGTCGTGAAGGAATAGCACGCGCCGCCGTTATCGTCCGACGTCGCGTAGCCCACCGCGTCGCCCGCCGCCACATCGAAGTAATAGGTTGTGGTGGGAGTCAGGCCGCTCAAATCGAAGAGATGCGTCGTCCCGAATGCCGGGTCCGATTCGAGGATCGTGTACGGCCCGCCCGCGGCCGTTCCGCACCGGAGGCGTCCCGTCGTCGGTTCGTCGGTGTCGAAACCGATCGAGGCGGTCACGTCCAGCGCGCTCAGGACTTGGACGTTCGAGATGACTGGGGGCTGGCAATCGGCCGCGGCCGTGTCAATCTTGGTCTCCGGGACACCCGACCCGGTATCGGCGTCCGCGTACGTGACGGTGATGGTCGTTCCATGCGCCACCTGGAGCCAGCCGTCTTCGATCGTCCCACTCGTGGTCGTTGTGGCCAGCGTTCCCGTAAACATGCCCGTCGCGGGGACGGACTCCGTGAGCGTCAGCGTCTCGGTATCTCCGCTGTCGCTGGTCAGCGTCACGTCGCATGTCGCCGAGCTCTCCAGGTCCTGGTCGCCCAGGAACACGCCGATCCGGTCCGACCCCGAATAGAACTCCTTGTCGAGCAGAACGACGCCGTCGGACGAGACCGAGGCGCAAATGGTCCCTTCGTAGGGGGTGGCATTCTGTTCCGTGACGACGAGATCGTAGTCGTCCCGCTCGGTGAAAACGATGCCCGAGAAGACGATCGTACCCGTCGCGTCGGTCAGGCCGGTCCAGTAGTCGCCTTCCACCGTCGGATGCGAGACGGTGGCTCGCGCCCCTTGGAGAGGCGAGCCGCCCATGGACACCGTCACCGTCACGTCGACCGGCTGATTGTAGGCGACAAAGGCGGGATGACCCACCACAAGCGCCTCGGGTGTCCGGGTCCGCAGCGGCATTTCGGGGTCGCCGAACCATTGGAACAGGTCGCAGGTCAACTCGCTGTAGGAACTGGAATCGTACGTGTACATGTAGCATTTGCCGTAGGCCAGGGCCACGGCCGGTCGGTCCGAGTTCCCATACGAGCCGACGGCGTGCGAGGAGTGCGAACTGTCGTACTCGGGATAGTAACAATCGTATATGCCGTGGGTCAGCAGGTCGTTGCACCCGGAATAGCTCACGCGCGTAGCCGCTACGATCCCGACGGCACCGCCGTTCGTGTGTTTTTGCCACGCCTCGGCGAAACAGTCGCTGCCGTAATCGAACGCGCCGGTCAGGCAGTTCATGCTGAGGACCACCGGGGTCTTCACGCCGTTGGTCAACGCGTTGACGTGGCTGACGTAGTAGGATGGCTCTCCCCAGCCCGTCTCTCCTCCGTGGTCGCGGTGCTGGACGATTCCAACACCCCCGTTCACGGCGGTCGAGACGTCGCTCGTCGCCTGACTCGCCGAGGTCCAGAGACTCACGATCCAGCTTGGGATGGGGTCCGGGTAGGGGCTCACACCCCAGCGGATTTGGTTGATCGTGGAGCGATGTGTGTAAGAGGAGGCGCGGAAGTGGTACGAGGCCGCCGAACCCGAGTTCGTGCACAGAGCGGAGTGCCGGGTATAGCCCTTCTCGTCGACCATGAACTGGGCCGCCGTCATCGCCGTTTCCATGAACCAGCGATCGGCCACATGGTCGTTGCCGTCGTCCTGGAGATAGGCCGCGACCAGATAATCGTCGTACCAATCGCCCAGGTCGGGAGTGCGATCATAGGTCAAAATCTTGTTTACGACGGTCGTCGCCTGCGCCTCGGTGTGCACCGCCAGTCGCCCGATGATCAGGTCGGGCAGATAGTCGCCTCCGTCGAGGCAGGCATAAGGATTGTCCGAGGGCCAGTGGTGCGACGAGCCGTGGTATGGATGTCCGACAATGTCGTAGCCGGGCACGTCGGCCTGATCGCCGACCAGCAGGACGAACTCCGGCGCGGGAGTCCAAGTCGTGTAGGCCGTCTGGATGTAGTTGGCCACGTCGAGATACGTCGATCCCACGGTCGACATCCCCACGAGGCGCGTCCGCGAGCCTTTGCGATGCTTCCACTCGCCCAAGGGCAGGACTTCCTCCATCAACGCGTCCGCAGCGATCACCAGATAGTCGGCGCCGTCGCCCGTCGCCAGCTCGGGCGCCCCCACTCCGGGCGCCGCCAGTCCGGGCGCCGCTTGGGCGCTGTGTCGGGCCGACATGGCGCGAGCCACGTCTTCCTTGTCGACGGGTTCGTAATTGACCAACAACTCGCTCGCCAACGCCTCGAATTGGGGCGTCGCTAGGAGCGCCTTGCGGTTCTCTCTATCGGTGTCCACCTCTCCTTCGAACCGCAACGCGAACCGCAAGGGCGCGGCGGCGCGTAACTCGGTCGTCGCGGGATTGTATTGAAGCGGGAACGCCTTGACGAAGACGACGCGCCGGCCTCGGAGAATGGCGGGCGCGTCGATCTGGACGGGCTCGGCCGGGAAGAACGCGTCCGTCTCGTACGCGGTGTTGTCGATCTCGAACATAGGCTCAGCCGCGTCGCTCACGTCGGGTTGAGGGGGCTGAAGGGGGTAAACCCGGTGTCCCGTCCCAAGCGACTGAGCGCCTTGTTCGAGAATCTCGACGGACACATCGACGCCGTGCGGTATCTCGACGAAGAAACCTCGGAAGGGCATGGCGGGCCGGCCGAATGCCTCGGCCGCGAAACCGCCCCCGAAAACGCTCAATTGGGTGTAGCTCTGTCCGTCCGGCGCGGCGACCTGTTTCGCTTGCGCTCCCGGAGCGCTCACAAGGAACTCCTGGCTCTTGCCCGGCGATTTGGCTCCCAACGAGACGCGCAAGGGTTCGTCCGGCGCGCCTCCCGACCCGATCGGCAGCCAATCGGGAGGCTGGGCGCTCCCACCGGCCGCTAGGCCGAGAAACAGGATAGACAGAAGAAAGGTCCGTCGGATTCCAAAACGCATTTCACTTGTCCCCTAAGTAATACAAGGCGGTCTCGCCGAGCGGGGTTCCCAATCTCGCTTGGTCTATCTACTGCCATGGGTTCTACTGGAGAGAACGGCACTCCAGTCTCTCAGATAGGCTCCCTTCTACTGCCTGGTTCTACATAGAGTCAATTCATATCGCCTAGACTTCCCGATTTTCCCGTTTCGGGCCGAATCGACCCAGGTGCAATCCGGCTGCGCGACGGTGGCGCGAGCAGCCCGAGAACCTCTACGAGACAGGGCACGCGTGTCGTCGGCCTCGCACTCAGGTCCGGGTTCCAGGCGCGCCGGACCCGGAGGCCCGTCGGCCCGACGAACCGCTTCGCGCGGCGTGTTCTCTCGCCGTGGCCAAGTGCGTCCCGCCGCCCCCTGTTCTTTTTGTTTGATCCGCGGCGATGCTCCTCGGCATAATCGGGGTGAAACGAATTCGCGGTCTCGGCGGGCGAGGTGCGGAACGCGATTCCGCCCCGCCGACGGAGAAAAGGTCCGGTCGATGCAGCGCCCCTCGCACATCGGGTTCCTAACCGTTCTGATCTGCGCCGCCTTTCTACGGGCGTGGGCTCCGAGCGGCGCGTTTGCCCAAGAGGCCACTGCCGCCGATCCGGCCACCGGCCCCGACGAGGGCGGCAAGCCGCTGAACTGGCTCATCGCCGTCGGCATCAATCGCTACGTGGACAAGCGGCTCCCTTCGCTCCGATTTTGCGAAAACGACGCGCGGGGCGTGCGCGACTACTTCGTTGCCAGCGGGATTGTCGATGCGCCGCGCGCCTATCTCCTCACGACCGGCAGCACCGACGACGAATTCAAGCCCCTGCGCCGCAACGTGCTCCAGAAACTCGACCACGTGTCGAAGTACGCCACCGAGGACTCGTTCATCGTCATCTACATCGCCGCCCACGGCGTCACCAACCCGGGACGCGAAGGCGAACGCGAGGGCTACTTCATCCCGAACGACGGCGACCTGAACAATCTCGACGAGACGGCCTTCAAACTCAACGACATCCACGAACGTCTGCGCCGCGGCGCCGCGCGCCGAACGCTGCTGCTGGTCGACGCGTGCCGAACGCCGATCGCCGAGACGCGCGCCGCCGAGTCGCTCGCCGAGGGCAATCTGTTCGAGCAGATCCGCAAGACCCGCGGCCATTTTTTCATGGCCTCGTGCAGCGATTCGCAGGTCTCGTTCGAAATGCCCAACGTCGGCCACGGCGCGTTCACCTACTTCCTGCTCGAGGGCCTGACGGGCAAGGCCGCCGACGCCGACGGCAAGGTGACGCTCGAACGCCTCTACGACTACGTCAAGACCAGCCTGCGCGACTGGGCCGATCGCAACACGAAGCAGGTCATGGAGCCGTTCATCAACATCGACCGTTGGAGCGGCGATCCGCTCGTCCTGGCCTTCTCGCCCGTAAGCATCAACCTCGACGCCTCGAACGCGCGGCCGGACGACGCCTTGTGGAACGTCTACAAGCCCACCCGCATCGACGCGCCCGCCGATTCCGCGTTGCCCCGCGCCATGAGCAAGAAGGACCTCGACAACTTCATCAAGAACGCCGAGTACATCGAGGCCTACCGCGCGTTCAAACGCGCGTATCGCGACCTGCGGGTCGAGCGTTCCGTGGGCGATCCCCAGGTCGAGCGCCTCTACTGGCTGCGCCACGCCGCGCTGGTCCTGGCCTACGTGAACACCGACGACTTGAGCGTCCACAGCGATTTCGAAGACGGCGAGCAGGCGATCGTTCAAAGAATCGGCGAAATGCGCACGATCGCCGACAGCAATATCCCACGCGAGATCCTGGGCGCCTACCGCGACCGTCCCAAAGCGGGAGAGTACTTCAAGAAGTACATCGCTCTGATCGACAAGCAGATCCGGAAGTAACCTCACTCTCCGCTCGATCTTCCTCCCCTACTCTCTCTTCTTTCGTCTCATCCGTGTGGCACTCCGGTCCTTGTCCGTTTGACTTGAAGCCCTGGTTGGAAAGGAGGAGAATGCTCCTAAGACTGAGAAAGACAGCACGCCAATCGGGAGTTCGATGGGAGATGTCGGCTCAGAAGAGGTCCGCCTTGACGGCCGAGACTTCTGAGAAGGGAGACGGCTCATGACCGGACGATGGACTCCGATGCTGAGAACGCTGGCGTCGCTACTCAACGCCGCTGGTATCTGTCTGTTCCTGGTCTGGCTCGGCCAGACCGATTTCATGTTCGGCCACTTCACGGGCCCGCCCGAACGGATTCTCGCCGCTCTATGCCTGTGCGCCGCCGGCCTTGCGGCGACTCTCGCCTGGTTGGTGGGAGCGACTCGCCGTCGGCGTCTCGCACGTTCGATGCCCGAGCGGCCCGCCGAGCGTGAAAAAACACCCGCGCTTGTCGTCATGATGACCGTGGCGGCACTGCTCCTGGTCCCCCCGGCCGCGATCACCGTGTTCGTCGGTTCGGCCGAACTGCCCAACACGTGGCAACGGCTGCGTCGACAGCACACGGCTCGCTTGCACCAGCGGGGCGCCAAGGCCGTTCCCAAACTCGTTCGATCTCTCGACGATTCGGATTGGCAGATGCGGTCGGCCGCCCTGCATTCGCTCCACGAGATAGGCCCCGAGGCAGTGGAGGCGCTTCCGGCGCTGATGCGCAAACTCGAGCGGCCGCAAGCAGGTGGGTTCGCCCAGAACGAGGCGGTCGACACGCTGTTGGCCATCGCCGCCATGGGAGAGGCGGCGAAGCCGGCCATTCCTCTGCTGGTCGAGATAGTGAGAGGCGAAAAGGGCGATCTGCTGATGGAAGACAGCAATATCGTGTTGCGACAGTATGCGGCCGATGCCCTGGGCGCGATCGGCCCAGCCGCCGAGCCGGCGCTGCGTGATCTCATGGCTGGAGGCGATGCCGAAGCGCGCCGCGCTGCCGCGGGGGGGGTGGGTATCCAAGGCCCGGCCGCTGCGTCGAGCGCCTCCGAATTAGTTGTGGCGCTCGCCGACCCGGACATGACGGTGCGCGACTCGGCGGCGTGGGCCCTCGAGAAGATGGGCGGCGGCGCCGCGCCGGCCTTGGCGCTCGGCCTCGAAAACCCCGACGCGGAGATCCGCCGCGAAGCCGGACGCCTGCTCCGCAAGATTGGGCCTCCCGCCGCCGCCGCGCTGCAATGGTCGGTGGACGAAGGCGACGCACAACAGCGCCGCCAAGCGGTCGTTGCACTGGCCGAAATGAGTTCGATCAACGAGGAGTCGATACATTGGCTCGTCCTCGAATCGCAGAGCGAGGACGATAGCGCGCGAGAAGCCGCGTGGCAGTCGATCGAACAGATCGGGCGCTCGGCGAACTCGGTATTCCTCGCGATGCTCTCGAATGCCGACCCCGCGATCCGCCGCGGCGCGGCCGAAGCCCTCGGGCGAACGGGACCTCGCTCCGCTCCGGACGTCACGAAGGCCCTGGTGCGAGTTGTGGGCGATGATGACGAGTCGGTGAGCACGTCGGCCCTCGGCGCCATCCAGGCCTTTGGCGAGAAATGCGAACCGACGCTGCGCTACCTCCTCATGGAAGGCGATGCCCCGTCGCGCGTCCTGGCCGCCCGGTGCATCGGCCACATGGGGGCGGACGCCAGGGGCGCCTGGGTCGCACTGATGATGGCGCTGTTCAAGGAGGACGAGAACGTTCGCCGGGCTGCGGAAGAGGCTTTCCACACATTGGGCCCCGACGCGGTGGAGCGCATGAGCAGCTGGCTGACCTCCGAACACTTCGTGATGCGTCGCGGCGCCGCAACGGCCCTGGGATGCATCGGCGAGCCCGCGCGCGAGGCCGCTCCCTTGCTGGAGGAGGCCTTGGCCGACCCCTATCCTATCGTCCGCGAGGCCGCGGAGGAAGCTCTCAACCGAATCGGTGTGCCGCTGCCGTCGCCCCTGCCCACGCCGCGTGGCACGCCGCCCGCCCCACGCGCTTACCCAGCTCGTCGCCACCGATGACGTGCGCAACCGGACTCTGGTGTTGGCCAGGCGACTGGGACGCCGAGAGCGCGACGTCGATCGAGACGTAGACCAACCTGCAATCCCCCACGTCACGGGATATCACGGTCCATACCCGCGAAGAGGTCCACCTACTGCGGCTGAATGTCGAAGGGAAGGTAGGGTTTGCCGAGAAGAACGAGCACAGACGGGACGGCGCACCATCCGACCGTGGCGAGCACTTCGCCCAGGATCAGGCCGAGGAACAAGGGGATGGCGCGGCGATAAAGCCGCGCGCCTCCGTAGTGGAGAATCAGGACCTTCAACAGCCACCCCATGAAGATGCTGCCCCACGCGCCGGTTCCGTAGAACGTTCCGACCATCAACAGCCCGATCGGGTGGAGCATGAACCGGGGCGAAGCCAGGCAACCCCACTGCAGAAGCCCGGCCAGCGCGGCGCCGAACGCCATGTGGGCCGGCTGACTGTAGACCTGCGGCGTGTCGAGTATGTGGGTGGTCTTGAGTTTGTGGAGCACCTTGTGCGGGACGATGAGTCGTTCGATCCCGAAGAAACTGATGACGTTGCGCCGCTGGTCGAACGGCGCGGAGTAGTGGTAGCTGCACCACAAATGGACGGGGCCCGATATCAGAACGCCGACGACCAGGACGGCGATCAGGAGCCAGGCGACACGCGATTGATATCGCGGCGGAGCTTTCTCGTCGAGCCCGATGCTGTGCGCGGCCATCGTCGTCGTACACACACGCGAGGGGATCGTGAAGATGATGGTCATGAAATACGAGAAGTAGAGCGTGGCGAAGGTCACGCTCGCGGGGTTGGCCATATGGATAAACGGAAACTTGTAACCCGTGTCGAGCCGGATGAACGGGATCCCCGTTTCGGCGACCACGCGGGTCGTCACGAGCGCGATGCCGAAGGCGAAGGCGACGAACGACAATGCCCAGCCCGGCTGCACCCCCGCCCACACGAGCCACAGGAACATCCCCGCGCACCCGACCAGAAACATGATCCCCGCCATCCGGTCGCGCCGGTCTTCGTCCGAGTCGACGCGACCGAACACGCATCGGAACACGTGCGCCCAGTGCGAGCGCCCGAGCCAGAGAATCCCGAGCATCACGGCGACCGTGGCGCCGGTGCGATGATCGGTGACCGTCCCGCCGTGATAAGGGGGGAAGTAGGCCTTGCCGATCGCTTCGTAGGCGCCGTAGGCCAGGGCGAAGAACCAGACCGAGAATCCGATCCGGCTGGGCATGAAGAAAGCGACGGCCAGGAAGATGAAATAGAGCCGGTTCGAGTGGATGTGGCCGGGGATGTAGCTCAGCGGAGGCTCGGTGAACAGAAACCCGAGATTCCAATCGAGCGGAACCGCCGGCACCCCCTCGGGGAAATAGACCTGCAAGCCGCTCAAGGTCTGAAGCACGATGACGGTGACGGCGGCGATCCAGAACGATCGGCGCCGGAAGATCGGCGAGAAGGCGTGTCCCTCTCCGGGATCCTCGATCAGCGACTGCTGAACGGTCAGCAACGGGAAGGCGAGCCGTTCGTTGCGACGCCATTGGGGGAGAACGATCAGGCTGAGCCCCACCATCATGAGCCACGAGGCGATGAGAAACACCCCCCACGACAACAGAGGCGGAACCCACGCCGCCCAGGGAATCGACTCGCCGGGCAGCAATTCGGTCACGAAACGATCGCTGATCCAGGTGCCTTTGCCGTAGCCGACCGCGTCGGGGAAAAGCGAGGGTCGCAGATTCATCTCGTCGTAGATCTCGCCCAGGATCCGGTCGTTGTTCACGGTGTACGCCGCGCTGGCGAGCGTATAGGGCAGCTGACGGAGCAATCCCTGACCGGGGATGACGCTGGCGATCAGCATGATGCCCAACACCAGCGCCAGCTGGCGCTGGCTCAGAGCGAATCGAGGAACGAGGACGCGCAAGAGCGGATTTAAACCCAATACGAACACGAACATCACGAAAAGCGCCGCGATGGGGAGAAAACTGTCGGAGATGAAAGAGCCGTTGATGACGAAGTTGTGATAGGGGGTCGCGATCCAGATGAAAAGCGACCCGAGCAGCCCGAGCAGACAGGCCGACGCCACCCGCCTCCGGGACAATCCATCCTCGCGAGACAATGGTGGTCGGTTCGTTTCCTGAGGAGGAACCGAATCGCGGCTCGGGGGGGGATCTTTCAGGGGAGAGAACTCGGGGGGCACGGAGTCGGTCGCCTTCCGCCTCAAAACTTGCGGTCATTCTGCCCGGAGTCGAGTCGCCGCGCAAGCGCCTCGTGCGGACCAGACCGAAATCGAGCAGGGGAAATGATACCACTATGACCCTGACCCGCCCCCCAAAATCTGATCCACAACGAGCGAGAGTCTCCGGTAATATCGACTGGCAAAGGCGAAATCGCGGAAATCGGGGACAGAAATCGGGGACAGCAGAAATCGCAGAAATCGCACAGAAATCGGGGACAGCGAAATCGGGGACAGCAGAAATCGCAGAAATCGCACAGAAATCGGGGACAGCGAAATCGGGGACAGTGAAATCGGGGACAGGAAATCGGGGACAGAATAGAATGGCGCTAACTTAAGCCCGCCTTGTACTTGTTTCTGTGCCGGATTTCGCGGAATTCGTGCCGGGGTCTGTTGAGCAGGGCG
>JAFGFN010000210.1 GCA_016931035.1 Candidatus Sumerlaeota bacterium
CAAAACGGGAACGTCTTTTCCCTGGGTTTCACCCAGGGCTATTCAAATTGTTCCCCTCCGGGGAACCTGTTTTGGACACTACTGAATGCGGATGACGATGCCGAAGGATGTGCGGACGTTCCAGGCCGTGGGCCAACATGAGCGGCTCGTCGTCCAAGACCTCGACGGTCGCCCCCTCCGCGACGATCCGGCCCGCGTCGAGCACGATGACGCGCGAGCACGTCTCCACCACCAACTCCAGGTCGTGCGAGGCGACGATTTTCGTGTGCTCGAAGGAAGTGAGCAACTCGATCAAACGACGGCGACCGCGCGGATCGAGACTCGACGAGGGTTCGTCCATCACCAGCACGTCGGGCGAGGTGGCCAACGCGGTCGCAATGGAGACCTCTCGTTTTTCGCCTGCCGACAGACGGTAGGGCGGTCGGTCGCGCAGATGCGACGCGCCCACGCGTTCGAGCGACGCGAGAACCCGCCGCTCGATCTCGTCGGCGGGCAAACCCATGTTCAAAGGTCCGAACGCCACGTCTTCGAATACGGTCGGCATAAACAGCTGGTCGTCGGGGTCCTGAAACACCATTCCGACCGACCGGCGAACGGCCGCGACCGTCTTGGGCGAAATCGGCACGTCTCCGATGCGCACCTCGCCACGCAAAGGGGTGAGGCAACCGTCGAGATGGAGCAGGAGCGTGGATTTCCCCGAACCGTTCGCGCCGACGAGTCCGACCGAACCGCCGTGCTCGATGCGGAACGAAACCCCGTCGAGCGCCTGAGTGCCGTCGGGATAGACGAAGTCGAGATCTCGGACTTCGACCGGATGATGACTCATGTTTTCCTCCGAGAAGCCGTTGTCGAAACCGTGTTCGCGGTTACGCTCAGATTCTTTCGACTACGACGGGTGCGAGAGTCTTTCCTCAGCCGCCCGGCAGAACGACGCGGCCCAACAGATCGGCCAGATTCCACACGCGCGCGGCGACGAAGAAGGCCGTCCATCCGACGAAAAAGACGAAATCGACCGGTCTCGCCGACTCCCCGCGCAAAACGCGAATCTCGCCGTCGAATCCCCGCGCGAGCATCGCGCGATGCACCCCCTGCCCCCGATCCATCGAGCGAAGCAACAAGTGCCCCAGCAGCGAACTATAGACCCGCAGGCGCGGCGCTCCCGCGCCGTACGAACGCAGCTCGAACCCGCGAACCATGCGCGAGCCCTCATGCGCAACGACGAACAAGTACCGGTAGAGGAAAAGCAACTGCGCCGCAAACACGCGAGGCAATCCCATCCGTTCGAGCCCCGCGCAGAGCCGATGCATCCCGGTGCAGGCGATCAGGGCCAACGCCGCGCTCACGGTCAGGAAGAATCGCAGCAAGATCGACGCGAACGACACCCACCCGCCTGTGATCGCGTATTCCCCCAGGAAAAGACGAGGGGTTCGATCCAACAACGGGTTGAAGATTCCGATCAGGATGGCGAACGGCGCGGCGACGAGAATTCGCCGAAAGAGAAAACCCACGGGGAGATCGCCCACGGCGACCAGGACGAACGGGTAGAGAAAGAAGGGCATGAGCGCCGCGATGTCGTACCGCGGAAACGACATCACCACCACGATAAAAACGATCGTCGTGAGCGCCTTGGCCCGGGCATCGAGACGATGCATGGGCGAATCGCGACGCGCCAGCTCGTCCATCCGGCCGACTTCGGTCCAGCGGCCGATACTCATCTTGGGGTCCTTGCCATCTCAGAACCTATCTCAAGAGACCTCTTGAGCGCTGAAGGCGCGGCTCTATTGTAGCCCAGGGCAGAGCGAACGGAGTGAGCGACGCCCTGGGTTTGTTGGGCGGTCTTCTTCTCGCGCCGGCGCGTGTCCTTGCCACGCAAGGACCGTGACGGCGCTCAAGAGGGGATCTGAGACGACTAGCGCACCGCCGCCACGCGTCGTCTCTTGAGTCCGAATCCCACAATGCCCGCCAACAGGAATGCAATGGTCCCGCCGATCAGTCCCGACACCGAAGTCCCCGCGTCGACCGCGGGCCACGCCTCCGATTCAGAAGCGGAAGACTCTTCGAGCGCCGCCTCGGTTTCGTTCGACTTGAAACCGTAGTCCGGGAGAAAGGCGGTTGTCTCCTGGACCTGCGCCAACCTCTCGTGCACCCCGACGCTCGCTCCCGCGACCTCTTCGCTCCCGCTCACCTTGGCGATGGACCACTCGAGGCCGTCGGGATGGGTCGAGGCGAACCAGCTTACGGCGGCGCCGACGACCACCGCCGCCGCAAGAAGACCGATCAGGACCGGACGCAAATCGCCACGAGCCCCGGAAACCCTAGGGGAGGCGTTCACGGCCTCGGGCCGGGCGCGCGCGACGAACCCGACCACCGCCGCCGTCGCCAAGCCTTCGACAATCCCGATCGCCAGATGGATCGGGAGCATCAACAGGATGAACGTCCGAAACGGCAATTCGGACACTCCCGACAGGGTCGTTTCGAGCACGACGCCCGAGGCGCCGAGCAGCAGCGCGACGACGGCAGACAGGATCGAGACCGGCCAAAGCCGCGAGGCGATGCGCGAATCGCCCGCCAAGGGGCGATAAAGCAGAGGATACACAATGAAAGCGGGAAAGAATCCCATATTGAAGATGTTGCACCCGAGGGCCAGTATCCCCCCATCCGCGAAGAACAGGGCCTGGACGACCAGGACCGAAGCGATGGTCAAGAACGCCGCGTGCGGCCCCAATAGAATCGCCAGAAGCAATCCGCCTCCGAGGTGTCCGCTCGATCCGGTCAGCGGAATCGAGAAGTTGATCATCTGCGCCGCGAAAACGAACGCCCCCAAAACCCCCATCATCGGCGCGAGACGATCGTCGGACGAACGTTTCACTTCGCGCGCCGAGTAGGCGATCAAACCGGCGGTCGCCGCCCATACCGTCCCTCCCACCGCGGGCGAAACCAGAGCATCGGCCATATGCATGGTGCAATCTCCTTTTCTATGCGGGGAATTCCTTCCCCGTCGTCGTCACGGTCAGCTTCCCGTGTTTCACTCCCTTGACCGCCGTCAGCCGGTCGGCCAACTTCTTGACCGACTCCGCGCGACCGCGCACGGCGAGAACTTCCATGCAATTGTGATGATCGAGATGCACGTGCATCACCGAGACGATGAGTCCCTCGTGATCGTGTTGAATGTCGGTGAGCTGGGCCTGGAGGTCGCGCTTGTGATGATCGTAGACCAGCGTGATCGTCCCCGCGATCTCCCCCTTGCCCTTCTGGGCGCGATGCTCGACCAAGTGGGCCCGGACCATGTCGGCGACCGCCTGCGAGCGATTGGCGTATCCTTTCGCCCGGACCATGGCGTCGAGCTGACGCACCAGACTCCCCGCCATCGACAGACTGAATCGTGTGACCGCGTCCTTCGCCATAGTGTTACCTCTCATCGCATACGTAACACGCCCCGAGGGGGCTTGTCAAGGATCGAAAACACCCCGCGCCTCGAAAGGCTGCTCCCGAGGATTTGAACCGCGCCGGCGGTTCCACTTCCAAAGCCGTGGGTTGGCGATTCGGCTCCAAATCGCCAACCCACGGTACCCACGCCGGGATGAGAACCGATCTATCGGTTCGACAAAAAGAAAGGACAAGCGCAGAAACCGTTGAACCGATAAACCGGTTCGCAGGCCAGAACGAAACCACCGTGGGTGGCCTCGACCTGACGGTCTCGGCGACCCACGGCTTTGTAGGTCGAACCGCTGGCGCGGTTCCCTCCCGGTCCGCCCAAAGACACCTCACGGGCGCGACGGAGATCAACGCAGCAATCGCTGGATCGCGGCATAGAGAAGGGGGATCATGATTTCATGATGGCCGGTGAACGAGTACGCCTTCCCGCCGTCCTGGGTGGGACGCGCGAGGACGTTGGCGTTGGGGCGATAGTGCTGGATCATGTCGAAATTGGCCGCGACGAACCGCTGAATCGGATTCCCCAGGTTGCGAGCGACGGTGAGGGCCTTGAGGAACACCTCGGGCAGAATCACCGCCGAGCCGCAGTTTACGATCACGCCTCCCTCGTGCAATCCGGGGAGTTCGCCCGCGAAGATCTGGAAGTCCTTGTACGAGCCTTTTCCCAGCATGGCGGGATCGGTCGAAGGATGCTGGTGGATGATGTCGGTTCCGATGGCGACGTGGATCGTGATCGGGACGCGCAGACCGACGGCGTGGGCCAGAATGCTGAATTCGAGGAAGCGCGGTTGGCGATCGAGGATTCCCCGTCCGAGGCTGTAGCCGATGCCGAAACCGCGTTGGACGCCGTCGTTGATGAGCTCGTTCATCCATTCGCCGGTTTCGCGCGCCATGCCGAACGAGCCGTCGGCCAGCCCCTTCTCCACGTCCTCGCTCGTGTGGCCGAAACAGGCGAGCTCGAAATCGTGGATGGCCCCGGCCCCGTTCATCGCCACCCCGTGGACGATCCGTTGCTCCATCAGTTTGATAATCAAGGGCGAGAGACCGCACTTGATCACGTGCGCCCCCATCATCCACAGGACTTTGCGTCCCCCCGCGGCGGCGACGACGATGTGTTCGGCCAGTTCGAGCAGGTCTTTCGCCTTCAGGATGCGCGGCAGACAATCGAAGAACTGCTCGAGCGGCTTGTGGATCTCGGGAATGCGGGCGATTTGCGACGGATCGACTTTGCTGGGACGGTCGCGGACCGAGTAGGTCTTGATATCGCTGAAATCGAGCGGTTTGCCGCCTCGGCTGCTCGGACTGGGGAGTTCGGGCATCTTGCGGGGTTCTCTCTTCTCCGCCGGAATCTGGCGCGCCCGAAACGCGGTCGACGCCTTGGCCCCGCCCGCGAGACGAAATCGAGGAGTGGGCTCCAGGTTCATTACCTTATCAATGCCCCGGAAAAGTCAAGGCTTTTGGGCGCGTCTCCGGCGCAAGGAAAAACGACTTGCCATTCGGCGAGTCCTCGGCCAGACTGTGCGCGAGAACTCTTTCGCGGAGCGACATCGAGAATGGCGGGACGCACGGTTCTAGCTCTGGTTCGGTCGCGAGTTTTCCTGGCTCTTTGCCTGGGAGCCGCATGGTTGTGTTTCTACGGCGTGCTGACATCGAGCGACAACCAGGTGAACGCGGAGATCCGAGTCGCGGAATCGAATCCCGAGTCGCCCGAGATCGCGGAAGGGACGGCCGACGCCCAGGAGGACGAAACGGACGCGATGGAACGGGTTCACGACGTGTTCAACTTCCCGGTCCTTCGTCTCTCGAGCCTCGAGAAAATCCTGCGCGAGGAGGGAATCGGTCTCGCGTATCCGCCCTCGCTCGACGACGTGACCTTCGACGCTTTGGAGTACGGGGGCAGTCCGCTGGCCGAGATTCTGACCGAACTCTTGGAGCCGCGCGACTTCGGCTTCTTTCGTCAGGGAAACCGGGTCTGCGTCGTCGAGATGGACATCGAACGCCAAACGACTCTCGATGCAACCACCCACGTCAAGTACCAGTCGAGCAAGATCCGCACGACTCTTCGGGGCAACGTGGGCGAACCGCTCGACGTGTGGGTCGAGGCCTCGCCTCTGGTTCGTCTTCGCATCACCGCCCAACCGCTCTATGGCGAATCCGAACAAGAGGACTGGGTGGGGATCGAGGTCGAGGCCCGCCGCGAAGGCCGGCTCTGGTTCTACGAGAACGCGCGCGCCCGCCTGGGAGGCGAGGCGCAGTTTCACGCCAGCAGCAACGAATCGGTCTGGCTCATGCTCCGACCGATAGACCTGAAGGATTCTCAGATCTCTTTCGAGGTGCAGTTTCAACATGATACGACGATGCCTTCTTCCTAGAACCCTAGTTCCGGCCGCGCTTTTCGCCGCCGCCGCGACGCTTCTCTGCGTCGCCTCCTTTGCCCAGCCGCCGCGAGGATTCCCCCTTCTCGCCATGGAGGTTCGGACCAACCGCGCCTCCTATTGGGTCGGCGAACCCGTCGTAGCGCGCGTGCGGATCGTCAATTGGCTTTCTCCTTCGTTGACCGTATTCACGGCGTTCGACGTGCGCGGGAACACCCAAATACAAATCAGGGAAGGACAGGGCGTCGCGGAGACCTACTACGGTCACCTGCCCATGTCGCCGGTCACTCCGCAAAACAACGAACTCCCCTACGGCAAGGCCATCGAGTCGGATATCGTCATCCTCTATTCATCCGACACTCAATCGCACCTGGCGTTCGACCGCCCGGGCGAGTACCGACTCCAAATGGCCCAGGGAATGCGCTACACCGACATGTACAAACCCATGGGCCGAACCGGCGTACCCTCCTCGACGCGAGCCGAGACCGAGCCCTTCCAGGTCGTGGCCCCTCCCGAGGAGGCCCGGCCCGCTCTCGAAATCCTGCAATCCGATCCGCGCGCGCTGAAAGATCTGAACAGCCTCTACGCCACCCCGGCTTCGCGTTCCACCATCGAGCGCGTCGCGCGCGAATATCCCGATTCGCGCTATGCTCCCTACTGCCTCCACGCGCTGGCGACCCTCTCGCTCGCTCTGGCGAAAGACCTCTCCGGCGAACGCGAGAAGGCCGAGGAGTATCTGACCCGCCTGATCGAGGACTACCCCGACTACCCCCTCCGCGACACGGCCCGCATTCGGATGGCGGACTTCTTGTACGAAACGGGCCGCTTCAACCGCGCGCTCGGCATCGTCCAGGATCTCGTCGCCGAGTCCGAGGACAACATGAAGAGGTTCGACGAGAGCCGGATGATCAAGCCGCTCATCGCCACGCGGTTCACTCCCGCCGTGGATCCGAACGTTTTCAACTGGTACCTCTTCGGCACCACCGAGCTGACCGACGCCTACTACTGCCTGATGGTCTCCGGGGCGCCCAAGTAGAACGCCGCGGGAGCGACGAGAGACGAATCACGACTTGGGGCCGCACGATGAAAAACGAAACCCCTCGTCCGACCTCGGAACGAATCGCCGTGGCAATGAGTGGAGGAGTGGACAGCTCGGTCGCCGCCCTGCTGCTCCTTCGCCAGGAACTCGACGTGTTCGGCGTCTACGCCCGGATGGGGCCGACGGCGGCGGACGACGCAACGTCGGACTCGATTCCGTTCGCCGCGCGCGATGCCGCCGACGTGGCCGCGCGGCTCGAAATCGATTTCCACGTCGCCGATCTGCGCCGCGAATTCGAGGACCTGGTGATCGCTCCGTTCGTCGCCGCCTACCGTCGCGGCCGCACGCCGAACCCGTGCATCGTCTGCAATCCGCTCATCAAACTCGGCGCTCTGTGGGAATGGGCGCGGCAACGCGACGCGTCGGCCATCGCCACCGGCCACTACGCCCGCGTCGAGCGCTGTCCCGAAACGGGCCGCTGGCGACTCCTGAGACCGGTCGACCGCGAAAAGGATCAGACCTATTATCTCGTCGGTCTCGGGCAGGACCATCTCGCGCGTCTGCGAACTCCCTTGGGCGAGCTACGCAAGGACGAGACGCGCGCGATCGCCGAACGCCACGGGTTCGTCAACGCCCGCCGCGAAGAAAGCCAGGAAATCTGTTTCGTGCCCGACAACGATTATCGGGCTTTCGTCGCGTCGCGATTGGGCGACGCGCAGGTCGATCTCGAAGGTCCGATCGTCGACTTGGAAGGACGCGTCCTCGGTCGTCACGACGGAATCCACCGATTCACCATCGGACAACGCCGCGGCATCGGGATCGGCGCCGCGAGCCCTCTTTACGTCGTGGCGCTGCGCCCCGAATCGCGCACCGTCGTCGTCGGTCCGCCCGAGGCACTCCTGGCCGGCGGCCTCGAAACGGGACCGCTCAACTGGGTGTCCATCCCCGAGCCCCGAGGCGAGATCCGCGTGCGAGCCAAAGTGCGCTATCGCTCGCCCTCCGCGCCCGCCCTCCTCACCCCTCTCGAACCCGACCAAGGCGTTCGCATCGTGTTCGACTCGCCGCAACGCGCCATCACGCCCGGCCAGACCGCCGTCTTCTACGACGAGGCCGACACCCTCGTCCTGGGCGGCGGGACGATCGAAAAGGCGTTCGACTGAGCGCCCCGGCCGCAGCAATTGAAGAGAGACGCCTCTAGGAAACCCTGGAAGATGGACGGCGAGCGTCCTTTTTTGGAGTGCGGAACCAAGGTTCCGCACTCCACAACGGAAAGAGTTCGCGAGAGAATCTTCTCGAAAAAACGACATTCTGGACCTTCGCAGTCCAGGGCAGAGCGAGCGACGCGAGCGGCGCCGTTCCTCGGCGCGCCCTGGGCAAACGGCCCTCCCCGATATCGCGCTGGCGCGTCTCTTTGCTGTCTGCTGTCTACCGCCTACTCTCCTCTTCCCCGGCGCCCAGTTCGCGCAGAACCGCGTCGGCCGCGGCGTATTCGCGCGCGCTCATCGAGAGCCGTCTCGCCTCGCGCGCTTCGGCCAGGGCCTCGGGGCGACGTCCCACCCCGGCCAGAATCCGCGCCCGTTCCACTCGATGGTCCGGTTCGAACGGATGCAGCGCGACGGCCCGGTCGATCAGGCGAACGGCTTCGTCTCGATGCCCCGCGTCCCATTCCAGCCGCGCCAGAGAGGCGTGGCTCGACGCCGACAGAGGATTCAGCGCGATCGCCCGTCTCAGGCTCGCGCAAGCCTCGTCGATCCGTCCGACGCTCGCATAGGCGCCCGCCTGCCTGCGCCAGAGAACGGGGTTGCGGGGCTGCCACGACACCCCCTCGTCGGCGAATCGAAGCGCGTCTTGCCGAAGGTGGAACAGGAAGCGCCCCGGCCCTTCCGCGACGGGCTCTTGCGCGAGCACTCGACGCATCTCGTCCCACACGGCGTCTAATTCCTGCGAGCAGCGGCGCGCCATCAGTTCGGGCACTGTGACGCGCCAGAGCGCCGCTCCAAAAAGAACGACCGAGACCAGGGGCAAGACCCGAGTCCTCCATGCCTTTTTCTCCGTCGGCGACTCGACGCCCTCGACCCGCGGTCCCGCCGCCGCGGCGCAGAACGCGCCGCATAGAAGGGCGAAATCCTTGAACACTTCCTGGAAATAGAAGGTGTATTCTCCGAGCGAGTCGATCAGGAAGAGGAACGCGCCCGCGCCGACCGCCCATTGGCATGGCGATGCGCGACGCGAAACAAACAGCCGCCGCGCGGCCCGCGCGAGCTCGAATATGAACCACCCGAGCAGCGCCACTCCGATCAGGCCCGTCTCGACGCCGATCTGAATGACGAAATTGTGGGCGTACCGGGTCTCTTGCGCCCCGCGGATTCGCGTCGACGGATAGAGGCGCGCGTAAGCGCCGAGGCCGTGGCCCGACAAGACCGCGCTCTTCCACATCGCCAATCCGCTTCGCACGTAGTACACGCGCTGAACGATGGTGCGACGCGCGGGAGGTTCTTCGTCCTCAGAAGCGCTCCGCGTTCGGTCCAAGGAAACGGCTTCCTGCGCTTGCGCGCGGGCGGGACACGACGCGGACAACGGTCCCAAGGACAGGACGCCCGCGAGCGCCCCAAGCATGACGACGCCCCGTGCGCGCAGAGCGATCCCCGCTCCAGCCAAAACCAGCGCAAGAACGAAGACGATTCCGCCTCCCCTCGATCCCGTCAGCCACGCGGCGTAAGCCATCGCGCACAGAATCGCAACCCTCGCGACCCGAACGAAGGCGCCTCCCCTTCCCGTCGCTCCTTCGCCCACCGAAGCCGCGAAAGGCACGCACATCGCCAGAAATCCGCACAGCACGTTCGCATTTCCGAACCACGAACCCGGACGCCGGATCTGGAGAGCGTAGGCGATCCCTTCCGACAAAGGATCGGACGGATCGAGGGCGCCGAGCCGACGCAGCGTCTCGAGCGTGTCCGCAAAAAGATAGTGATACTGAAGGATCGCGTGAACCGACATGCACAACGCCAGGAGCGAAAAGAAGATCGCGATCACCCGCTCCCCCGCTTTCGAATCCTCGGCGAGCGGCGTGGATGTTTCGCGCGACGCGTCCTGTGTCGCGCGCGCTCCGGGTTGCGCTCCGCCCGGTTCGGAATCCGCCTGCCCCCCCGCCGACGCCGCGTCGAACCATCGTCCGCCGCGCACGGCGAACGCGCCGAGCCAAAAGAGCGCGAGCCCCTCGACGAACATCGACACTTCGGGCGCGCCGTCGGTCGGAACGGACGAAAACGCGGTGCGGCCCCATGCCCACACGACGAAGAGCGTGAACGCCAGAGCGGGCCGAGCCAGTCCCCCGAGATTCGGTCCGCCGATCCCGGCGACAACGATTGCGAGGAGACAAACGCCCAGAAGACCGATCGCGGTCGGCAATCCCGACTCGGGATAAGCGGCCGCCGGATGCATGTGGCCGAGTCCGAGGACAATCCCCAGAAGAATCAAAGCCAGAGCGTAGAATGTGCCCAGCGGAGTGAGAGGGCGCACGAAGCCAAGAGCGAAAAGAAGACTGCGGACGACGGAGGACATATTCGAGGTCATGGACGAACCTGAAGGACTGACGGCGTAACGCCCCTGCAAGTCAGCCTGCTTCAGCAGGCTCCTCCTTTGCCCCGTGCTTTAGCGCGGGGTAGGCGGGGCAAGAAAACATGGCGGGTTGGCGCGATTCCTGCCGCTGTTCGCGGGAATCGTGACAACCCAACTGAGTTCCGCGCGACACAGCCACTTCTCGCGCATCCCCCGAGAGAGAATTACCACGCCTCGCCCGCGGTTCTCAATGGAGGAAAAGCCGGAGTCCCGAGCAGATCATCGTCATGCCGTAGCCGTCGGCGGCCTCGACCACCAAGTCGTCGCGCACCGAGCCGCCCGGTTGCAGGACGAACTGCACCCCGCTGCGGTTCGCTCGGTCCAGACTGTCTCGGAACGGGAAGTAGGCGTCGGAACTCATGGCCAGCCCCTTGAACTTGGCCAGCCACTTGCGCCGTTCGCCCGGGGTCAGAGGACGCGCCTTCTCGACGAGTTTCGAGTTCACCTCCTCGATCTCGGGCGGCGAAAGCTCGTCCCACAACAGGAACTGGTCGATCACGTTCATCTTCTCGGGCCGCGTCAGGCCGTCGATGAATTTGAGATCGCGCACCTTGGGATGCTGGGTCAGTATCCACTTGTCGGCCTTGGCGCACGCCAGCCGCACGCAATGCACCCGCGCCTGCTGTCCCGCGCCGGTGCCGACGACTTGGCCGTCGTAGGCGACCGAGACGGAGTTGGACTGGGTATACTTGAGCGCGACCGTCGCGACGATCAGGTTGAGCCGCGCCTCGTCGTCCAGGTCGTTTCGCTTCGTCACCACGTTCCTCAGGAGATCGGGGCCGATCTCGGCGCGATTGTAGGTCTGTTCCAAAGAGAAACCGAACACCTCCCGCGTCTCGGTCTCGGGCGCGTCGTAGTCGGGGTCGATCTTGAAGATCAGGAACCCCCCTTTTTTCTTCTGCTTGAGAATCTCCAGGGCGTCGGGTTCGTAGCCGGGGGCGATGATGATGTCCGACACCTCGGGCTTGATGAGCAGGGCGGTCTCGGCGTCCACCACGTCGCTCATCCCCGCGATGTCGCCATACGACGCCATCCGGTCGGCCCCGCGCGCCCGGGCGTAGGCCGTGGCCAAAGGGGTGAGCTTGCGGTCGCCCACCATATAAACCTCGCGCAGAACGTCGGACAAGGACTTGGCGACGGCGGCCCCGGCGGGACTGACGTGCTTGAACGACGACGCGGCGGCCAGGCCCGTCGCCCGCCGCAGCTCCCGGGCGACGCGCCACGCGCCCAATGCGTCCAGAATACTGATATAGCTCGGCTTACCGTTCAGAACCTCGAGTGGCGACGTTTCGCCGCCGTAGGTTATCCGCGCCAGCTTCTGGTGGGGGTTGCATCCATACTTGAGATCGATAGATACCATTGCGGTACACGGTCCTTTCAGTCCGAAAGACTATGGGGGAATCCGGTAGTCCTACTTTAGCCGCGAAGGGGGGGCGATTGGAAGGAAAAAAGGCGGCCGACGAGGTTCAGACCCCGCTTGGACTTCCCGCCTTCTCCTGCGGCCAGGTCTTACAGTAGTCCGTCAGAATCCGGTAGGCCTCGCTCGCATTGCCCGCGCCCAGAAGGATCTCGCGTTCGCGCGCGTCCCTCAAAACGTACGATATCTCGGACAGGAGCCGCAGATGGTTGCCCGTTTCCTTCTCGGGCGAAAGAAACAGGAACACAAGGCTCACCGGCTTGTCGTCGATCGCTTTGTACTCTACGGGGTGGTCGCGCTTGATTCCGAGGACGCAGCTCATTTTGTCCACCAGCGCCGTCCGAATGTGCGGAATCGCCACGCCATCGCCGATGCCGGTCGACTGGATTCGCTCGCGCCTGAGGAACTCGCGGAACAAACCGTGTTTGACCTGCGGCGCGATGTGCTCGTTTTCTACGAGACGACCGAGCATCTCGTTCAGGACTTCGGCCTTGTTATGAGCGCTCAGCGGCACGATGACGTCGTTCTCGGTGAGAATCCGCGTGAGCACCGCGTCGTCGCTCACCACGGCGGTTCGTCCCCGAAGGATCTTCGCCTCGCCCACCACCCACGACTTCCATTTCCTCAAGGCGCGCTCGGACACCAGGATGCCGCCGACCTCGAAGACGATCATGCCCGGAATGACGATCTGGAATACTCTCTCTCCCTGGGGCAGAGCGAAGGAAATGAAGGCCACCTGAACGGCGGCCAGCCCGGCTTGGGGCAGCATAAGCATCGGGAGACAATAAGCGATTTTGGGGTCCTGGCGCGTCATCTTGCATCCCAGCCACGTGCCGAAGAACTTGCCCGCTCCTCGGCCGACAACGTAAAGGAACACGTAGAACAGAATCTGGAGACTATAGGTTTCGAGCCTCAGACTCGCGCCGACCAACGCGAAGAACACCAGGTTCAGAATCGGCGTGATATTGCCAATGAAGAGCGAATCGAACACGCGCCGAGAATGGAAGTTCGCCACAAGCATTCCCGCCGCAAGACTCGTGATCAGGAAAGGCAAACCCAGAGTCCAGGCCAACGCCGCTCCCGCGCAGATCAACCCGAAAACCAACAGAAGAACTTCCAGGGACGGGGTCGGCGAGTCCTCGAAGAAGAATCGCAGAAACCCGAGTTCCGTCGTCTCGTCGGAACGATAGGGCAAGGGCTCGAGCGGCGTCTCGCGAATCGCCGTTTTCAACACTAGGAAGATCGCCGCGCCGATCGCCAGCGACAGAGCGATCTCCTTGGTCACGCGCGCCAGCGCGCGCAACAGAGTCGCGCTCTCTCCGCCCTCCACGTCCAGGGCAAACTGAATGCAGATCGAAAAGAGGACGATCTGCACCACGTTGCTGACGACCACGATGTTGGTGGCCTTGATGCGCAAATCCCCTTCGATCCCCATTCTCTTGATCAGAATGAAAAGCGCCACCGGCGCCGTCGCCAAACCGACCGTCGCGATGATGAAGGCGTGAACAACCGGAGTGCCATCCCCCCCAAACAGGAGAAACAGAACGAGAACCAGGACGAAAGTGACCAGAATCTGGACCAGCGTGATCGCCAGCGTGTCGCGGCCCGCCTTGCGCACACGCTCGAAGCTCATTTCTTCGCCCAGAGCGAACACCGTGAGCGAGAAGATCGCGAACATCATGAATTTGAGACTGGCGAAGGCGTCGTGGTAGGCCGGCGACCCGACGCCGAACCAATGCAGAAAACTGGGATTGACCAGGACGCCTCCCAGAATCTGTCCCGTGATCTCCCCCACCCCCAAACGGGCAAACAACTTCCCCATCAGCAGGGCCGAGACCAGCAGCACGCCGATACTGAGAAGCTGAAAGGGGATTTCGTTGAAGTTCATGCGCGGCACCTTCTCGGAATCGCCGTGACGCTCGAGAAGTCCGTCTCGCGAGCCGCAATAGTCGAAGCAGCGACCGGACTATGGCCGCTGCTGGGATTTCTCAACCGGATGTCGGCAACCGCCCGCGACTCTACCTGAAGGAGGACGGCGGCTCGGCCGGAACCTCGACCACCTGGCCCGTCCGCGCCGATTGTTGGACGGACAAAGCGCAGGCAAGCGAATGCCGCGCGTCGCGTATCGAGATCGGCGACTGCGCGCCCTTCTGAATGCTCTCGATGAAATGGTCCAACCCGCCCCCGGGACGCTTCCTGTCGCGGGCCGGGATGATCGTGTCCTGCTTCTCGCCCTCGGCGCGATAACGCATGTGAGTGTGATCGTGTTCGCCGGTCAGGACCACCTGCCCCCGGGTCCCGATCACCCCCGTGTAGTGGTCGCGCATCTGACACACGCTGTCGCCCACCCATCCCATCGCGCCGTTCTCGAACGTCACGAGCGCCATCACCACTTCTTCCGACTCCTTCTCCGTAACGGTCGAGCGCTGCTGTCCGTAGACGCTC
Organism: Candidatus Sumerlaeota bacterium; assembly: GCA_016931035.1. Classification (GTDB taxonomy): domain Bacteria; phylum Sumerlaeota; class Sumerlaeia; order UBA8349; family UBA8349; genus JAFGFN01. The sequence goes on from JAFGFN010000210.1 coordinate 14,330, forward strand.
TTGATGGGGCCGTTGACCCAGTAGATGAAATCCAAGTCGTGGCAGGCGTGATGCACGGTCCATCCGCCCGACTCCTCGGGCTCGACGATGGCGCGGTGGGGTTCGGCGCCCGCGCCGTGGAGTCCCCAGCCGCGGGTGCGATAGGTCCAGATCGAGAGGATGTCGCCGAACTTCCCTTCCTCGTGCATCTGCTTGATCTTGATGTAGGCGTCGATGTAGCGGATCGAGTAGTTGACCACGTTGATGACACCGGCCTTTTCGACCTCGGCGATCATCGCGTCGGCGTCCTCGAGCGTCAGGGCGATCGGCTTTTCGCAGAAAACGTGTTTCCCCGCCTTGGCCGCCGCGATCACCTGGTCCTTGTGCGCGTAGCTGGTCGAGACCACGAGCACAAAGTCGATGTCGTCCCAGTTGCACAGCTCCTCGGCATCGTGCGTCGTGCGCAAACCGAACTTCTCCCGCGCGATCGCCAGTTTGTCGGCGCCGCGGTTGCACGCGGCAACGATCTTCGCGTCGCCGCGCTCATTGATGAACTCCGTCATCTTCTGGCCCGTTCCGCCGAACCCGATGACGCCGCCTCTTAGAACCGCCATGTGCCTTTCTCCTTGCCAACGCATATCGAAACCTGAATTCCCCCCTCGGGGCGGCCTCGCGGACCGCGCCGCACGGAGGGCCAAAAGCCAGAGTATGAGTGAAGAAGCGGGAAGTTTCAAGCTCGAAGACCGAACGACTTCGCCCCGCTCGGACCGCAGGGCGACGCCCATGCCCCGAGGCCGCGGCGACGCAACCTGGGAGGCTTGCAAACCGCCGGGGGCGGTGATATGGTATCGTCGCCCGTGCGTTCTACGCACGCGGCCGCCAGCGCGGCGCCGACCCTCGGCGCGCGAACGATGCGCCGGTTGCGCGCGTGCGTCGGACCTTCCCGCGATAGCCCCGATCTTCTCGAGAAGGACTCGACATCCCATGAGCGATCCTCGACCCACGCTCCAGGCTCCCACCATCTCCCTGGACGATTTGCTCACGAGCGATCTGGCCCGGTTCAAGGACAAGAGCGTACTCGTGGCCGGGGACCTGGTGCTCGATCACTACCTCTGGGGCAGTGTCGAACGCACGTCGCCCGAGGCCCCGGTGCCCGTAGTCCATCACGAACACGACAGTTGGGTGCTCGGAGGCGCGGCCAACGTGGCCAACAACATCGCCACCCTAGGCGGGCAAGTCCATCTCGTCGGCGTCGTCGGCAAGGACGAGTTCGGAGAGCGGTGGCGCTCGCACTGTGAAAGCGTGGGAGTAGCAACGAGCGGCGTGCTCTCGGTTGCTGGGCGTCCGACCATGGTCAAGACGCGCGTGGTGAGTCGCGGACAGATACTCCTGAGAATCGATCGAGAGGATACGTCGTCGCTGCCCGAGCCCACCCGAAAGAAACTGGCCGATCTGGTCCGCAAACTGGTGCGTTCGACCGGCGCCGTCGTTCTGAGCGACTACCAGAAGAACACGCTGTGTCCCGAAGTCGTCGCCGCCGCCATCGAGGCGGCGCGCGAACGCGGCATCCCCGTCCTGGTCGACCCCAAGGGAAAAGACTACAGCCGCTATCGGGGCGCGGACATCCTGACGCCGAATCTGCGCGAACTGTCCCTCGCCATCGGCCGAAACGTCTCGAGCGAGGCGGAGCTCCAGGCCGCGGGCGACGAGCTGATCGCGCTCTGCGACTTGCAGGCGCTCGTCGTAACGCTCGACGCCGAAGGGCTCGCCTTGATGCGTCCGGGGCAGAAGGTCCATCGCATCCCGGCGCACGCTCCCGAGGTGCGCGACGAAACCGGCGCGGGCGACACGACTATTGCCACGCTCGGCCTAGGGCTCGCGGCGGGCCTGAGTCTCGAAGAAGCGTCGGTCCTGGCGAACCAGGCGGGCGGGATCGTCGTCGGCAAACTGGGCGTGGCCACGATCTTGCCGCACGAGATCAAGGCGGCGCTCAGGGGTCAAACCGCCTCGAGCAAGGTGCGCTCGGTCGATAATCTCAAGATCCTCCTCGCCAACCAGCAGACCAGGGGACGCAAGGTGGTCTTCACCAACGGCTGCTTCGACCTCCTGCACCCAGGTCACATCCTCTTCCTCAACGAAGCCCGGAAACTCGGCGACCTCCTCGTCGTCGGGCTCAACACCGATCGTTCGGTCCGCGCGCTCAAGGGGCCGCCTCGTCCCATCCTGCCCGAAGACGAACGCGCGGCGATTCTCTCCGCCCTCGAAGCGGTGGACTACATTGTCTTCTACGACGAGCTCACGCCCGAGACCGTCCTCATGCAATTGCAGCCCGACATCCTGGTCAAGGGCGGCAACATCGCCGAGGCCGATATCGCCGGACGCGAAATCGTCCGGTCCTACGGCGGACGCGTCATGTGCCTCCCCGCGCTTCACCCGACGACGGTGACCGACCTCGTGGATTCGATCCTAGGGAAATTCGAGAAAACAAGAGAACCAAAGAGCGAGACGCCTTCCGAACCGTGAGCGGTCGGGGAACGCAACCCGTTCTCGGGTTGAAGGTTGCGAGCGGCTAGCCCGAATTTCTCACAGTAGGGGTTGCATCAGGCCGCGTTCTGTGGTATAAGTACTTTGTTATCAGCAATGTACAAACCACGG
>JAFGFN010000023.1 GCA_016931035.1 Candidatus Sumerlaeota bacterium
GAGTTGGCCGAGTGGCTGAAGGCGCTGCCCTGCTAAGGCAGTATGGGGGTAACTCCATCCAGGGTTCGAATCCCTGACTCTCCGCCAGTTTGCTCTCTATGGGCGTTCTTTTCCCAAGGGAATCGCCATGCTGCTTTTGATTGTCGCACTTCTCCTCGTCGGCCTGATTCTCATCGTGGTCGAGTCGTTCCTGCCCTTCGGCATCACCGGCATCGTCGGAGGACTGATCGTCGCCGCGAGCGCCTACCTCTGCATTCAGGAATACGGATGGGGCGCGGGGATCGCCTACCTCGCGGTCTGTGCAATCCTGGCCGCGTCCGTCGCCATTCTTTCGTTCCTGGGGATTTCTCGTCGATTGCGGCTTCCGCCTCCCGAGGCGGATTCGTCGGCGAACCGGGCGGAACGAAACGAACGGATCGGCGCAAGAGGGATTGTGACGAAGACCCTGAATCCGACGGGCTATGTGAACGTACTCGGACGGCGCTGTTCGGCGCGGTGCGAAATGTCGCACATCGAGATTCCCCGCGGTGCGAGCGTCGTTGTTACAGGCACCGATGGCCCCTACCTGATTGTGAACCGGACGGACAAGCCGGAAGAGATCTGATTTCTCGAATCCCGAGGCCCCTGGGCGACTTGAGGGGAGTCGAGGCCGGACCGGTCCCAGGGCGATCGGTTCCATACCAACCCGTCATATCACTCTAGTATACCCTACCGATACGTAGGAAATCCGGGTCTGTCCTTAGCTTCCACCGACTACCCATAGCGACTCTAAGAAGCGTATAATCAATACTATGCCGCGATAGCGGCGAGGTGGAGCCAACTTGGCACTCGTCGTGCAATAGGGGGGTGACGGGCTGGATCGGCCGTCCGGTGGGGGAGAGGGAGTCATACGTGCCGGTATGCTTTGCGCCCTCCTCCTTCCGTCATGAACCCCAGTTTCTCGTAAGGAGGCGACAGAATGCACCGGAGTCTATCCAACAAGGCCGCTCTGCTGACGCCCGGTTTGCTCGGGCTGTCCGGGGCGGTCTGGGCACAGTCCAACGCCGCCGTCGAGGTGGATGCCGGAGCGACCGCGTGGATGTTGACCTCGACGGCGCTCGTTCTCTTGATGATCCCGGGACTGGCCATGTTCTATGGCGGCTTGGTCCGGACAAAGAACGTTCTCGGCACGGTCATGCACAGTTTCGCCGCCATGGCCATCATCGCCGTCACGTGGACCGTTTTCGGCTACGGAATGTCTTTCGGTCCCAACGTCTTGGGCGGGTGGTTCGGTTGGAGTTCTCATCTGTTCATGCTCAACGGGATCGACGACGTCATCATGCCCGACTACCATATCCCCGAGTACGTCTTCGCGATGTTCCAGGGCAAATTCGCCATCATCACCCCCGCTCTGATCGCCGGCGCCTTCGCCGAACGGGTCAAGTTCCGCGGCTACTGCGTCTTCATCGCGCTCTGGGGTCTCCTTGTTTATAACCCCCTTTGCCATTGGGTCTGGGCGAGCGACGGTTTCCTTTTCAACCTCGGCGCCAACGGCGTGATCGACTTTGCCGGCGGAACCGTGGTTCACATCTCCTCGGGCGTGAGCGCGTTGGTTGCCGTTCTGTTGTTGGGAGCGCGGCGCGGTCATCCCAAGCTGGCCGTGCGGCCCACGAACCTCGTCGTCACCATGCTTGGCGCGGGGCTCCTTTGGGTCGGATGGTTCGGTTTCAACGCCGGGAGCTCGGTTTCGAGCGGTCTCGACACGGCGCGCGCCCTGACGGCGACGCAAGTCGCCGCCGCGATGGGCGCGTTGACGTGGATGATCATCGAGGCGGTTCATCGTGGCAAGGCGACGGCGTTGGGGTGCGCCTCCGGAATCTTGGCCGGTCTGGTCGCCGTCACTCCCGCCGCGGGCGTGGTGCAACCCTCGGGCGCCCTGGCCTTGGGTGTTCTGGCCTCTCTGGCCTGTTACCTCGCCATCCAAGCGAAGGGGAAACTCGGGTATGACGACAGTCTCGACGCCTTCGGCATTCACGGCGTGGGCGGCATGACGGGCGCGATCATGCTCACTTTCTTCATCCGTGCGAGTTGGATGGCCGACGCGGCCGAGAAAGTCGGCGGCTCGTGGACCGTCATGCAACAGCTCGGCGTCCAGATTGTCGGCGTCGTCGTCGCCGTTGCGTACGCGGCCGTCGGCACGCTGGTTCTCGTCCTTGCGGTCGAGAAGACCATCGGGTTCCGCGCGGCCGCCAGTGAGGAAATGTCGGGTCTCGACACGACGCAGCACGGCGAAACCGCCTACGGAATGCTCAACGCGGATTGATTCCGGGACCGCGGTCTCGAAGAATCGCCAAAGGAGATACACGATATGAGAATGATCACCGCCATCATTCGCGAGAGTCGTCTTGACCAAGTTCGCGAAGCCTTGATTGCCGCCGAAATCACCCGGATCACCGTCAGCCGCGTGTCGGGCCACGGACGCCAGACAACCGAGCAAGTCTATCGCGGCCAGGTCGTCGTCCCGAACCTGATTCCGAAGGTCCGCCTCGATATCGCCGTCAACGACTCGTTTGTCGACATCGCGTGCGACACAATCATCCAAGCGGCCAAGGGAAACGGGGGAGACGTCGGCGACGGCAAGATCTTCATCATGCCGCTCGAAGAGTGCATCCGGATACGGACCAACGAACGCGGCGGCCAGGCGATCTGATCGATTCGCGCAATGCGGCGTGGGCGGCATGACGGGCGACCTTTCCCGTAGTACGTCCCGCTCTCTCTTCCTCCTTCTCCCCCCACCCGAGATCGCCCCTTCCAATCCGTGAGAGATCGGGAGGGGCGGTCTTCTATTGTGGTAAGAGGGGCCTTTCCCTGTCGCCCGAGAGAACCGCCCGAGAGAACGCAGTGGCATTTTTGGGCGCCAAAGCGTAGGATTCCGAGGGTACAATCGTTTTCGGTCGGAACCGGCGGGACCGGCGATCCCTATTTGCCGTTCCTCGGGCCGACCGGGCATTGGGGAGCGCCATGAAAGAGTCGGGTCGCACCGCCCCTCGCGAAAAGAGCGGTTTGCCCCTCGCCGCCGCGCAGGCCGCCGATGCCCCTCGCATCCCATCCGTGGACGAAGCGCTGGGCAAAGGTCTGTCGCGGTTCTCCGCGACGGAGCGCGACTGGATCCGCAAGGCCTACGAGACGGCGGTCGACGCTCACGACGGGCAGGTTCGTCTGTCGGGCGAACCTTACGTGGTTCATTCCGCCGCCACGGCGCGCACGTTGCTCGACATGGGAATGGACTGGGCGACGGTCTGCGGCGCCCTTCTTCACGATACGATCGAGGATACTCGACTCACGTATCGCGACCTCAAGGAGCGATTCCCCGATCCGATCGCCGATCTGGTCCAGGGGGTGACGAAGGTTTCGTCTCTCAACTTCCGTTCGAGCTACCAAGAGCAAGCCGAGAACCTGCGCAAGATGGTCCTGGCGATGGCCAAGGATATCCGCGTCATCCTGATCAAGCTTGCCGACCGCCGGCACAACGTCCAAACCCTGCACTACCTGCCTCCGAACAAACAGCGCCGAATCGCCCGTTCGACGATGGAGATCTACGCCCCTCTCGCCAGCCGCCTCGGGGTGTATCGTCTCAAGTCCGAGCTCGAGGACGGGGCGATGCGCTATCTCTATCCGGCGGCCTACCGCGAGTTGTCGCGCAAGATCGCGCAGCGCCGGGGCGACCGCGAGCGACACATCGAGAAGTCGATCCTGTTTCTCAAGAACCTCCTCGCCGAGCATGGCCTTCAGGCCGAGGTCACCGGACGGTCCAAGCATTTTTGGAGCGTTTTCCAGAAGATGCGCAAACAGAACCTCACGTTCGAGGAGATCTACGACCTCAACGCGCTACGGGTGATCTGCAACACGCGACAGGAATGCTACGAAGCCGTCGGCCTGATCCACTCGGTCTGGCGGCCCGTGCCCGAGCACTTCTCCGATTACATCGCGATGCCCAAGCCGAATCTATATCAGTCGATCCACACCAAGGTGGTGGGACTCGACGGGCAACTCTCCGAGATTCAGGTCCGCACCCGCGACATGCACCGCGTGGCGGAGGAAGGCGTGGCGGCCCACTGGCGCTACAAGGAGGCGGACGTACGGGTGTCGCAAGAGTTCGACAGCCAGCTCCTCTGGTTGCGCCAGATGGTGGACTGGCTCCAGGACACGAACGACCCCGACGAGCTGATCCACGACCTGAAGCGCGACTCGTTTTCGGGCACCGTGTTCTGTTTCACGCCGCGCGGCGACGTGGTCGAGCTCGCCCAGGGCGCCACGGTCCTCGACTTCGCCTACCATATCCACACCGAACTCGGCCACAAGTGTACGGGCGGCAAGGTGAACCAGAAGTTCGTGCCCATGCGCGCGAAGCTCAAGACGGGCGACCTGGTCGAGATCGTCGCCGCCAAGACGCAGCATCCCTCGATGGACTGGCTCCAGATCGTCACGTCGCCGCGCGCGCGCAACAAGATTCGCCATTGGCTCAAACAGCGCGACTACGTCAAGAACGTCCAGCTCGGCCGCGAGACGATCGCGAAAGCGCTGTCCGCCGCCGGGGTCCACGTCACGCACCAGGAGCTGAGCGACGTTCTCGGACTCCACCTGATCGATTTTCACGTCAAGACGGTGGACGATCTCTACGCCGAAGTCGGGTTCGGCGCCGTGCCGACGACGATGGTCGTCGCCCGGTTCCTCCCCGTTGCGCCCGAGGCGAAGCCCCCCCCGCGCGCTCCCGGCAAGGTCCCTCGCAAGCCGACCGAGGTGCTTGTGGACGGGATGCCGGGGTATCTCACGCGTTTCGCCCAGTGCTGCAAACCCAATCCCGGCGACCCAATTTCGGGATTCGTCACGCGCGGGCGCGGAGTGAGCGTCCATCATAGCGAGTGCTCGCACCTGGCGCGATGGATCGCCCAGTCGACCGAGAATCGGAGGCGCCTGGTGCGCGTCTCGTGGGCGGGCGACGCGCCCGAGCACAACCGCGTGTCGGTGCGGATCTCGTTCGTCGACCGCGCCGGGATTCTGCGCGACTTGGCGGAGACGATCTCGGCGATGAACATCATGATTGTGGCGTCGAACTCGCGCAGCAACATGCGCAGCCATCGCGCTTTCGCCCGTTTCACGGTCCTTATCAAGAGCAGCGAAGATCTCAACGCCCTCATGAACCGTCTGCGCGAAGTGCCCGACGTCCAGTCCGTCACCCGCGATTCGAAGACGCGGTAACGATCGAGAAGGCCCCGCCGCCGTTGACGCGGGCAGGAGAGGGCGCAACGTCAGGTTGAAATCGGGCGCCGCATTCTGTATTCTTGCTATCGGAGGAGCCGAACCATGCTGAAATCGATAGAGGCAACCATCGCGGCGGATGGCGAAGTCCGTCTGAAGGAAACGGTGCGCCTCTCGCACGCCTGCCGCGCGATCGTAACCATCATAGATGAACCCGAAGTGCCCGAAACGGCCCTCCTGAGCGAAACGGCGCTGGGTGAAGACTGGAACCGGCCAGAGGAGGACGAAGCGTGGTCTCACCTTCAGCCGGCTCGGTAGTCCTCGTCAAGTTTCCGTTCTCGGATCTTTCCGCCGCAAAGATGCGCCCGGCGGTGGTCTTGGCCGCCTCCGGCCAAGACGATTGGATTCTATCTCAGATTACCGGCAACCCGTACGCCGATCCCTTCGCCGTTCAGATCGGAGATGGCGATTTTGCCTCGGGCTCGCTTCGGAGAACCAGTTTCGTTCGTCCCGGCAAGCTGTTCACAGCCAACGTATCGGTCATGGATGGTGAAGCCGGTCTTCTCGATTCCGCCGTTTTCGCGCGAGTCCTCGACGAGGTCGTCGCCGTCCTGAGGGGGAGGGGACCCGCGCGTCTTCCGGAACAACCGATCGTCCGATAGCCATGAATCCTCTTTCGTAGTTCGCAGTCCTCGCTTTTTCGACTCGCTTTTTCGACTGGCGTCCGGGGGGAATTGCCGGTATTCTGGTTCTCGCTTCGTTTCAAGACATGGGCGTAACGCCCCTGCCACTCTTTTCAGGGAGGCGCGTCATGGCTAAGACAACCTTGGGTGTGATCTACGGAAACCGGGACTTCTTTCCCGACCATCTTGTCAAGGAAGCCCGGTCGGACATGGGCAAAGTCTTCCGCGATCTGAACGTCAAACCCATTCAGCTCACCGAGAAGGACACGAAACTCGGCGGCGTCGAGACCTACGCCGATGCCAAGAAGTGCGCCGATCTGTTGCGTCGGCACCGCGAGGAGATCGGCGGCGTTCTGGTCTGTCTGCCCAACTTCGGCGACGAGAAGGGCGTTTCGGAAACCCTGCGTCTGTCGGAGCTCGATGTCCCGATTCTCGTCCAGGCGTATCCCGACGAGCTCGACAATCTCAACGTCGAGCGCCGGCGCGACGCCTTCTGCGGCAAGATCTCGGTCTGCAACAACCTGTTCCAGCGCCAAGTGCCGTACACGCTCACCAACTGCCACGTCGTCCACCCGTTCGACGTCGATTTCGAAGAGGATCTCAAGGAGTTCATCGCCATCTGTCGGACGGTCAAGGGACTTCGCCGCGCGCGCCTGGGCGCGATCGGAGCGCGGCCCGGAGCGTTCAATACCGTTCGATACAGCGAGAAGATTCTCGAAGCGGCGGGGATCAGCGTGACGACGGTCGACTTCTCCGAGATCATGGGGAGCGCCGATCGGCTCGACGCGAAAGCCGCGAGCGTGAAGCGGAAACTCAAAGCGATTCAGGACTATGCCAAGGCGCCGGGCGTGCCCGAGGAGAAGCTGGTGCGCATGGCCAAGCTCGACGTCGTCATCTCGGACTGGATGCAGACCAACGAACTCGACGCGTCGGCGATTCAGTGCTGGACGTCGATCCAGCAGAATTACGGGATCAACGTTTGCACCCTGATGAGCATGATGAGCCAGAAGATGATGCCCAGCGCCTGCGAAGTGGACGTGACCGGCGTCCTGGCGATGTACGCCCTCCAACTCGCCTCGGGCGCGCCGAGCGCGCTCGTGGACTGGAACAACAACTACGGCTCGGAACCCGACAAGTGCGTTTTGTTCCACTGCGGCAACTGGGCCAAGTGCTTCCTGCCCGACATTCAGATCGCCACCGCGCCGATCCTCGGGACGACCGTCGGGGTGGAGAACACCTGCGGCGCGCTCGAAGGCCGCGCCCCGGCGGGGCCGCTGACATTCGGTCGCGTGACGACCGACGACACGACGGGTTCGATCCGCGCCTATGTGGGCGAAGGACGCTTGACCGACGACAAGCTCAAGACGTTCGGCTCGCGCGCCGTGGCCGAGATTCCCGATCTCGAGGGGCTGATGCACCACGTGTGCGCCTACGGATTCGAGCACCACGTCGCGATGAACGCGTCGCACTGCGCGCGCGTGGTGGCCGAGGCCTTCGAGAACTACCTGGGGTGGGAGACCTACTATCACGTGGGGATGCACGACCACAGCGGCTCCAACCACGATTGAGAAACGAGACAGAGAAAGAAACGCCGGGTAACGAACGATACGGAAGAGTGTCGATCCCGAAAGAGGGAATCTGTGAGCTGCCGTGGAAGGCGGGTGCGGGTTCTTGGTAGATCGTCATTCGCCGACGGAGACCGACTATCGTGGATGTGAGAATACCGGACGAGAAGAAAACCCGAGTCGTCGTCAATACGGACGCGAAGAACGAGTGTGACGATCAATTTGCTATCGTTCACGCACTTCTGACGCCTTCGTTCGATCTGCGCGGGATCATTCCCGCGCACTTCGGCAACCGGTCGCACACGGGCAAGGCGACGAGTTTGCAGGAAAGCCACGACGAGACAATGCTGCTGCTCCATCTGATGGGATTGGAAGACCAGATCCGGGTGGAGGACGGCGCGGAGCGCGCCATTCCCGACGAGCAGACGCCGGTCGATTCGCCTGGGGCGAGACTCATCGTCGAAGAGGCGATGAAAGAGGACAAGCGCCCGCTGCATGTCGCTTTCTACGGTCCTTTGACCGAAATGGCGTCGGCGCTTCTGATTGAGCCGAGGATCGAGGCCCGCAACATCCGCGTTGTCTGGATTGGCGGAGGCGAGTGGCCCTGCGGCGGCTCGGAGTTCAATCTGTCGAACGACATCCACGCGGCGAACGTCGTTTTCAAATCGAAACTCGAAGTGTGGCAGATTTCGCGTCCTGTTTACCGGATGATGCCGATCACTTACGCCGAACTAGTCGAGAAAGTCTTTCCTCAAGGCAAACTCGGAAAGTACCTCGTCGAGCAGTTGATCGAATTCAACAATCAGAGGGGGGGAAGGCCGTCGGAATACCGCGTGTTGGGCGATTCGCCGGCGGTGGGCGTCATGATCTTTCCGGATTGCGGCCGGTGGTCGTGGCGGCCGGCGCCCGAATTCGACGAGAAGATGAAATACATTCACAATGGAAAGCATCGCCCGATCCGCGTCTACGAAGACATCGACTCGCGGTTCATCTTTGAAGACTTCTTCGCCAAGCTGGCGCAGTTCCATAGAAAGACCGGTCGATAGATCGCGTCCTCGCAGGACCGATGCATTCAAGAATGAAATACACAACGAAACGAGAACATACTGCGTCTATGACGGTCAACGAGTTGAAGATCAAATCCATCGAATACCGCCGCAGACTCCTGACCTATATCGAGAAAGCGAACGCCGGACACACCGGCGGGTCGCTTTCGTGCGTCGATATTCTGAACGTCCTCTATAATCGGATTCTCAACGTCTCGCCCGAGACGTTCAAAGATCCCGGGCGCGACCGCTACGTCCAGAGCAAGGGCCACTCGGTCGAGGCGCTGTACGTGGTTCTGGCCGACCGCGGGTTTTTCCCCGAATCGGATCTCGAGACGCTCTGCCGGTTCGGATCGCACTACGTCGGCCATCCCACGCGCAAGGTGAACGGGATCGAGCAAAACACGGGCGCGCTCGGACACGGGCTTCCGATCGCCGTCGGCATGGCGCTCGCTGGAAAGAAGGACGGGGCCTCGTATCGGGTGTTCACGTTGTTGGGCGACGGCGAGCTCGCCGAAGGGTCGAACTGGGAAGCGAGCATGGCGGCGGCCCACTACGGCCTCGACAATCTGACGGCCATTCTCGATCGCAACACGCTTCAGATCACGGGCCGCACCGAGGACGTCTGCGGGCTCGAGCCGCTGACCGAGAAGTTCCGAGCGTTCGGGTGGAGCGTGCGCGAGACGGACGGACACGATCACGCGGACCTGGAGCGGACGTTGCGCGCCGTGCCGTTCGAGCCGGATCGTCCGAGCCTGGTTATTGCGCGGACCGTGAAGGGCAAGGGCGTTTCGTTCATCGAGGACGTGGCCAAGTGGCACCACGGGGTGCCGAGCGACGAGGAATTCGAACGCGCCCTCGCCGAGTTGGACCGCGCGATGGCCGCGGCGTGTAAAGAATAAGGAATGGGTCCTATTCGTCCGATAGGTCCTATTGGACCAATCAAGGGATATGTTTCCATGACTCTGGAACAGGGAAAAGCCAATCTCGAAGTCTTTGCCGACACGTTGCTCGAGCTCGCCCGGGCCGACCGCAACGTTTTGGCGGTGACGAGCGACTCGCGCGGATCGGGCAAGCTCGGCCCGTTCGGCGCCGCGCTGCCCGATCGGATCGTCGAGGTCGGGATCGCCGAGCAAAACCTGGTCGGCGTCGCGGCGGGTCTCGCCTCGTGCGGCAAGACCGTCTTCGCCGTGTCGCCCGCCTGCTTCTTGACGGCCCGCGCCTTGGAACAGATCAAGAACGACGTGGCCTACTCCGGCAACCCGGTCAAAGTGGTCGGCATCAGCGCGGGCGTGAGCTACGGCGCGCTCGGCTCGACGCACCATTCGATTCACGATCTGGCCGCCTTGCGCGCGATCCATGGGATCGACGTCGTGGTCCCCGCCGACAACTTCGAGGCGCGCGAAGCCATCCTCGCCGCCGCGCGCTCGCCGCGCCCGGTCTACGTGCGTTTCGGCAAACGCGCCCTGCCTCACGTTCACGCGCCCGGCGCGAGGTTCGAGATCGGCAAGGCCATCGTCGCGCGCGAAGGGAAAGACGTTGCGTTCGTCGCGACGGGCGAGACGGTGTGTCAAGCGTCGATGGCGGCGATGGAATTGGAGAAGGCGGGTCTCTCGGCCCGCGTCGTCAGTATGCACACGGTCAAGCCGCTCGACGCCGAGGCGGTGCTCGCCGCGGCGCGTGCGTGCCGCGCCATGGTGACGGTCGAAGAACATTGCGTCTTCGGCGGGCTAGGCGAAGCGTGCGCCGCCGTCCTGATGCAGGCGGGGGTCTCGATTCCGTTCCGCATCGTCGGTTTCCCCGACGAATACACGATGACCGGCAGCCAGCTCGAGATCTTCGGCCATTACGGCATCTCGCCGGAGGGATTGGCGAAAACCGCGCGCGCCCTTCTGGAATAGAGAAGGAATCGGACGCGTTTCCCCGAAGAAGTCGACGCCGGGAGTTATCGGTCGCCTTTCCTTTTCATTTCGTGGTAGGTTACGGTCGAAAGGACGGGACATACATGACCAGGCAACTGACGGCGATTATCGAAAGAGAAGGCGACGGATTCGTCGCTCTATGTCCTGAACTGGACGTGGCCAGTCAAGGCGATTCGATCGACGAGACCCGAAACAACCTACGCGAAGCGTCGCAGTTGTTCTTCGAGACGGTTTCGCCGCAAGAGATCAAATCCCGGTTGCACGGGGAAGTTCTCGATTACCTGAGTCGAGGCGGCAATCTCGCATGAAAAGCGTGTATATCGAGACCTCGGTTCCCAGCTTTTTCTACGAGACGCGACGAGAGCCGGAAATGATCGCGCGGCGGAGGTGGACGCGCGAATGGTGGGAACAGCGGCGCCAAGTCTACGATCTTGTCACGAGTGAAGCCGTCGTTGCCGAGCTGGAGGAAGGCGAGTATCCGACACAGGCCGATGCGGTTGCGTTGGTGGCTTCGCTTCCGCGGTTGCCCATTCCGGATGAGATCGCGGACATTGTCGATACCTACGTGTCCAATCGTCTCATGCCGCGAGAGCGCCTCGGCGATGCTCTCCATTTGGCTCTCGCGTCGTTTCACAAGTGCGACTTCTTGCTTACTTGGAATTGCAGCCACATCGCGAACGCGAACAAGTTCGAGCACATACGCATAGTCAACACGCGGTTGGGACTGTTCGTCCCCGCGCTGGTGACGCCGATGGAACTGTGCGCGGAGGATATGTCATGACCGATTCGACGCTCCAACGAGTATGGGATTCGAGAGAAGCGATTTCGCGCCGGTGCGACTACGACTCGCGCAAACTGATTCGCTTCTATCAAGCGCGCGGCAAGGCGAAAGCGCGAACGGAAGGATCGAAGTCTTCATTGCCGAAACGCAGGCGCTCCGCCGGTTGAGTTTCGTCTTCACGGTTCGAGAAGACCGGCCGCCTCTCCTACGCCGGGTGGCCGGAACCCCACGCAGAAAGCCACGCGGAAGTTTTCGTCCAATGTGGCATCTCGGCGGCGGGATTGTGGCGAATACGGCGCGCGATCCGCTCGACTAGGAGAAACGGCAAGAAAGGCGGGAAGACGCATGAAACCGGTGGTCGCCGATCCCCAACTGGTCGCCTATTGCGGTCTCTACTGCGGCGCCTGCAAGGCGTATCTCAGAGACCGGTGTCCCGGGTGTCACGAGAACGAACGGGCGACGTGGTGCAAGATCCGCACGTGTTGTCGAACGCATGAATATGCATCCTGCGCCGATTGCGGAGAATACGAGAACCCCAAAGACTGCAAGCTGTTCAACAACCTCGTCGCCAGACTGTTCGCGTCGATCTTTCGCTCCGACCGTCCGGCGTGCATTCGCCAGATCCGGGAGATCGGGATCGAGGGGCACGCGAGCCGAATGGCGGAGGCAGGACGACCGACGATCAAGAGGTGACGGCGCACGCCGGAGTTCTTGATCTCTTCGCGCCGTCACGGTTCTTGCGTCGGCACGAGGAACTTGCCGCGCAAGAACGCGCGCCGGCGCGGGATGATGGGGGTTGATCGCTTACCCAGGGCGTCGCTTACGTCGCTCCCTTCGGTCGCTTGTGCGCTTGCCCTGGGCTGTAATATGACGCCCTTTCAGGGCTCGAGAAGAGCGGTCCATCAATCACACGAACACACTCATAGCAGCATAGCCGCAACCAAAAAAGACTGTAGGCTGGAGGCTGTAGACCGTAGGTGAAGAAACAGAAAGAAGGACCCTCACC
>JAFGFN010000024.1 GCA_016931035.1 Candidatus Sumerlaeota bacterium
ACACACCCCCCGCGCGACCGCAAAAAACAAAAACCACCCCGCGTCCTACGCCACCCCTCGCTTTCCGTTTGGCGTGAAGGATCTCGGAGGAGGCGACGTGCTCAAAAAGTCCTTGATATCGGGCGATTTGCGTGATTAGACTGTGTCGATGTCGCGTAGGTTTCCCGCCGTTTGGGCGGGGGGAAACCCGCCCGTTCGTCGTTCGAATCGCCTCTCATAAGATTGAGAAGAGAAGGCTTGCTTGGCTCACGCCGCACTTCGGCGGTTGTCCCAATCGCGATTTGGCGGGCGAGCGGCCCGGCGGACTCCGTCTCGCAGGTTCGTACGCCCAAGAGAAACTCCAGGAGGTTGTCCCGTGACTGAAAACGAAACCCCCCAACCCGATGCTCAGGCAACTCCCGAGGAAGCTCCCGAGGTCACCGCCCCGGCGACTGAAACCGGAGACGACGCCGAGTCGCCGAAAGTCTCGTACCGGCTGGTCAAGACCGAACACCAGGAAGGCTCGGTCAATCGCTATACGGTCGAGGTGGAGACCCAAGTCTTCGACGAGAAGATGGAAACCATCTTCCACGATCTCAAGAAAACGGTCCTGATCGACGGATTCCGTCCCGGCAAGGCGCCCGTTCAACTGCTCAAGATCCGGTTCGGCGAGGAGGCGCAGAAGGACGCTCTGAACGATCTGGCCGAGAACGTCGCGAAGCAGATTGTGGAGTCCGAGTCCCTTCAATCCGTCGGCGATCCGTCTCTGGCCGACAGCAAGGTCGAGCAAGGCAAGCCGGTCGAGATGCAGATCGACATCGAGGCGATGCCCCAGATCGACGCGACGGGTTATACCGACAACGAAATCGAGGTCGAGGTCGAACCCGTCACGGACGAAACGGTCGACCGTCAGATCGAATACATCCGCGACGCCAACGCGACGTACGAAACGACGAAAACGACCAAGAAGTACGCGCCGGGCGACGGCGCCTCGCTCGATCTCGAGGTGACCGATTCCGAAGGCAAACGGATGGCTTCGCTGTGCCGCGAGAACGCGTTCATGCGCGATCCTCAAGCCGCGCTGCCCTCGGAAGTCGCCAAGGCCCTCGTCGGCAAGAAAGTGGGCGACGTCGTGACCCAGGCCGTCGAGCGAACGGTCAAGAATCGCAAGGGCGAAGAAGTCACGCATAAGGACACCTACGCGGTTACGATCAAGGAGATCAAGGAACGCAAGGTGCCCGAACTCGACGACGAGTTCGCCAAGGACGTCGGCGACTTCGCGACCCTGGCCGACTTGCGCAAACGCGTCCGGGACGATCTGACGCAGCAATCCGAGGCGCGCAAGCGCGAACAGATTATGGAGAAGCTGTTCGATCGACTGATCGAGGCGAATGCGTTCGATGCGCCCAAGACGATCGTCGCGGCGCAGGAATACCAGACGATCGTGCGCGACACCAACCAGATGCGCGCGATGGGAATCGACCTCGCCGCCATGGGGATGTCGACCGAGGGCTATCTCAACTCGGCGAAGTCGAACGCCACGCGGTTCGTCAAGGTCAACCTCCTGGTCAACGCGATCGCCAAGAAAGAGAGCATCGAGGTCGGCGACGCGGACGTGGACAAGGAAATCGAGCGACGCGCCGAGGCCGAGGGGCGCAAGCCGCTCGCGATCCGGGCGCGCCTCGAAGCCGAGAAGAAACTCGATTCCCTGCGGCGGAGCCTGGTGGTGGACAAGGTCGAGGACTTCCTCATCGCGCGCAATAAGATTCACGAAACCGTTCCCGCCAAGAAGGAACCGGAGGCCGAGACCCCGAAGACACCGAGAAGGAAAAAGAAGGAAGCCTGATGAATTACGTCCCCATCGTCATCGAACAAAGCGAGCGCGGCGAGCGTTCGTACGATATTTACTCGCGTCTGCTCAAGGACCGCGTGATCTTCCTGGGCTCCGACGTCAACGACCAGGTGGCCAACGTCATCATCGCCCAGATGCTTTTCCTCGAATACGACGATCCGGACAAGGACATCACCCTCTACATCAACAGTCCGGGCGGATCGGTGACGGCGGGCCTGGCCATCTACGACACGATGCAGTTCATCAAGCCCGACGTATCGACCACCGTGGTGGGCCAGGCCGCGTCGATGGGCGCGCTTCTCCTAGCGGCGGGCGCCAAAGGCAAACGGTTCGCCCTGCCCCACTCGCGCATCATGATTCATCAGCCCCTGGGCGGATTCCAGGGCCAGGTGTCCGACATCGAGATCCACTCGCGCGAAATGCTTCGCATGAAGCAGCGCCTCAACGAGCTCCTCGCCGAGCATACCGGCCAGGACATCGCCCGGGTCGAGAAGGACTCGGACCGCGATCATTTCATGCGCCCCGGCGAGGCCCGGGAATACGGCCTGATCGATCAGGTCATCGTCAAACGCGAGAAGATGAAGTCGAGCTGACCCGCCGGGACGATTCGCCGCCCACCGAAAAGAATCGCATCTCACGCCTTATCGCGAACCCGCGAAAAACCGATTCATAACTAGACGGCGCGACATGGGGACACTTTCCACGTGGGGTGTCCGTAGCCTTTGCCTTCCCTTGCTAGGGAAGCCAGGGCGATTCTCTCCCGCGCCGAGCCGGAGACCCGTCTCATGTCTTTCGGACACCGAATACTGACGTCGGCCAAGGCGGCTCTTCGCCGTGCGGCGACGAGGGGACTCCGTCGAGCCCCATCGTCGGGAGAAACGACGGGCGTTCCCGACGCGGGCAGCGACTCCTACTATATTCGTCTGACCCACCGGACCGGCGAGAAGTGGGGGATTTGGAGCGACGCGACGCTCAACCGGTTCGCCAAGATGGCGAAAGACGTGGCGGGCGACTTCGCCGAGGTCGGGGTGGCCTACGGCGCCACGTTCCGGCGCCTGGTGCCTCTGGCTTGGGAACAAGGAAAACTCGCCCACGCCTTCGACAGCTTCCACGGAATGGCCGAACCGGGGCTCTGCGACCGCCCGGATTCCGAAGGCGGATCGCACCCCGAGGGGGAATTCGACATCGGGGGAATCGAGGCGTTCCGGTCTCTGATGGATTCTCACAAGATCGATCGCGGCGACTACCGTCTCTGGGGAGGCTTCATCCCCGAGTGCTTCGACCGCTACGAAGGGGCCGGGCGGTTCTCTCTCACGATCGTCGACGTCGCCCACTACGGACCGACGCGTCAGGCGCTGAATTGGTTCTGGGACCGCACTCCGGCCGACGGGCTCGTGTTGGTCGGCGATTTCGTTATCGGTTGGGACATGGAAGCCACGCGCGCCGTCAAGGAGTTCCTTCGCGTTCGCCAAGACTACGATCTCGTCGATTGCTACAACAATCAAATCGCTCTGCGCAAGATTCCGGCTTGAGTCTTTCTCTCCCGACGAAAGGTGCAAAAAGCCGCGACCGTTGAGGCGGTCGCGGCCTTTCATCTCTCGCCTTGTGAGGCGCGCGGGGGGAAGCGGTCGGGTCACTCGGCCTCGGCGCTCGAGATCTCCCACCCGTTCCGGACAATCTCGACCACGCGCGGCGCCGCAGGCGGGCCGTCGATGTCGCTCAGCATGGCGTCCCAGGCCCAGACGCGGTTGGGCGCGTCGTATACGGGGTTTCCGTATCTCCATTTGCCCAGCGCGACCATGCTCTGCCACAGCTGGACGATCGAGCCGTTGAAAACGAAGTTCCTGCCGCCCCAGTTTTCGAGGAAACGGAAGTAGTTCTCCACGCCGCCGCTGTAGTTGTTGTCGGCGCTCGGAACGATGCCGTTCATGAAGACGGCGTTCATGGTCGTCGCCGTCGCCGTGCGGTAGCTGTAACTGTCGGAGGGGGAGTCGGAACGGGTGTCGTTCCAATAATTGGAAAGGACCGTCACGGCATCGCCCGCGACGAGGGCGCGCGTCCTGTTGACTGTATTGTAGTCGCCCTGGACATAGAGCGGATCGTCGGTCGCGATGCTGAATCCCGTCGTGCCGGGCGGAACGGGCAGCTGCGAGCCGTTGACCAGTCGGACGGCGGCCGAACCGTCGCTCCGGTTCTCGCCGGTCACATAGAGGACGCCGTTGGCCGGCAAGACAGTCGGATAAGCCGTGCTGTACTGGCGGAGATAGCCGAGATTGACCTCGACCGGGCGGATGTATTTTCCCTCACGCTGATCGTAGAAGCGAGGCGACGTGGTGACCACGTCGCGGCGACTCCGACCCGTGCCGGGCGTGAGATAGACGGTTCCGCTGCTGTTCACGTAGTAGTACGGCTGGATGGAAGTGCCGTCCTGCCTGGTCATGGCGATGTTGCCCGACGAATCGGCGGCAATCACGACTCCCGCGATGTTCTCGAATTTCTCGCTCTCGACGCTCGCGCTGTAGCCCGGATCGCCGGGCGAGAGGGCGCGCTCGATGATGGCGTGGGGAGGCGTGACGGGAGGAATCGGCAAATCGAGCGGGATGGCGCCGTGGGTCGTGTCCTCGACGTATCCGTTCCACCGGTCCACGGCCGCGGGGGTCCAGTCGGAATCGCGCGAATCGAGCCATCCGTCGCCGTTCGAGTCGCCCGATGTGCGTGCCATCGTCTCGAGGTTGCTGCCCGAGTAGGACGAGCCGTCCCAGTTGTTGGCGTCGGAGAACATGACGGTCCCGTTTGCATCGCTCTTGCCCGAGTCGGGATGACGGCCGTGAAAGATCTCTCCGGCCGCCGAGACCCGATCGTAGAAACTGAGGCTTGCTCCGCTCTCGGACTGGAAGTAGCCGTTGCTGTTGGTATGCACGCGGCCGCGGACCCACATGTTGGCGCCCGGAGCGATTTCCATATCGGGATCGTAGAAGATGGCGAAATGGTAGATCGGAATGTAGGTGATATTGAAGTTCTGGGCCAGCGTCACCCCGTCGCGCACGAAATAATTCGGAACCGAGTCGGGATTGTTGTAGGCCTGCTGGCGAACGCGAGCCGAGACGCGATAGCGAAGCGTGTTGAGAGTGAGGCCGCGCCAGGGCCCTTCGGTCACGGCCTCGGCGCCCGCCGATATCTGGGCGACGGCGAAATCGAGAATATCGAACCCCGACACAATCGGTTGCGGGGTCGCTTGAATCTCCGTCGGCAGATCCGGCGTCGCGCTCCGGACCAGGAACTGTACGTGCCCGAAAGCTTTGTTGAGCGCTTCCTCGGCGGCGGCGAACTCGTCTTTGTAGACGCCATAGCGCACCCGGCTGTTCGTTTGGTGAACGGCCATGCTCAGGATGCCGCTTGCCAGAGCGAGGAACACGAACGAGAGGATGATGGTTGTGAAAAGCAGGATGGTCCCGCGTCCGTACCCCGGCGCCCCGGAGCGTCGCCTCGGCGCGAACCGGCTCTCCCTCTTGGTCGAACGACTTGCGCAATACATACGATACATTTGGACTGCCTCCTTCTGCTCTACGGCTAGTTCCTCGGTCCGACGGTGATGTTGATCTCGACCCCTTGGACGCCCGGACCGGTGAGTTGACGGGCTTCGTCGTCCACGGGATCGCCCGCGCGCATCCGCACGACCAGCGGGCGGTTGCCGCTCGCATAGTTGAACGCCCCTTGGGCGGTCGAGGCGGCGATGTTCTCCGCGATCGTCACTTCGTCCCCGCTCGTCGCGGTATTGGGATCGTAGACCAGCGAGTTGTCCCACGGGGTCGTGACGTCGTCGTCCGAAGAGACCAGCTCCAGACTCCGCACGGTAGATTCCCCGAACCGGCGGAATTCGACGCGGTTGCCCCAGCCGTTGAGATTGAGGAGGGGCGCTTGGGCGCGACGGATTTCTCGGTTGAGAACTTCGATCGCTTTCTTGGCGTTGTATAGGGCGAGCTGCTGCGAGGCAGTGGCCTTGTAGACCTTGCGAACGAAGAGCCCTACGGACAAGACGCCGGAAATGACAAGAGCGCTGACGGCCACCGCGACCATCATCTCCGTCAACGTGAATCCGCGGCCTCGGCGGCCCGGTCCCGCGACGGTCGGTTTGTCGGCGTGGTACGGTTTCATTTCTCGCCCTCGATCCTTGCCTCTTAGAAACCCAATGCGTCGTCGTTGCGGTAGTTGATGATCAACGACCCGATCGTTCGGCTGTAAGTCTTCCCCATGTACTCCCACGACGTGGTCACGCGGACCGTCTTGCCGTTGTCGATCATGTAACCCGTGCTCGCGGCCGGAGGGAAGTCGAACCCCGGCGACACGGTCAGAACGTTCGCCGAGTTCGCGGAGATGGTCCGATATTGCCCGATGCCTTGGCCATCGACCAGGTACAACCGACTGCCGACCCACTCGTCTTCCACCCACGCCCCGCCCCCCGTAGCAATCTTATCCGCGTCGGTGAGCGTCGCGGCGGAAGCCGCGGTCGCCCGTCCGAAACCCTTGAACTCGATATCCACGGCGCAGGGCATGTCGAGCGCCTGGTCGAGCCAGATGGTGTCGGCGGGATTGGCGGGCGCGCTGGAAATATCGGGATAGTTGGCCGGGCCGACGTTGGCGAACGTGTCGGTGTTCATCCGTTCGAAATAGCCCTGGGCGATGTTCTTGGCCACGATCGAATTCGTGTTCACCCGAGTGGCTCGAACGCCGAACACGATGGATGAGATCGAGGCCGCGGCGACAATCACAAGAATGGCTGCCGCAATCATGGTCTCGACCAGCGTGAACGCCCTCGACGCCCGAAACCGGGTGGGCACAGCCCGTCTTGAACGATGGTAACTCTGCATGACGAACTCCCTTGACGTTCGACTTCCTCATCGAGTGCTTCTGCCACGCCTAGCGCCCCTTACCTAGAGGCGCACGAACACGTCCGTACAAGGAAGCAAACGCAATGCCAAACCACTTCGTAGCCTAAGTGTCGGTAAATCAGTGTCGTAGGGTGCTTGGGGTGGGGGCGCTCTCCGGTGAGGCCGCCCGTCGTCTGTACACTGCACAGAGCGGACGCCCAATTCTTGTGCAAGCCGTCTCGCCTCGCGTCTTCTGCCTCACCCCTGCGCCGAGACGGTCTGCGTGTCCTTGTCCGTGGTTGGAGCTGTCTTTCCCGTGAGGAGTTTGACGCGCCGACGAAGCACCGGGAGCTCGATCGAGAAGGTCGTCCCGTCGCGCGGCGAGCTCGACACGGAGATCTGGCCCTTGTGCTCTCGGATGATGCGGCCCACGGCCATGAGCCCGAGTCCGGACCCGTTGAATTTCGTCGTGAAATACGGCTCGAAGATCCGCGGCAGCTCCTCCTCGGGAACGCCGCATCCCGTGTCCGAGACCTCGAGCGTGACGTGTTCGTCGCCCAAGGCGCTTGTGCGCAAGGTCACGCGACGACGGCCGGGGGGGCGGCGCGCGGCCTCGATGGCCTCGACCGCGTTGCGAAGCAAGTTGCGCAGCGCGTGTTGCATCTGCTGTTCGTCGAGCATGAGACCGGGAAGGTCGGGATCGAGCAGCGTGACGATCTCGATGCCCAGCTCGTCGAACTCGAGCTTGGATATCTCGACGACCGATTGGACGATGGCATTGAGATCGCCCGACCGCAGAACGGGGCTGCGGGGCCGCGCGGCCTGGATGAAATCGTCCACGCACCGGCGCAAACGATTCACTTCCTCGCCGAGGATCTCGCACGAGCGCAGGATTCGCTGGTCGATCTTCTCGCCTTCGACGGCGGGGTGACGCTTGGCGAACTCCTGCACGGCGCGTTCGAGTAGCTGGGCGTGGATGCTCAGGGAGTTGAGCGGGTTCTTGATCTGATGAGCGACTCCCGTCGTCAGCGTGGCCAGAGACGAGATCTTCGCGGCCTCGGCGCTGCGGGCTCGTTTGTCGTACGTGGTGGTTACGTCTTGGAGAATCAGCGCCGCAATGGCCTGGGAACCGTCGTCGTCGGGATCGCCCATCGGAAGGAGATGCACGTTGTGAACCCGGTGCGACCGGGCGTGAACGACCATTTCCTCGTCGCGCACGCCTCGGGAATCGCGGGCGAACTCGGTCACCAACTCGTGGAGGGGGCCTGGCGGAAGCAGGCCGAGAATCGGTTCGCCCAGGACCTTGCGCAGACCGTTCCAGCGAAGAATGCGCATCGCGGCGGGATTCGCCATCGTGACCAGGAAGTCGGAGTCGAACGTCACGATGCCCTCGATGAGGGTCTCGAAAATCCGTGCGATGAAGTCGCGTTCCCTGACCGTTCGCAGAACGAAGGCCTCGATCTCGGTCCGATCGATCTTGTCCAGACGCTCCAGGAATCGCTCGACGAATGCGCGCTGTTGCATAACGCCTCACTTTCGGCCGGGGACGCCGACCGAGTTGGGAATCGAGATTGCCGACCCGACCCATATAGATTGCGGCCTACGGCCCGCCGGGTCAAGGAAAATGCCGTTCCCCTCTCGGTCGCGACAGAGTTGACGGCGCGCCGAACGGTTTCTGAGAGGAGTTGCGACCTCGAAAGCCGCAATCGGGGCGAAGTGGAGCGTCCCGCGAATCTTGAACCGGCCTTAGGCGAGCGGGGCGTTCGAGGCGATATGCGTTTCTCGATCGTGGGTGTCGATAACGGATTTCAGCGCGGGAATGTCGGCCGCGCGGCCGAACTCCCGAGCCAGTTCGCAGACCCGATACTTGGCGTCCTCGCGGTGGTAGTTGCGTTCCCACTCGCGATACGCTTTCTCGGCCGCGGCATCGCTCCATGGAAACGACGACGGCGGGCGCGAACAGTCGCAGCGCCACGGCTTGGCGGTGAGCCGCGCGCGAAAACATTCCTGCTTCCGGGTCAGCCGGACGTACATCGGGTCCGCCTTCAGCTCTTGTAGCACCCATGCCGTTTCCTCCGAGGCCGGCTCGTAGAACTTGTCGGTGAACAGGAGGCGCAATCCTTCGAGGGTGCGGTAGAGGCGGAAGCTCCGCGAGGGATTCTTCTGGGCCCATCGGTCGATCTCCCCGATCGCCTCCCGAGCCGCGGACTCGCGTTTCGCCTCGCGTTTCTTTGGGCTGAACAGCATGGCCAGCGATTCCACGAAGCCGCTCGGCCGCGGCGCCGGAAAATCGACGTCGGCAAAAAGCACCTGGGCCGTGTTGAGCACTAGCGCGCCGTACCGGTTGCGCGTGACCAAGGCGACTTGTTCGTCTCCGCTTCGTATCTCCCTCACGATTTCTTCCCGGATCGGGCGGTCGCCGTAGTCGTAGTCGTCGGACATGGCTCGACGCGTCCGCATTTCGCCCCGGCTCATCAGCTCGAACACGCGCTTGGCGCGCGCAAGCGCTTCGCGCTTCGCCTCCTCGAGGGACGAGTAGGACCAGCCGGACGCGACGAAGCCTTGCTTTCGCCCTTCGCGGTCGGTTCCGACGTACTTCTCTTTCGCCCAAAACGCGGGAATCTTCATGGCACTCCTCCCCCAGATCGGATTGGGACCACGGTCACGCTCGCCCTACTTGGACGGATGATCCAGGACGTAGCGTTCCGCAGCGAGGATTTCGGTGTTCAGTCCCTTCCAGACGTCGTCGGGCGAGGGCTCGATCTCTTCATCCGGATCGATGCCGTTGAACTCGATCGGCTTGCCGTCGGCGCGCCAACGGCTGCGAACGGGGACCGTCAGCGTGGCGATTCCGGACGGGAGTCGCCATTGCTTCTTCGCGCTCGACGAACCGGCCGTCTTCGACCCGAAGAGTCGCGCCTGGGTCAGGCGACGAAAGTCGCGCGCCAACGTTTCGCCGGCCGAAACGCACCCGGCGTCGATCAGGACGGCGACCGGGCGCGACAAGCGCTGGATCGCCTCGATGAGGTCGCGGCCGTATCCGCCCCCGCCGTTCCCGCGCAGATCCACGATCCAACCGGGGCAGTCGGGGTGGGACTCGATCGCTTGCGCGATGCCTTGCGTGGCGCTCGCGTCGACACGCCGCAGGTAGATATACCCCACCCCGCTCGGCATCTTTCCGTAAGAGGCCGACCGGCCGACGCGGGCGAGATTGGGGGGCATGTTGTAGACGTGGGGCCATCCCCCGGTCTCGACCGAACACTCGACGACGACGGTCTGCGACTCGCCGTCCCGGTCGAGGACAAGAGTGTGCGTGGTTCCCTTCTCGCCCCGCAAGGGAATGCGGTACTCGAACAGGCGTGCCCGCTGTGGACTGGACGAGCGGCCTTCCTTCCACGCCTGCGCCGCGCGAGACTCCAGGCACTCCCTCGCGTCGACTCCGTCGATTGTCCGGACAACGGCGCCCACCGGGAAACGCTGCGCCAGATCGCTCGAAGCGGCCATGACGACGACAGCGTGTTGGGCGGGCATGAAACCGATGCCGGGGTAGAACCTGGGATCGCGACGCGGATACTCGATTCTCTCCGAGTGGACCTCGATGTGCGAGTCGCGCAGGCACCGAATCGCCTCGTCGAGAAGGCGCATGAACTCCGCATCCGAGTTGCAGGTCTCGACCCGGCTCCTAAGGCGATTCTCGGTCTCGTTCCAGTCGTTGCGGATCCCCTTGAGGTCGAAGAAGGGATAAGACCCGTCCATCTCGTCGAAGAAGGCACACAAATCGGTCTCGTACGTCGAGCGCCCCGCGAGAGTCTGCGCGCCGGGCGCTCCTTCGGGCCGAGCGAGCTGCGTCGCGCAAAAGCATATCGCCGCCACGGCAAGGAGCGCGCGTTTCACTGCCGCTTTCCTTTCGGACTGAAATCGGTACCCCGAAAAATGCGGAAGAAGCGATTCCGCGAACGCTCAAGAATGCAGCGAGAAGTACTTCCGCAATTTGTAGGAGTATCCCTCCGGGAAGTATTGACCCGTCGCGCGGTCCACATAGTACCGCGCCCGAGGGCCGTTGGAAAGGACATCCTCCAGAGCGTCGCAGACGTAGTCGATTTCGTCGGGCGAGTTGTAGGCCCCGAGGCTGATGCGGACCAGGCCCGGAAGACGGCTTTCGTCGCCCGACTCGACGTCGGTTCGGAAAGCGGACACCTCGCCGTCGCTCAGGCCGAGGAGCCGCGCCACGTAGAGATGGGCGCAGAAGCAGCCGTCGCGCACTCCGATGCCCCATTCGTGACTCAAGACGGCGGAGAGAAGAGCGTGGTGGATCTTGTCCGACGAGATCGTTACCACTCCCACCCGCTCGCACGCGCCTCCGAGCGCCGTGTCCCCGTGAACGCGCAGGTCCGGAATCTCGGTCAAGCGCGCGAGAAGGCGCGTCGTGAGCAAGCGTTCGCGAGCCGCGACCTCTTCCATTCCCATCCGTTCGAGGATTTTCATCGCCTTGACCAGGCTGAGCGCGCCGAGCACGTTGGGCGTGCCCGGTTCTTCCTTGTCGGGCATATCGGCCCAGACGACGTCGTTGCGGGTCACGAGGCTGGCGTTTCCGCCTCCAACCGTCGACGGCGGCGAAGCGTTGTTGAAGAACTCGCGGGGACCGATCAGGGCGCCGCCGCCGAACGGCGCGTACATCTTGTGCGCGCTGAAGGCTAGAAAGTCGATTCGTTCGGGATCGTCGGCCGGTCCCATGACGACCGGGTGGTGGGGAACCAGCTGCGCCCCGTCGACCAGGAACGCGGCGCCCGCCTCGTGCGCCATGCGGGCGATCCGGGCCGGCGGAGGCATCGCGCCCGTGACGTTCGACGCGCCCGTGATCGCCACCAGCCGCACCTTTCCCTTGTGGCGATCGAGTTTCTCGCCGAGGTCTTCCAGATCGAGTGCTCCATCGTCGTCGCGCACGTCGGCGTACTCGACCGGGCCGGTCATCCGCCAGGGCAAGAGGTTCGAGTGGTGTTCCATGACCGAGGTCAGGACGATTTCGCCCGGCCGAAGACGAAGCCGCCGACTGACCGAGTTGATGGCCTGCGTCGCGTTGCCGCAGCAGATCACCGTGTGATAGTCGGGATCGGCGCCGACGAAGCGACCGATTTCCTCGTGACACTCTTCATAGAGATCCGTCGAGATCTGAGACTTGAAACCCGCGCCGCGATGCACGCTGCCGTACCAGCCCGCGAACTCGCGAATCGCGTCGAGGACTTCGAGGAAAGGAGGCGTCGTCGCGGCGTTGTCGAGATTGACGTACCGGCGCGTCTCTCCCGTCAGGAGAGGGACCTTGCGGTCCAAACCCGCCATCTGCCGCCGGACACTATCGAAATTCAGTGGCATCGTCCCTCACGAAGACTGCGGCGCGGCGACGGATTCGCTCGTCTGGACCCCGTATCGCTGCGTGGTCGCCCGCAGAATGTCGTCTTTGTTGTAGGGCCAAGCGCAAACCGGCATCAGCCGGATGTCGTTCGTCTCCGGATGTTCGTAGGCGAACGACGCCGGACACTCGACCAGCCGGACGCTTTCGATGTTCATCGGCTCCTCGAACGGAAGAACGATGATGCGCAGAATCCCGTGACACTGCGTGTGGCGGCGCAGGAGATGTTTCATCTTTTCTCCCCGCGCGAGACCCCACAAGACTCTAACGGTCTTGAACGCCGCGTTCGAGCCAAACACTTCGCGGAAATTCACGTGCCTCCGCACCAGGCCCAGCAGGGCCGCCCCCATGACCAGCTGTCGTCCCTTGCGCCCGAAGAGACGCGCGACGACGCTCGTCTTGAACTTCTTGCCCATGGCCAGGTCGAGAGCCGCCGCGGCGCGCACCGCGTCGGTGAGCGAACCCTTGAGATAATGCGAGGCGGGCCGGTAAGCCTTGCCGTCGGAAACCAGGGCCGTGGCGCTTTCGCAATTCGGGTGCGCCCCGCCGAACGTGAGGCGGCCGACGTTGAACGTCTTTTGAAGGTTCTCGAGTTGGTAGAGCAATCCCGCCGGGATGAAATCCACCCCGGGAAGCGCGTCGCGGATCATTCGCTCGACGTCGTCGATCGTGGTGTTGCCTGCGTCGACGCCCTCGGGACCCCAGGTCTCGACCAAGGGAATCAGGTCGAGCGCGGCGATATAGTCCCGCCCGTCGTGGCAAAAGCGGATCATGTCGTCCATCTTGTCGTCGTTCACGCCCAAGCCGGCGCAACACATGATCGTGACTTTCGACCTGCGGTGCTTGCGCACGTTCTCGAGCGCGGCCAATTTCTTGTCGAGCGACGCCGCGCTATTGCGAATCTTGCGATAGATTTCGGGATCGCGCCCATCGAAGGCAAACATCAGCTGCGTACCCGTCGCAAGCAACCGCTTGCAGTAGTCCTCGTCGGCCAGGCGAATTCCGTTCGTGACCACGCGGGCCGAAAGGCCATGCTTCTTTGCCAACTTGACGATGTCGATCAGGTCGTTTCGCACCGTCGGCTCGCCTCCGAAGAGCTGAATCTTCGGACGCGGCTTCATGCGGCCCAAGGTCTCGAAAACCTTCTCGAAATAGGCCATCGGCGGGTCGAACCGGAATCCCATCGCCTGCACGTTGGCCAGACAGATCGGGCAGTTCATGTTGCAGCGGTTCGTCACGTCGAGAAAGACGAGCGACGGCGCCTTGCCATGGTTGCAATTCGTACAAGCCAGGCTGCACGACGCCGCCTTCTCCTCGTCGTAACCGCAGATGTCGCGTTTTTCCTGCCAGCGGCGCGCGTCGGACGACACGAGCGCCTCGGTCGCCCCGCACTCGGTGCAGTCCTTGACCAGATACACCCGTCCCTCGCGCGTCTCGTGCCGCGCCGGGACGACCTGGTTGCACTTGTGGCAAATGCCGAGGTTCTGCATCTATGGAAATCCTTGCACCCGCGAAGAGAATCTCTGTCTCGCCGGGAAACGCTCGCCGCGAGCCGAACCGGAGGCCCGCGCCGTCATTGTACCACACATCCTTCGATCAGGGCTCCGCCGGCGTCTCGTCGGCCGTCTCGTCGGACGCTCTCTCGGGTGTCTCCTCAAGTGTCTTCTCGGGCGTTTCCTCGGACGTTTCCTCGGACGTTTCGTCCTCGGACATTTCTTCCTGGGACGCTTCTGCCTCGGACGTCATCTCGGGTGTCGTCTCGGGCGTCTCCTCAAGGGCTTTCTCGCACGTCTTCTTGGGCGGGGGAGGCAGGTCGTCGTCGCCTAGGAGATCGAAGGTCGTCCAACCCAGAATGAAATCCAGAATGGCCGCCGGGCGCATCGTGTGCTGAATGCCGATCCATCCGATATGGAAACTCCGATTGCACTCGATGAATTGAATCCTCGGCGGACGATGGTCGCCCGCGAACGCTCCGCCCAGGCCGTTCGTGAACATCGGCCGCTCGGTCAGATCTTTCTGCTCGGGTCTGGCCACCTCGAGATCCAGGGGATTGAACCGTCCGTGGCCGTGCCTCTCATGGCCGTAGCCCAGGACGCCCCAAGAATGATTCTGATAGTCGATCCATCCGGCCTGGCGATTGCCGATGCCCAACTCCTTGCAGTCTAAATGGCCGTAGCCGAACGGAGTCAGATTGAAAAAGTCGATGTAGCACGAGAACTGCGGCTTCCAGGTGTTGTTGACCGAAATGCCGATGTCCATCAGGTTGAGCGCGTCGCGCCCTCGGTTGCGCCAATAGCGGGCGCACCCCGAACCGAGAATGGCAGTGGCCAGAACAATCAAGGCCAGGATCGAACGGGTCAGTCTCATCGACAGATTCCTCCATCTTCCTCTCTTGTGTGCGGCGTTCCGGACCGACCGAAGAACGGGCCCGAAAGCGCGTAGCGGAAATTCATCATCGGCTCACTGAGCCGGAGCGAGATCGTCATTCGTTTTCGAGGCGGGCGGCGTCTCCGAGGAATCGGGCTCGGAGACCTCAACCGGCGCCGACGGCTCGTCGGCCGGAACTTCTTCTTCCGTCACGGGCGGCGGCGCAGACTTCGCCACTCGCGGCTTGTCGTCGCTGCATATGTCGAGCGTGGTCCATCCTAGCACGAAATCGAGCATCTGGAGATAGCGCGGCCCGGCCACCACCCCGATCCACCCCACGTGGAGATAGTGCGGACAGGAAATGGCGTACTTCTGGCGCGACGGGGCGGGAGGGCCGTCCCCGGCGAGTCCGGCGAGCATCCCCAGAACGCCGACCTGCATGTGGTTCGAGGCCTTGGCCGCTTCCTTGGGAGGCATCGCGTCGATTTCCGCCTCGTTATGGTAGTAGCTGATCCATTCCATTCCCCAGACGCCGACACCGATACTCTTCTCGTAATGGGGGCCGAAGAAGCTGAGTCGGCCCTCGCCCATCCCCAGGAACCGGCCGTCCACGTAGCCGAGGCCGATCGCCGCGACTTGGGCGAACGGGCCGGAGGCGTAGGCGGCGATCCCGGGCTTTTTCGAGACGGTGATGCCGACGTCGGCAATGTCCTTGGCGTCGTTGTAGCGCGCCTGCAGATAGCTGCACCCGCTCAACGTGACGGAAGCGATCAACAAAATCGACATGGCCGGCAAGCCACCCTGCCAAGTCGTGCGTTTCTTCATAGTCCTCATCCTCCCGCGGACGGAAAGCGACAGCCCTCGTGCTTCTGGCAACAAGGATCGCGAACCCGGACACAGGGGACGCTTGTTGCGCACTCCACCGTTCCAGGTTGCACGATCCCGTACAATCTATGTGTCCCGGGGCGACAAGTCAAGAGCGATGAACCCCCCACATCCGGGTTGCAATCCCCGGGCCGAAAGGCCTATAACAATCCCGAGGTTCGATTGAGCAGAAGAGTCCGCACGGCACGGAAGCGCGATTTCTCGACGAAGGAAGGGGATTCGACATGAAGTCCCGTCTTTTCAAACGTCGCTCCACGCGTCTCTGGTTCCTTTCCGTATCTATCCTCGTCGTCGTTTTCGGCGTGCATGGGGCTTGGAGCCTTTGGATCTCGCGAGGTGTCGCGAGGGCGGCGGGCGTGTACTTCGTGAATGGAGGCGAATCCTGCATCGTTATCGAGGCGGTCGGATTGCGCGATCTCAAGGTCCGCGAGACCCCGGGGATCGTGACGAGTCACGCCTTGCCGGTCCTGAGTTCCCGCTGGACCGCGCAGATCGAGGACGGCCGCTTGATCCTGCGCCAGTTCAGCCGGCTCGACATGCGATCGCAGCTGCACCCTCTCCCTCAGGTCTCGACTCTCCTGCGAATGGACCTCGCGCCTTCGGTCTCCTCGCGTGGGGACTGGGACCTGGTCGGGGCGATCGCGCGCGAAATGGCCCCGAGAATCCTCTCGCCCGGCTATTGGCAGATGCTCTACCGGTCTCGATCGCTCAACGCCGCCGTGAGCGCCTTGAGCCACAGCATCCAGGACGACGCGCCCCGCTTTCTCGATTTCCGACTCGATCCCGGGACGCCCCCGCTGCGCTCGTTCCTCCATCGCGTCAACGACCCGCGCGTGGCGGAGTTTTTCCGCGAGCGTCGCTCCGCTCGCCCCACGCCCCGCTCGGTCTCGCTGATTCGTTCACTATCGATCGATCGGCCGCGCGACCCCTACGTGGCGCTGCATCGGATCGACGTCGAAGCGGCCGTGGGCCGACCGGAGGTCGCGTCGCGGCTGATGGAGGAATGGGATAAAAAGAACGCCGCGACCCCCGACGTTCTCCTGGCCGAATCGGCCCGTCGTGTCCGGGCCGAGATCGCGCTGGCCGAGGCGAAGCAGTCGGCTCCGGGGCTGCCTTCTCTCCGGGATTTCTCGCTCTATACCCGAACCGCCTCCGGCGTTCTCCACGCGAATATGAATCTTCAGGCGAAACTCGCGTGGTTCCGCAGAATCGGGAGCCTGCCGACTTTATGGTGCGACGACGAAGCCGTCGGCTTGGTCCGCAATGTCCCCCGTCGTTCGCTCGCAAAGGACGACTCGCGGGAACGTTCCGACTCCAGCCTCTTCTCCTACCTGGACGTCAACGTGGCGCGAACGGCGGCGACGCTTCATCTGTTTCAGGGGGAACGCACGGAATCCCTCGAGATCCTGTCGGGAGCCTATCGCGTCGGCCAATCCTGGAACGCAAACGGCTCTCTTCTCTCGCGTATGATCGGGATCGCAGTACGGACGATCGCGATCGATGGTCTCGGGCTCTACGTTCTGAACGCCTGCGAGACGCCCGAGGACGTCGAGGAGGTCTGGACCACACTCGAACGGCTCGACAAGACGCCGGGTCAAGAGGACGGCGAGGACATGGCGGCCGGGGAGTTCCCGGGTTTGTTAAGCTGGATGATCAACGAGAGCGACACCCGGCCCAATCTCGAGGAAGCCCTGACGCGCCACAACGTCGCCGACGCGCGGTTTCAGATTCTACGTACGGCGGCAGCCGCTTGGCATCGGTTCCTCAAGATCGGCGAGTTCCCCCGCTCGGACGACGAGTTCGATCTTCTAGCGGGGGAAGGCCTTCCGGCCGACGATTTCGCCTCGACCGAATCGTTGAGGTTCGCGACTGTCGAGAGCGGCCGATT
The DNA here is from genome assembly GCA_016931035.1 of Candidatus Sumerlaeota bacterium. Lineage (GTDB taxonomy): Bacteria > Sumerlaeota > Sumerlaeia > UBA8349 > UBA8349 > JAFGFN01. The sequence goes on from JAFGFN010000024.1 coordinate 17,247, forward strand.
TCGCGTCTACAGCGTCGGTCCCGATAGCGACGACGATCAGACGTCGATCGAGTACGACTCGACCAACGGAACCCTGAGCGACGGCGACATCTTCCTGACCGTGCCGCGCGAGCGCGAGTTCCCCTTCCCGAAGGAAGGGGTCCGCGCCGTGAGCGCCCCCGATCTCCTGCGGCAGTTCCCGAACGGATTGCCGCAAGACCCCTTCGCTTCGACGGAAGGCCGGCCGCTCAGCATCGTCGACTCGACCACGGCCGACCCGGTCGTCGTCTTCAGCTTCGGGCCCGACGCCGACGAACGCGAGTCCGTCCCTCCGTTCTATCGCTCGGCCGAAGGCTCGATCGGGTTATCGTCCGCGTCCCGGACGCCGGGGAGCCGGTTGCAGCTGATTTTCGGTCGGACCGGCGAGAACGCCTCGACGCCGTGGATTCTCGCCCGACCGCCTCAACCTTCCTACGATCCCACCAACGGCGCGACCAGCGAAGGCGACCTGTTCGTCGAGATTCCGAGGTAGCGCGACTCGACGTTCTGTTCGCCGACATCTCCTCCTCGCGGCCTCTCCGCGCGATCGCGAAGAACCGCCCACGAATCGTACGAATTCTCTCATAGCAGCATAGCCGCAACCAAAAAAGACTGTAGGCTGGAGGCTGTAGACCGTAGGTGAAGAAACAGAAAGAAGGACCCTCACC
>JAFGFN010000211.1 GCA_016931035.1 Candidatus Sumerlaeota bacterium
CCTCTGGGAGAGGGTCGGGGTGAGGGTCCCCTCGGTCGGTCCGAAATCGTCGCGGCTTTCGACGATTCCGGGAGATAGTAGTACAAATCTTCGCGACGCGAGAGCCCATCCGAATTCGTGCGGATTCGTGCCGTTTTGAGTACAGGCTTCAGCCTGCTTCGTCCGCGGCAAGAACAGGCTGAAGCCTGTACTCATAACTCCTCGCATCGAATTCGACGAGAAGAGCAGGCTGCCGGGCTACGGCAGGCTCCGGGCTTTGCTTCGCTACGCCCCGACAAGCTGCCCTGACGAGAAGCCTGCACTCAGAATTCCTCGCTTCGCAGTCGACGGATCGCTCGATTCCTCAGCAGACTTTCACTTTGATCGCGCGGTCCGGCGTTCGTTACTTCACGTTGACGGCGATCTGTCTGGGCTTGACCGCTTCGGCTTTGGGCAGCGTGACGGTCAGGACCCCGTGCTTGTACTGCGCCTCGATCTTGTCCTGGTCGATCGCGTCGGGCAGCTGGAACTGGCGATAGAAGTTGAGCAGGGCGAACTCTTCGCTGTACGCGGTTCCGCGCGGCTGGTAGCTGGGCTTGGCCTCGATGGTCAGGATGCCGTTGTCCACGCGTATGCTCACCGTGTCTTTTTCGGCGCCGGGCACGTCCGCCGCCACGACCAGGGCGTCCGCCGTCTCGTAGATGTCGACGGGCGGGGTCAGGTAGCGCGATTCTTCGCGAGTCGGCGCCAGATCGGTCTTCTCTTGGGTTTTGGCGGGAGCCGTTGTCTCAGCCATTGTTCGAATCCTTCCTTTCCGGGTCTTCACGACCCTCAGATGGCGGCCTCAAGACCGCTCGACCGCGCTCAGTCGGTCGAAACCGGCTTCAGTCGGTCGAACCCGACCTTAGTCGGTCGTGATGGAGATTTGCCTCGGCTTGGCCTGGGCGGCTTTGGGCACCGTAATCGTCAGCACGCCGTTCTTGTACTCGGCGGCGGCCTTGTTCTGATCCACCGGCGCCGGAAGCGCGATCGTCCGCACAAACCGGCCGGCGGCGCGCTCGTTGCGGTGATAGGCTTCGGCTTGGATTCCTTCACCCAAAACCGGTTTCTCGCCGGCGATGCTCAGCTGTTCGCCCACCGCCGTGATGTTGACCGAATCCGGTTTCAGTCCGGGAGCCAAGGCGTCGATGTAGACGTTGTTCTCGTCCTCGCCCACGTTGAGCAAGGGATAGGCGCGAGCCGCACGGCCCGGCAGAAACGACCACCGGAAGGTGGGCCGCGTGCGCCATCCCCACGCGTCGGCGCCCAGAAACGAATCCATGTCGCGCCGCAGGCGCTCCATCTGTTGGAAGATATCCCATCCGAGACTCATGGTTCGGACCCTCCTTTCTTCAGGGTGTCGACTCTCGGGTCGACAGCCTCGGTTCTCGGCGATTTGGCCGGGGGGCCCTCCTCGCTTCGGGGGCGGCCTCCAGCACTATGTTCTGCACAGCGTACATGCATACTGCGTACCAGAGGCGAGACTCGAGGCGCCGGGGCTTCACAGGCGAAGACGACTTGGGTACTAACCCCTTATATATCAATCGTTCACAATAATGAGCGGCCTTGCAAGAGGCTCACGCGATCCCCAGGAATCGGGCGAGCGAAAGGAACCGATGTGTTTCATCTCGACACACCCGGATGCCGGGTGTGTCGAGTCGGAACGGGCCTCCTGTCGCGCCTGCACCGTGGATGTCGATCAGGCGTTGTGCCCAGCTTCGCCGAAAGGGATTGACACATGGGCAGGGGAGGATTAGACTGGTGCAAGACTAGTCTATTGGAGGTGCCCCATGCACACCGTGGGCGCTTACGAAGCCAAAACCCACCTGTCCCAACTTCTCGACCGCGTGGCCGGCGGCGAACGCATCACGATCGAGAAGCACGGCATCCCCGTGGCGACGCTGCAACCCGCCGACTCCTCGAAAAGACAACCCGTGGGCGAAATCGTCGCCGAACTCAAGCGCTTCCGCGCCGGACGCCGCCTCGGCGGCCTCTCGATCCGCGAGATGATCCGGGAAGGGAGACGCTAGTGGTGTATCGACTTCGGAAGGGAGTTCGGAGTACAACCTTCAGGTTGCTCTTGGCGCGAAAAGGGCAGGCTGAAGCCTGTACTCAGAACATCGCGCGATCCATCGCAACGGGGTTGACGGTGTGCTAGTGATGACCCGATTCGTCATCGACAATTCCGTCGTCATGACCTGGTGTTTCGAGGATGAGGACAGCGCCTACGCCGAGGCCGTCCTCGAAAGCCTCGAAGCCGACCAAGCCGTCGTCCCGTCCGTCTGGCCGCTGGAACTCGGCGACGTTCTCCTGGTCGCGGAACGCAAGGATCGTTTGAGCCAAGCCGAGGTCGCTCGTTTCCTGGCGCTGGTCGGCGCTCTTCCCATCTCCGTCGAGCAGGAGAGCGCCGAGCGGATGCTCAGGGAAATCGTCGCGCTCGCGCGGGATCTGCGTCTGACCGCCTACGATGCTTCCTACCTCGATCTCGCGATGCGATCGGGTTTGCCGATCGCCACTCAGGACGCCTCTCTCCTCAAAGCGGCGAAGAAGTGCCGCGTGCCCGTCTACAAGCCGGTCGGCGCGCGAAAGAAATCGCGGAACGAAAGGATCCCCCCCCACTCATGATCGAGAAAAAGACCGTCCGTCTCGCCGGACTCGAAATCCCCGTCTATTCGCTCAACACCGTCGTCGTCGGAACCGGCGCCGCGGGGCTCAACTGCGCGTGTCGCCTCTTTCGCGAGATGGAGGAGACGGGCGTCGCCGATCCGCGCGGCGAGATCGCGATCGTCACTCAAGGCGTCGGGCTCGGCACCTCGAATAACTCGGGCTCGGACAAGCAGACCTACTACAAGCTCGGCACGCACGGTTCGGAGCCCGATTGTCCGGTGGATTTCGCCCAGACCCTCACCGCGGGCGGATGCGCCCACGCCGACGTGGCGCTGGCCGAAGGCGAGAATTCGTTGCGCGGCTTCTATCGTCTGGCCGACATCGGCGTCCCCTTCCCCCACAACGCGCGCGGCGGGTTCGTCGGCTACAAGACCGATCACGATCCGCGTCAACGCGCCACATCGGCGGGCCCCTGGACCTCGCGGTTCATGGTTCAGAAACTCCTCGTCGAACTCAAACGCTACAAGGTCGAAATCTTCAATCGTCACCACGTCCTGGCCGTCGTGACCGCGGAGTCGAACCGGGGTAGGGAAGCGTGCGGCCTCCTGTGCGCCGACCTGCGCAAGCAGAAACAGACCGACCACGGTCTCGTCCTCTTCAACTGCCACAACGTCGTCATGGCGGGAGGCGGCCCGGGCGATCTCTACGAGATTTCGGTCTATCCCAAGGGTCAGATGGGACCCTATGCCGCGCTGTTCGAAGCGGGCGTCGAGGCGCACAACCTCACCGAATCGCAATTCGGCCTCGCCTCGCTCAAGCCGCGCTGGAACCTCTCGGGCACCTATCAACAAGTGATCCCGCGCTACTTCAGCACCAACGCGCGGGGAGGCGACCCGCGCGAGTTTCTCAACCCCTGGTTCGAGTCGATGTCCACCCTGGCGACCGACATCTTCCTCAAAGGGTATCAGTGGCCCTTCGATCACGACAAGATCGCCGACTACGGCTCCTCGCTCATCGACGTCGTCGTGCAGAACGAGATGATCGACAGGGGACGACGCGTCTTCATGGACCTGCGCGAAAACCCGCGCGCGACCGGCGGCCTCCAACCCTTCTCGCTCGATCAGCTCGCGCCCGAGGCGCTCACCTACCTCGAGAAATCGGGCGCGACGCAACCGACGCCGATCGCGCGCCTGGCGCACATGAACCAGCCGAGCATCGATCTCTACAAAGAGATGGGCGTGGACTTGTGGAAGGAGCCGCTCGAGATCGGGATCTGTTCGCAACACTGCAACGGCGGTTTCGCCGTCGACTCGTGGTGGGAGTCGAACGTCGCGCGTCTCTTCGTCGTCGGCGAGCTCGCGGGCACCCACGGCGTCAAACGTCCGGGGGGCTCGGCGCTCAACTCGGGACAGGTCGGGAGTTTGCGCGCCGCCCAGCGGATCGCCCACGTCTACTGGAAACACGATCTCGCGACGGAAGACTGCGCGAAACTGGCCGAACCGATCGTCGCGCGTTTCGCCCGCGAGATTGCGCGCGTGAAGGAACCTTCGAGCGACGCTCTCAGCGCCGCCTCGGTCAAGAAGGAGATTCAGCGCCGCATGAGCGAGAGCGCTGGGATGGTGCGGTCGCTCGCCGGAGTGGAGAAGGCCTTGTCCGACGCGCGAGCGCAGTGGGACGCGATTCGCGAGCGGGGACTCCGAGGCCCGGGCGCGAACTACGTCGAGGCGATCAAGGTGCGCGAGCTCGCCCTGGCCCAGATCGGGTTCCTCGAAGCGATCAAAGCCGTCCTCGAGCGCGGCGGCGGATCGCGCGGCTCGCACCTTGTGACCGACCCGTCGGGTCGTCTGCCTCATCCCGATCTCGGGCCCGAGTGGAAGTACATTGCCGAGAACCTCGATCTGCGAAACGAAATCCTGGGTCTCGTCTACGATCCGGCGACGCACCGCTTCGTCACGCGCGCGACCACGCCCAACCCGCCCCCCGGGGGCGAGTTCTGGTTCGAAAACACCTGGGCCGAATACCGCCGGGCGACCATCTTCCGCAAACGCGAGGACGAGCCGTGTCGCCCGTACAAGGACTACCAGTAGGCGACGATTCGCCGGCCGCTGGAACCGAGGACGGCACCGATAGGATTTGGATTGCCCCCGAAATCGGCGGGTGGTAGATTCTATCGATCATCAGACTGGGTGAGGTCGTTATCGCTCCGGCACATACGGGACATCATCATGTTTATCCGTAGAGTCACAATCAAGAACTTCAAGCGGCTCGTCAATGTCGACGACGTAGAGCTGAGACCCTTTCTGTGCGTCGTCGGAGCGAACAACAGTGGTAAAACGACTCTCTTACAGGCACTCGCACTCTCTGAGTTCTGCGTACATCAGTGTTTGAGCAGGAAGAGCGCTTCAAACGGGGAAACCGGCCCTATCGAGATCAAGAACAGGTCCTTGGGTGCGGAAGAGTTCTTCGCTCTGCCTCTTGCGAAACCGGACCACCTTTGGGCGGATCGAGTCGTCCTGCGAGAGCGTCAGCCTAGGGTCATGCAGATCAGAGTCGTATTCGACAACGATGTTGAAGTGACCAGCGAGGTCAAACTGAGCTTCAATCGGCTTGGAATATCGGTGGACTCGAGTGACGAATCCCAGGAATGGCTTGAGAAGATGAAGAATCTTCGCATCTCGTATCTTCCGGTGTTCTCTTCTTTTCTGGCTCAAGAGGAACGGCGGACTCGTGTGGCGATTGAGGAAGAGTTGGCGCGCGGGCGCGTGAGCAGCGTGATTCGAAATCTCCTTGTGGACCTACGTGAGAAACAGCGGGAGGAGGAGTTGATACAGGTCCTCAGGCGCGCTTTTCCGGAGCTCGAACAGATGGCGATCGCGTTTGACGATGCGAGCGATCGCTATATCTCCGTGACTTACAAGGAGAAGGGACGACCCAAGGAATTCGACGTGTTCAGCGCGGGCAGCGGCTTTCAACAGTTCATCTATCTCCTAGGTTTCATCCTGCTGCGTGAGCCGCAGATCATTCTGCTCGATGAACCGGACGTTCATCTTCACGGCTCGCTCCAGAAGACCCTTTTAAAGGAGCTGAGGTGTCTCGTCGATCAGGGCAAGCAAGTCCTCTTCGCCACCCATTCGCCGGATTTGATCATGCAAATGGAACCGGAGAACGTTCTGTCTCTCGAAAACGGCGAGCCCAGGCCATTGTCTGTTGCGTTCGACAAATATGACGTGTTGAACCGTATGGGGTCGTTGGACATCGCGGAAATCCCGAAGGTGCAAGCGTACCGGCGAGTTCTGGTCGTCGAAGACAAGTCGGATCTCGACTTCGTCGCCCTTTTCTGTGGAAAGATCCTGGGACAATCCGTGTGGCAGCGTATCGAACAGCGCCTCGCGGTCTGTTTCGCCAAGGGGAATCCATGCACTCAATCTATGATTAGACTCCGCGAGCAGATCCAACAAATGCTCCAAATCTCCGGAGAGCCTCTGAAGATGTTTGTTGTGGCCGATCGTGATTACCATCCTGACCTGGAGTATCTATATAGGTTTGTAGAGGAGCCTCATTTGCAGTGGCACATCTGGGAAAGAGCGGAAGTTGAGAATTATCTTCTCTCGTTGCCAGCCCTTGAGAAGGTTCTGCGAGTACCCAACATCGAGGGGACTTTCATGGAGGTTGAGCACGAGGAAAGGTTCGAACGGATCCGTCAAGAATTCGACCGCCTGGTCGATGCCTCCCAAGGCGATGCAAACGACCGGCTGGTCAAAGCGTACCAGGAGTATGCACGCAGCAAGAAGGAATCTTGGGACGTTTCGACGTGTTCGAAAATGAGTCGAAAATACATCGAGAAGAACTGGTCTGCGGAGAGACTTGCTCTCGCCGATGCGAAGGAAGCCGTTTTGCCCGGTCTCAAGCGCTGGTTACAGCAGAACGGATCCAAGCAGTTCTCGGACAAGGCACTTGCGGAAGCGCTTTCTCCAGAGGACCTTCCTGACGACATACACGCATTCGCCCGGAAACTATCGGATTTCTCAGATGTCCCAACGGAACCGCGCTAGTCCCATTCTCTTCATCGCCCAGTACCGCCGGGCGACCATCTTCCGCAAACGCGAGGACGA
>JAFGFN010000212.1 GCA_016931035.1 Candidatus Sumerlaeota bacterium
CCTCTGGGAGAGGGTCGGGGTGAGGGTCCCCTCGGTCGGTCCGAAATCGTCGCGGCTTTCGACGATTCCGGGAGATAGTAGTACAAACCCAACAAGCAGTGCCGAGTTTCGACGAGATCGTGGCGCGCGCCGACACCGACTTTGCGGAATCGGGCCCGATAGTGGATTCCGTCGTTCGATTGGGGTTTCTGGCCGTTCTGCCGCGCAACAGAATCGCCGGGACCATTGGGAGCGTGAGCCCTGAACGGCATGAGCGTCTTCTGAGAACGTTGAGCGCTTATCTTGTTGAGAAGGTACAGGATGTAGCAGAATAGCAACACAACAGATCCGGTTTTCGATCAGGTACCTTCCTCATGGCGCCGATTACCGCGGCAGATCTGATTACCCAAGCGGCGAAAAAGCTCAGCGCGGACTTTGATCACTCGCGAGCAACGAATCCTCACCCAGGAAGAAAAGGCGAGGAGATCGAGAGAGTGCTGAAGACGTTTCTTAATGACCACTTACCGCAACGATTTCGCGCGGGTTCCGGTTTCATCATTGACCATGAGAATTCCATCAGCCATCGACTATTCGGATATTCCGAAATTGGGACCCGCGTTCTGGCGCAAGGCGACATTGCGAATTCCGCAAAAGAAGGAGAGCGTCACCCTGCGCCTCGATGGCGATATTCTGGCGTGGTTTCGAGGGGCGGGACGCGAACGGCTACCAGACGCGTATCAACGCCGTTCTCGGGTCTTACATGCAGGCTTCCAAGCGAACATCTTGAAACCGCAAGACGTGCGAGGCCGCCTCATTCAACCGGTTGGGCGAGGAGGGTCTTGGCCTGATTGACAATCTCGGGATTGGGATCTTTGCGGAGCTTCTTGAGAACGCGCTTCGCGCCTTTGCCCTCGATCCGACGATACCAGCGCATCGCCTCGCCTCGGATGTCCAAGTCCTCCCTCTGGTCGCGCACGATGGGGAGCAGCTGCTCGCTCAAGCCCGGCCCCATCGTTTCGAGTCGGTTCCACGCCGTGCGGCTTCCGCGTTTGTCCGCGAAGTCCGAGACGTCGGCCGAGGCGCGCAACAGGTCGCGCAACGAGGCGAGCGACGGCGGGCGCGCGGGCGGACGATACGTCATGCGTTCGAACGCCGCTTCGCGATCGATCTCCGGGTCCCCTTGCGCGGCGAGTTCCACCCACCACGTCAGAATGGCCTCGGACGCTTCGCGTCGGCGCACCGCGGGCGAGACGGCCGTCATGTCGAACACACGGCCGAAGAGAACGTACAGGACCGAAGCGGCGGCCACCGACGAGGTGGAGTTGGCCAGAGAGGCCTCGGCCACAAGGTAATCGAGAATCGAGGCGTCTCCGAGCAAAGCCAGGGTGCGGGCGTACGCGACCCGAACCACCGGGTCGGTCTCTGCGTCGAACACGGTGCGCGCGGCGGCGAGAAAGTCGGGAGTCGCGACGCCAAAGACGCCCAGGGCCATCATGCCGTTGTATTGATGGAAGGCGAGGCGCCGCGCGCGTTCCTGCGGCTGTTCTCCGGGCGTCAGGCGGACCAGGTCTTCCTCGATCATGCGTCTGGCGCCGGGAGGGAGGTCTCCCCGGGCGTAACGCAGGGCGAGGGCCGAAGCGGCGGACACGGCCCGCGGCTCGCGCGCCACCTTGTCGCGTTCGAGCGAGAGGAGTTGCCAGGCGTCGATCAAGAGGGTCGATTTGTCGGCCGGATCCTCGGGCAGCGGATTAGGAGGATTCGCCGCGTCCCACCCCCGCTCGAGAAAGGCCAGAAGCGAGACGGGCGAGGGTGCGACGCCGTGATCGGAGAGCCTGCGTGCGAGGAGCGCCTCGCTCTGCGCGTTCAGACGCGGCGCCGGTATCGAGACGATGAACGCGACGGCAGCGGACAGCAACGCGAGTTTCGGAAGAGACGGCCTCATCGCACTTGACGGTTTCTACGAATCTTCCCGAGAGATCCGCGCGGGCGGACGGTACGCGGGCCAGTTTATGAAGAGATGCGTTTCGACAATCTACTCCGGCAGCCGCTCGAGTTCGAAAGAAGCGAGATCGGTTTCGGAGAAGAAAACGGCCGGCGTACCGCCCGATCCGCTCGGTTCTTCAAGGGGTGTCTGCGGCCGGTTCCACCCGATCCAGACGGAGAGCAGAGACCGGCCGGAGATCGCGACATCGGGTTCCGGAACCAAGTACGAATCCGCGACGGCAAGGGGTCTTGTGACGATGGCGCTCCCTGCGCCCGCCAGAAGGGCCTTGGGTTTCACGACGGCTTGAATCAGCGTTGTGGCGCCGTTGCTCTCCTGTTCCCAGACCATCCCCCGCCGCTCGTCGAGTTCGAGACTGGCGACCGGGAAACGGTTCCACGCCTCCGCGGCCGGATCCAAGTAGGTGACATCTCCTTCTCCCGAACAGAGGAAAACGCGGTCGTAGCGTCCCACGGGGCGATGTCCGACCAGAAACGGTTCGGTCTCGGGCGAGGAGAGAATGTAGGGGAGCGTCTCGACGACTTCCTTGGGCCACTGCGGCGGAGCGAACGGCGTCCAGTCTCGGGTCTCCGGGTCCCAGCGCCTCATTTCGATTCGCGGTTCGAGACCGTCGAGGTTGAGCCAATAGACCGCCATCCTCGGCTCTCCGCCCGCGACGGTCGGCGGGATGGAAACCAGATCGGGATAGACCACCTCGTGGGCTTTGTCCTGACCGTCGAGCACCGCGTGGTGGGTCTCACCGGCGTCGTCCACCACGAAAGCGTGAATTCGAGAAAGTGAGCCTTCGCGCTCCTGCCATGCCACGAAGGTCTGGTCGCGCGGCCCGAGAGCCAGTGTCGGGAACTCGATCGTATTGCGCGAGGAGGCCAGGCTAGGGAAGTACGACCAGACGGGACGACCGAGATCGACGAGGAACGCGTACTCGAGAAAAGTGGAGCCGTCCTTTTCGCCGACCCAGACCACGTGAGGATTGGCCGACGAATCGAGCCGCACAACCGGCTGACGCGCCTGAGTCGCGCGGTTGGGTGAGGCCAGGGATTCTTCCTCCGTCCAGCGGCCGTCCACGCGACGGCGGACGGCGATGCTCGAACCCAACCCCGAGGGGAGGGTTCGACGCCAGACGATCGTGCAATCGCCGCTCGCAGAGCACGCGACGCGAGGAGAAGAGACAATAGCCCCCGAATAGAGAATATTCTCTCCAGAGATGGCCACGGAGTCTCTTTGTTGGGCTTTGGAGATAGGGGGGGACAATAAGAGGAAAAGACCGACCCAGAGCACCGGAATCCGGGAACGATGCGCCGGTCGCGGTGCGGCAAACGAAGGGGGTGGGGCATTGTGTCTTGACATGGGGATCGTTCTGAAGCCCGTTGAGTTACATCTCCACCGCAAACACGCCTTTTCCAGGATCGGAACCGACTCCCGGCACGGAATCCCAGAGAGACGCTATTCGTCCGTCAAATCTGGAGTGAGGAGTTTTGAGTACAACCTTCTCGTCAGGGCGGAGCCCGCCGTAGCCCGGCAGGTTGCTCTTGTGCCGAAAAGAGCAGGCTAGCGCCTGTACTCAAAACGGAGCGCAGCCCCTCACAACAGAGTCGACGGAGCACTATAGCACTTCGGGCCGCCGCGTTGTCAAGCTCCACCGGTCCCGCCGAACGCCCAGGGAACCGCCTCGGCGGCTATTCGAGGGTGGACCGGAAGAGAGGCAAATCCTCGGGTTCGAACGGCAGGGGGGCCAAACGCGGCAGCACGTCCACGCCCCCGGGTCCGGCCGATCCCTCGATGTCGAGAAGGAAGGCGGGTCGATCCAAGATCGCCGCGGCTCGACGGCGGGCCGCCGATTCGCGTTCCCAGGCGACCAGCTCCTTCGCGATCTCCCGAGACATCTGATCGGTCGGTGTGGCGCGTTTCTTCACTTTTTGACCAGGGAATATGAGGTCGATCTCGACGGATTCGGGTCCGAGCCGCCGGTCGATCACAACGCCCTCGGCTGCGAGTTCGCCGTTGGCTTTCTCGCCGTCGAACCAACTGGGGTCGAGTCGCAAGGCGCGTCCGAGCCAGAGCGAAGGCCACTGGGCGAGCTCGGTCTTCGAGATTCCGAGTCCTTTGGGTCCGCGTTCATCCATCTTGGCCAGGAGACGACGGGCCTTGCCCGCCGAGCGGGTGTCGGGGAAACGCGCGACGAGATCGCGGAGAATCTCGTTTTGCGATGCGGGTTCGGCTTGGGCGCGAGCCGCGGCGAGCATGCGTCGGCCGGCTTTGCGGTCGAGCCTCGACTCGAAAAGCGGGTCTTCGCCGGCGGCGAGAGAGTGCCAGGCTCGGGCCTGGTTGAAGTAGCCGCATCTCACGCATGATTCAGCCAAGTCGAGCGCGACTTGGCGTTCCTCGGCCGACAACGGACGATCCATGGCCCGCGCTTCCATGACATAGGAGGCTGCGGCGTCGCGTCGTGCGACGTCGTCGAGGGGCTGGCCGTATCGGCACCGGAAACCGCGAACGATCCATTCGAAAGGCAAAAGAACCGATACCGAATCGATGAACCGATGCACTCGGGCCCTGAGTCCGGGCGTCCGAAGGTCGGTGGGGACGGACCGATCGCCCAGAAGAACATACTGCCAGACATCGGCTCGGTGGCGCGAGCGGGATCGAGCGAGGGCCGCGGCGGCGTTGGCGTCGGGCGATCGGTCGAATGCCTTCTGGCGTTGGGCGGCGGACGAGTCTTTTCGCGCCGACGCGGAGAGGAAACGGCGTGCTTCGGTCGCCGCGAGCGGGTCGGGAGCGACGGATTCCAGGGCGACAATCTCGGCGTAGGCGGCTTCGCAGGCGATCGGCGCGGCGGGATCGGTCTCGCGCAATCGGCGCGCCCAGAGAGCCGCCCCTTGGGCGTCGCGTTGACACATCGCGACTAGAAGGCCTCGTCGTTCGTCTCGAAGCGAGGCGTGCGCAAGGGTTTCGGGCAAGGCCCGATTGGCCCCCAGGCGCATCCGCATGTTCGCCGAGCTCGCGCGTCCCGCCTCCAGGAGTCCCTTTCTCGCCGTGCGGTTCCGCGGATCGCTCTCGGCGCAGAGGGAGAATGCCTGGCGGGCCTCCTCGGGACGGTTGTTGCGTAAATGCCATCGACCGCGCGCCAGGAGTTCTTGTTCTCGTTCGTCGTCCCGGCGTCGTCGGATCCCCTCGACGTAGGGGCGCAGCGCGTCGACATCGCTCGAGGGGGGAGGGGGGTGGGCATTCAGCCACTGGTCGTAGATGGCAAGGACTTGGCGATTTCGCGGCGTCAGACGGTTCAGGGGCTCGGAGACAAAGAGGCCGTCCAGAAGCAGACGAAGCACGCGTTGAACGTTTCCGGTCAAGATGTCGGCGGAGAGGTCGGTAAAGTAGTTGGCGACTCCGGCAAAGCGATTGTATCGGTCCTCGCGCCGCAGTCGGCGAATCTGACGATCGGGCATTCGATTCAGATAAAGCCGGGCGCGCCAACGCACGTCCGGGTCGTCGCTTGCGAGGAGGATTCTGCCGAGCATTTCCCGTTTGAGGCCGGGCGAGGGCATGAGCCAGGCCTGGAGAAGAGCCAGCCGCTCGCTCATCGATTTCGCCCGACGTGAGAGCGCAGGCTCCGACGCGAGTCCCTCGATCCTTGCCGCAGCAGACCGCAGAGCCAGGGGGTCGGAAACCAAGGCGGCCGTCAGGCCGTCGCGTACGAGTCGGTCCAGAGACTCGGCGGGGGGGACTTCCGAGACGGCGCGAGGCCCCGAGGCCCCCTCGCTCGGGAGACAAAAGGGTTGACAAAACGCGAGACAGGCCATTAAACAGATAGCGTCTTTGGCAAGGAGCCGCATGGGGCGAGTTCTCCCGAGGCATACTTAGGGCGCCAGGGTCCCGGCAACCCCAATTGAGGCCATGACCAGGAGTGCCGAGTCAAGAGCAAAGAGGAGCAGCAGGCGGAAAAAGGATTTGACTCGCCCAACGGAGGTCTGATAGACAAGGGGTTGAGTGGCTTGGGTTTGCGCTACGAAGGTCCGTGTATTATTCCATAAGATTCATAGATTCGCTCCAAGCAGCCTTGTTCTTGCCTAACTTCTCTACGCCGTCTCTCCTGGGAGACATCGAGGCTTCAAAGGTACTTTATGGCCGGCATCAAGCGATGCATAGGCGTTGACCTTGGCTCTCACGCGGTCAAGATCGTCGAGATGGCGATTGACCGGACGGGGGTCCGTGTCGCCCGCCTGGTCTCGGGCGCGCTGCCCGTCGGGCCGGACGCGATGGAGCGCGAGCGCGAGGCGGCGATCATTGCCACGGTGCGCGCTCTGATCAAGGAACACAAGATCACGACGAAGAACGCGGTCTTCGCCATGCCCGGCCAGACGGTGTTCTTCAAACGTCAGCGTTTGCCCCGGGCGCGCAACCCGCACGATCAACGTCGGATCATCCACTACGAAGCCCGTCAGTTGATTCCTTTCCCGCTGGAAAAAACGATTCTCCAGTACCAGGTGTTTCCCACCGACAACGACCGCGAGATCGAGGTGTTGTTGATGGCCGTCAAGCGCGAGACGAGCCAGGATTTCATGCGCTTGGTCCGCCGGATCGGCTTGAGGCCCATCGCTATCAGCGTCTCCACGCTGGCCCTGTTCAACGGTCAGGAGATTTCCCGATTCGAGTTCGATCATTGGCAAGCGGCGTCGGCCGCGACGCGCGAATTCATGGGAATACCGATTCCGGCGCTTCTTTCGAAAGCGACGGCCTCGACCGGGAAGAAGCGCCGCAAGCGCCGCAAGGGAGCGGAGGAGGAAGAGGTCGAAGCCGTTCCCAAGGTCGACTTGGCGGCCGAGGCGGCCGCCGCCGTTCCCGACCTGGAGGAAGAAGAGGCGGTCGAGGATCTGAGTCTGGGCATCGGCGATGGCTTCGAGGAGGTGCGGGCGTACGTGAATATCGGCGCCCGCTCGACCGATCTCGCCATATGCAAGGCGGGGGGAGCCAAAGCGGTCGGCTTCACGCGCAGCATTCCGATCGGCGGCCGCGACATCACCAACGCCGTTCTGGCGGATTGCCATTTCGAGACATTCACCCTGGCCGAGGAGGCCAAGATCGAGCGCGGGGCGGTCCTGTCGGGGACGTTCGAGATCGAGGGCGATCGCGAGCGATTCGACGAGCGCGTTTGTGCCGCCGCCACCCGCGTTTGCGACCGGATCATCGCCGAAGTCCGCCGCACGCTGGATTTCTTCGTGGCGCAGGCCGACGGAACGGCGGTCGACATGATCTGTCTCAGCGGCGGGGCGTCGCGTCTTCCCTATTTGGATTCCTACTTCGAGGAGCGGCTGGGGTTGCCGGCCGAGATCTCGTCCACGCTGGGCAACGAGGGACTGCGTCCTTCGCCCCAGTACGCCGACGGTTTCGATTGTTCCCGCTACAAGGTCGCAATCGGACTGGCCAGCCAGGGCATCGGCATCAGCCCCATCGAGATCGATTTTTTGCCCGCCGATATCGCTTCGATTCGAGATTTCAGCAGGCAGTACGCCGAGGTGGTCGTCTTGGCGGGCATGATCGGCGGGATGGTCTTCTTCGGCTCGCAGATCGGCTCGGGAGCCTTGGGAGGATACCGAGCGGGAATCGAGGAAATGAGAGCGATTGTGGCGAACGACGAGCCGTTGAGAGTCATGTTCGAGTCCGCGAAGGCGGATCGCCTCAGTCTAGGCAACAAGGCCAAGACCTTGGTCTCCGCCTTCGGATCGCGCGACTTCTGGCTC
Organism: Candidatus Sumerlaeota bacterium; assembly: GCA_016931035.1. Taxonomy (GTDB): domain Bacteria; phylum Sumerlaeota; class Sumerlaeia; order UBA8349; family UBA8349; genus JAFGFN01. The sequence continues at coordinate 7,717 of JAFGFN010000212.1, forward strand.
CGGTTTCTCTTGAGAATCGAGAGGATCAAGCCTCCGGAGATTCTCTTGACGCTCGTGAGGTGCCAACCCAACCATTCCACCCCCACGCGTGCCGAGGTCGCGCTTCAGGGAGAGGCGGAACAGAACGCGAGCGTCACGGCGTTTCTCGACGCGCTCAAAGCCGAGAAGGAATACATCCAGTTCGCCGAGCTGACCGGACAGCCGATGAAGTACAGCCGATTCTTTCTCAAGAACGTCCAGGCCTTCACCATCCAGCTGGTGGTGCAGGATACGGGGACCAACCTGGTCACGCGGTTGCTGCCGCCGCCGGCGCCGCAGGGGGCCGTGGCGGCCAGCGGCCCATCCGAAGCGGTCCAGGACTTCGAAGGTGGCGGCCCCGTGGACTACGAGTAGGCGATTAGGAAAGGCGCCCGGGATCCCCCACCGGGCGAAGGAAGAGACGAATGCAGGAGCAATTGCTCGCACTCTGGCGTCGGATCGAGCCTCGGCTCAGGCCGGTTGTCTTTTTCGTTTTCCTGGCCATGTTGATCGCCGAGATCGTTCTCTGGCAGAACGACGCGGCGAGCGGGGGGCCGAGCGATCCGCCCAGGCGTCCCGAGGTCAAAGTCGAGGATTTCGCGAGTTCCGACATCGAGGCGCTCAAGTCGTTGGTCGATTCTTCGCCGCCTCCGATCGAGGAAACGGATTTCCGGTGGCTCATCGTCACCGACATGTTCGACGTCCGGGCGGTCGAGAGCGCCGTCGCCCAAGAGAGACAGGCCAACGACCTGTTCGCGCGGGCGCAGGAATTGACCCGGCAACAGAAGTTCCGCGAAGCGCTGGAGTCGTGCAAGAGAGCGCTGGAGATTCGCCCCGACAACACTCGGGCCAGACAGCTCAAGGAGCGGCTGGAGAAGCAAATCGAGCAAGATCAGAAACGGTATGACCGCATCTTTTGAACCCACGTCGTAGCCGCTGTAGGTTCTTACGTCCCCCCCCCCAGACTTATTCGACGCGACCCGGCAGTCCGGATCGCCTCGCCTGGAAAGAAGCCCTCC
>JAFGFN010000213.1 GCA_016931035.1 Candidatus Sumerlaeota bacterium
GAACCGCAAACGCAAGCGCCCTGGGAAAAATGCGGTGACCGCCACGTCGGTCTTGACATTGCCTTCTCATGGAAGACGCAAAGAAAGAAGGCGCCATCGGCGTCCTCCCTCTTTCTTTGCGGCTTTGCGCCTTGGCGTTTCAAGAGATCTCGTTCCGATTCTTCGGAACAACAAGCGCAATGAACGGGATCCTTCGCACAAGAAGAAAGCGGCCGCCGGAAGCGCACTTCCGAAGCGGCCGCTCGAGAATCGGGCCGGGCATTGCGTCCTCAACTCACTCGAACAACTCCCAGTGTCCGACTTCGCTGGGTTCGGGAGTTGCGGTGGGAGTCGGGGTCGGAGTCCCCAAGACCTCGATTTTGCCGCGCAAGACCAGTTCGAACGAGCCGGTTAAGTTGTTCCAGCCGTATCCCGACGAGGGCCGCGCATAGCACTTGTTTGTCTGAGGTGTCGACGTGTTGGGAGCGGGGAGAACGTAGATGTCGCTGGGCAACGGGTAAGCGATATCGACGAAAAGAACGCGAGCCTGCCCGGCGGACACGGCCAGGGGGGGATCGAGTTCGATGCAGTAGATCCCCGCGTCGCTCAGAGTGCCGGATTCCGAGGCCAGCTCGCCCGTGAGCGTGGTGCCGTCGAAACCGGAATAGACCTTCACCGTGTAGGTGGCGTTCGGATACATGGCGCACACCTCGATCGCGCGGAGGACATTGGAGCCCGAAGGAAGGGAAGGGATTGTATACTTGTTCACCATCTGGGCGGTCGTCGCGTTCGAAACCCACGAATACGCGCCTCCGTCCCACCCATTGTCGTAATTCAACACGGTCATGTTGGAGTTGTAGTTCACGTACGCCTGTTCGGTCGTCGTGGGGAAGTAGCTCGAACTGTATCCGATTCCCGCGGCGCCGTAGCCGATCCAGAAGTAACCGCTGACGCCCCAGCTCGATCCCCAACTGTTGCGCACCTTCCAAGCGCCCAATGTCGCGGCGCCGGTTTGGGGCTTGTTGTCGTCCCAACCGACAATGACGACGGCATGGTCGTTGTCGGTTCCCGAGCCCGTAAGGGAGCTCGGGGCGACCAGGGTGCCCCACGAAGCATTCCAGGCGTCTAACTGGGCCGTATGCACGGACGTGGAAACGGGACCGTACGTGAGGGCGTTCTTGATGGCGGCGTTGTTGGACATGCAATCGCCGAGGAAATGCCAGTTCTCGACGTTCTTGATGTAGGTGTTGTTCGGGTCCCATGTGCCGTGAGTCGGGGGAAGCACCCACGGTTCATCGGCTTCGTTGACCGAGCCGTACTTCGACATATAGCTGGCCACCATGAAGGCGTTACCGCCGGTTCCCGCCGCTATGAAATGGCTGGCGGGATAGTAATTCCCGATGTCCTGTTCGGAGTATTCGAACGACGAGGGCGACACGCTCTCAAGAATGGCCTCTCTCGATTCGAACTCTCCCAAACTGGCGTGGATCCAACAGGTGCCCGAGTAGCCCTGATTGCGTACGGGGGGACATTGCCCCAGCGCCTCCCAGTCCCAGCTGGGATCGCCCGGAGCGTCCTCCATTCCGGGCGCCGGCTGAACTGCGGGTTTGCCCGGGTGCACGTCCTTCACATACTCGGGAAGCCATAGCCCGCGACCGTGACCGTCGGCTGTCGGACCGATCGGACGCGGCGCCATGGCGCTCTTCTGCGCTACCGTCGCCACCGGTTGGGCCAGAGCCGCCGTGCACAGACACAGCGACAGACAGAGAGTCGCTGACAGGAGAATCGTTCGACGTAGCATCTCGTACCTCCTCATTTCTCTTTGTGGAACATTGCCGTGAGCCCATTCATAGAGGCCCGCCCTTGCGGATGTCAAGACCTTTCCCTTGAACCCTCCTCGGGGCAGAGAGAGATTCTATCTCTATCTCTTCGGCAACCATGCCCCCAAACACAATCCTCAGATGCGGAGTCCCACACGATCGCAGAGAATCGAGCGTATCCGCTCTGTGTGCGTCCCCTCCCAGTAGAGTTGACGACAGCGGGGACATTCGTGAAAGTTGGAGCGCCACTCCTTGACCAAGGGGGGAAGGCGGTTCGCCACTTCTTCGAGGGGGAGAAGTCCGCCCAGAGGGATGTTGCAGCGCTGGCAACGGGTGAAGATCGTCTTGGCGAAGTCCATCGGAAACGCCGACGCGACTTGGCGGATCTGTTCGATCAGCTCGGGACTCTCGACATGAAAAAACCGCCCCTCGGAGGCCGGGTCGCGGGCGAGAGTCGGACATCTGCCGACGACCAGGGCCGAGCGTTCGGCCACGGCGGGGTCGGCCAGGAGGCGGCGAGCGCCGCGCGGGTCGTACTCGACATCGTAGCCCATCAGACTCATCCAACGGGCCAGCTTGCCCACCGTGTTGTCCGCCACGAAACGAGTCATGATCGCCACGTTGCCGTTGCAGATATCCCGCGAGCGGGTGCGCGAAGACCCCGACGACGCAGACTGCGCGCGGGAGGTCTCCGCGGCCATGTTATACCCGGTCTCGAGAGTCCTGTCCAAGGGAGAAGGCTCGGCTCGCGGACCGTGCGGCGCGTCCCGAAGAGGTGAACCGCGTGGGCGGCTCCCGCCGAATCCGGCAAGAAGAAGCCGACTGACGGGGCGGGATTTTGGAACCGCGGGACGCACTCCGCGCCAAGCGGCGTCTCTCGGTCTGTCTCCGATTTCGCTTGAGACGGTTCCGGCATTCCTGATAGCCTGAGGTCGGTTCTTCTGTCGATGCGATCCGGTCATCTTCCCCTCAAGGAGGCATTCGCTATGGCGACCAAGAAATCGGCGTCCCCCCCCGCAGCGAAAGCGGGCAAGAGTGCGGGAGCAGGTGAGAAGAAACCTTGTGCCGCGTCTGGAGGAGCCACTCCAGAAGGGCTCCAGGAGGCCGCCTACTACCGTTGGCTCGAACGCGGCTGTCCCCAAGGCGACGACCATTCGGACTGGTTCGAAGCGGAAAAGCGGATCCGCGAAACGAAGAAGCCCTCCGGCAAGAAGTAGCTGTCCCGACTTTCGGGTCGGCGCGTCCCTCCACTGTCATTCTTCCATCGATTTCGCCTCGCCATGGGCGTCGGAGAATCCACACGTGTCCGACTCCACATCACTGCCGTTCGGCGGTTTGCGAGCCTGAAAGGCTCACCTACTAAAGGCCAGGGCAACGCCCTGGCAAAGGCGCATTTCCATAATCTCCCTCAGCCCTGTAGGGGCGTTCTATGACGGTCGAGGCGGCAGAGGTTTGGCACGCTCCATTAGGACGCCCCTACAGGGCTCATCGTCTTGTTGTGGTCTCTTTCCCTGGGCGTTGCCCAGGGCTATAATAGGGCCGCGCCTTCGGCGCTCAGATCGAAACCTGTAAGAGCCTCGGAAGGCGACAACTCCTCGCGAAACAGGCATTTGCATCGGGCAAACCGCCGAACGGTAGTGACTCCACATTGGTGGGACGGTACCGTCCGCGCCCGCGGCCCGATCGAGTTTCTTCCCACCGTTCAAGTAGCCTGCCAACTCTGTCGTGGCGGACTGCGCGCTGTTCGGAGTCCAGGCTTCAGCCTGCTTCTTCCAGCGCAAGGGCAACCTGAAGGTTGTACTCCCAACTCCTCGTTTCGAAGTGGACGAACCCCTAGTTTCTTGGTGAGAAGTCCGGCGATCTAGCGGATATTGCACCGGTGAGAAAGGGGCGGAACGTGCCGGAGAAGAAGCATGCGTCCGAAGACGAGCAGCGCCGGGAACGAGCCCGCCGGATCGACGAACTGATCCGGCGGACCGAGGGGCGCGTGGTCCGCGCGAGCGAAATCAAGCCCCCCGTCCGGCCCCGCCGGGCCGCGCCTGGCGAGGTGCCTGCGAATCGAGGCGACCGCCCCGAACGAGAGTCTCCGGTCTCCCCCACCCGACTTCCCACGCAAAGCGACAACGAAGAAGATCTCGATCTCGGTTTCGAGGACGAATTCGAGCCCGGAGCCGACAATCGCCTCGTGCGCGAGTTCTATCCCGATTCCGAGCCGTTGGGAAAAGTCGAAGACGAGTGTCTTGCGTGGCGTCTACGAACCGAGGTTTCGCTCGACGGCTCGCCCAACGCCTCGGGCGTGCGAATGCCTCTCGGGGCGGACGTTCTCGAACACTTGGATCTGAAGTTGGGACGGGTCTTCGACCGGCAGGCGCTGTTCGGATCGCTGGAACTCGACGATCTGGCGTTTCTCGACATCGAGTCCACCGGTCTCTCGGGCGGCGTCGGGGTCGTGGCGTTTCTCGTCGCGATAGGTTTCTTCGACGGGCGCGAACGATTCGTCGTCGAACAGTACTTCATGGAGGATTTTCCGGGCGAACCGACCATGCTCGATGCCCTGGTGCGGCGTCTCAAGGAATTCAAGGGTCTAGTGACCTACAACGGCAAATCGTTCGACCTGCCGTTCCTCTCGGTCCGAGGCGCCATGACGCGCGTCGCGATGCCGTTCGCCGCGATGCCCCACCTCGATCTGCTCCACGCCTCGCGCCGCATCTGGCGCGGACGACTCGCCTCGTGCAGTCTCTCGACGATCGAAAGCGAGGCGTTCGGCCTCGCGCGCGAAAGCGACGTCCCGGGCTCGCTCATCCCGCGCATCTACATGGAGTATCTGCGCGGCATCCGCCGCCGTCAGATCGTCCCCGTCATCGACCACAACGTCCAGGACGTGGTCTCGATGCCCGCCGTGTTCGCGTTCCTGTGCCGATGCTATCGCAACCCCGAGCTCGAGGATCTTCAACACCAGACGACGCAGGCCGGACTCGCCGGATGGTACCGGCGCGAGGGGCGCGCCGAGCAGGTGGTCGAATGTCTCGAACGCGCGGCGCTCCTCAGTCGTTCGCCCATCGAGGAGCATTCGCTCTCGATGCACGTCGCGGTCGAGTATCGCCGCGCCGGACGATGGACCGACGCCGTGGACGTGTGGCGCGAGCGGGCGCGCGTCGCGCCGGGACTTCTCGGGGTGGGACCTTGCGTCGAGATGGCCAAGTACTACGAACACCGCGAGAAGGATTTCACCCAAGCGATCGAATGGACCCGCCGCGCGCTCGAATGTCTTGGAGAACTCCCCGAGGCGTCCTCGCTTCCCGATTCGACGGATTCATCGGACACCGACGAGACCGAATCCGACGCCGGACCCGCCCTCGTCTCCGACCTGCGCCGTCGTCTCCGCCGCCTCGAACGCCGACTCGCGCGGCAGCAGGACAAGAAACCCTAGGGGCGTTTCTCGCGCAGAGACGCAGGAACGCGGAGAAACGATCCCCCGGCCTCCTTCCACGGAAGCGCTCCCAGAATTCGAGGGTCCAAGCGGTCTACTCGGTCGTGTCGGACGGTTCGAGCGCGTCGTGGATGACGCGCAGCAGCTCTTCGCGCCCGGTCTTCTTCGACGCCGAGGTCGCGATCGGGACGAGGTCCGGCCCCAAGTGGTAGTGTCGTGCGATCTCGCGCTGGGTCTGGGTAAGGGCCCCGCGCTTCAGCTTGTCGCACTTGGTGAGGACCGGCAGGGTCGCGATTTCCTGCTGTTGGGCGAACTCGACGAGGTGGTCGTCGAGCTCCGAGGGCGCGCGACGCGCGTCGAGAAGCATCACCAGGAGACGCAGGTTCGGGTTGCGGGTCAGGTACTCCTCGATCATCCGCCGCCACTTTTCCTGCTCGGAGGGCGGCGCCTTGGCGTATCCATAGCCGGGAAGATCGACCCAGTGCCACTGGCCGTTGATCAGGAAGAAATTGATCATCTGGGTGTGGCCCGGGGTCGAGCTCGTCTTGGCCAGCCGCTGGCGACGCGCCAGACAGTTGATAAGCGAGGACTTACCGACGTTCGACCGCCCGGCAAACGCCGCCTGGGGCAACGCGGCGCGAGGGTATCCCTGGCGCCGGACGGCACTGGTCAGGAACTCGGCCTCGTGAACTTCCCACGGTTTTCGGCTCATGGGACAACGTTTCCCTCGTCTCTTGTGAAGACCGCGCAGGCGCACGGTCGTCCGCCGCGCGAACCCCCACGCGCGGCAGACCCAAACCGTATCAGAAAGGGGCGTCGGGCGCAATCCGCGCGAGCAGTGGGACTTTGAACGGTGGGCGGCGTTTTCGTTTGCCGCGAATCCGCACGATTTGGGAGAATAGTGGAGGGGAGAGAATCGCCACGGCTTCCGACCCGAGAGGCGGGGTCCGGACCGCCGCCGCCCGGTCGCGCTCGGTCCTTTTCGGTTGACCCTTCCGTCGAGCCGTTATAAATTCGTGATTTCGAGATGCGCCGGACTATCGAGGGACCCAGACTTCCATGCCTGCCAACATTCTGATCATCGAAAACGACCCCCAGATTCGCAATGCCATTCGCAAGCTTCTCGGCCCAAAGGACTATGTCGTCCACGTCACCCCGAACGGTGAAATCGGACTGGAGATGGTGGAAGACGTCAACCCGGACCTGATCGTCCTGGATCTGATTCTTCCGGGGATGTCGGGACTCGAAATCATCAAGCGCCTCAAGGCGCACCCCGATCGCGCCCGGATTCCCATCGTCGTGATCTCGGGAATCGAGGAGAAACGCAAACGCTCCGAGGAGTTTTGGCGCGACGGTCTCCAAGTCGACGAGTTCATCCCCAAGGCCGACCTCGATTCCGTGGACCTCGTCGATCGGATCGAGAAACTGCTCCGTCGGTCGGCCCTGAAGGCGAAAGGCCCGGATGCCGCGCCCTCTGCGCCCGAACGCGAGGTCGCGAACGAGGAAGAGGCGATCGAGCTGAGTCCCGAGGAGGTCGTTCGCCAATACGTCACCGCTTGGAACCGGCGGGATTTCGCGCTCGAATTCCAATGCCTGAGTTCGAAGATGACGGGGGACCTCGCGCGCGGCGAGTATATCATGAGGCGCAGATTGAGTGCCGAGGACCCCGTGCTGGCCAATACCACCCAAAAGCTGGCTGGGATCTTGTCGGTCAATCGAGGCGGAGGCTTCGCCGCCGTCCGCATCCGCCGCGAGGAGACCCGTCGCCAGCGTGTCATCGGCCGACAGGAAATCTATACGTTGGAGCGAACCGGCGAGGGGTGGAAGATCACGGGCGTGAAAACCGCCCGCACCTAAACGCGCCGAGCGAAGGAGCCCAGGCCGAATGCCGAGAACGTTGACCTACAAGATCCTCAAATCGCATCTGATCGAGGGCGAACTCGCGCCCGGGAACGAAATCGCCGTCTCGATCGACCAGACGCTCACCCAAGACGCCACGGGAACGATGGCCTACCTTCAGTTCGAGGCGCTCGGGATCGACCGCGTCCGCACCAAGACCTCGGTCTCCTACGTGGATCACAACACGCTCCAGTGCGGCTATGAAAACGCCGACGACCACCGGTATCTCCAGTCCGTCGCCTCCAAGTTCGGCGTGTACTTCTCGCGTCCAGGCAACGGAATCTGCCATCAGGTGCACCTCGAACGGTTCGGCGTCCCCGGCATGACGCTGCTCGGGAGCGACAGCCACACGCCGACCGGCGGCGGCATCGGCATGCTCGCCATCGGCGCCGGCGGACTCGACGTCGCCGTCGCGATGGGAGGCGGGCCATTCTATCTCACCGCGCCCCAGGTGGTCGGCGTCTGGCTCCAAGGCAACCTCGGCCCCTGGGTCTCGGCGAAAGACGTGATTCTCGAAGTCCTGCGACGGCTCAAGGTCAAGGGCGGCGTCGGACGCGTGATCGAATACCGCGGACCCGGCGTCGAAACCCTCGGCGTGCCCGAGCGCGCCACCATCGCCAACATGGGCGCGGAACTCGGCGCCACCTCCAGCATCTTCCCGAGCGACGAACGCACGCGCGACTTCATGAAACTCGAACACCGCGGGACCCACTTCCGCCCGCTCGCCGCCGATCCCGACGCCGAATACGACGAGGAAATCGACATCGACCTCTCGAAACTCGAGCCGCTCGTCGCGCAGCCCCATTCGCCCGACAGCGTGATCGAGGCCCGCAAACTCTCCAAGGTCGATCTCAACCAGGTCGCAATCGGTTCGTGCACCAACTCCTCGCTGCGCGATCTCGAACTAGTCGCGCGCGTCCTCAAGGGACGCAAGGTGCATCCCGAAACCAGCGTGGCCCTGGCGCCCGGCTCGCGCCAGGTCCTGCAGAACCTCGTCGCGACGGGCGCGTTCGATTCGATCGTCTCGGCGGGCGTCCGCATCCTCGAATCCGCCTGCGGCCCCTGCATCGGAATGGGTTTCTCTCCGTCGAGCGGCACGGCCTCGCTCCGCACCTTCAACCGCAACTTCGAAGGACGGTCGGGAACGCCCGACGCCGACGTGTATCTCTGCGGCGCCGAGGTGGCGGTCGCTTCGGCCCTAACTGGCCGCATCACCGACCCCCGCACGCTCGGGCGGCCCCCGCGCGTTTCGGAACCCGAAAGCCTAGTCGTCGACGACTCGATGATTCTCGCGCCGAGCGACAAGCCGTCGAAGGTCGCCGTGGTGCGCGGACCCAACATCCAGCCGCTTCCGATTCGCAAGGCGATGGGGCCGGGCGTGAAGGGAGAAGTCCTGCTCAAGGTCGGCGACAACATCACGACCGACCACATCATGCCCGCCGGAGCGAAGATCCTCCCCTTGCGGTCGAACATCCCCGCGATCAGCCAGTACGTCTTCTCGGCGGTCGATCCCACGTTCGCCCAACGCGCGAAAGAAAAGAAAGGCGGGCTCGTGGTCGGAGGCGAGAACTACGGCCAGGGCTCGTCGCGCGAACACGCCGCCCTGGCGCCGATGTATCTCGGACTCAAGGCGGTCCTCGCCAAGTCGTTCGCCCGCATCCACTGCGCGAACCTCATCAACTTCGGCATTGTCCCGATGACGTTCGCCGACCCGAAGGATTACGCGGCGATCGCCCAGGGCGACCAACTGGAAATCCCCAGTCTCCGCAAGGTGTTGACGAAGGGCGGCTCAACGGTCGAGGTCCGGAATCTGACGAAGAAGAGAACCTTCACGGCGAATCTCAGCCTCAGCGCACGCCAACGCGAAATCCTCGTCGCCGGCGGCCTCCTCAACCTCACCAAGCAGAAGAGCGCGGGGAAATGAACTGCGGTCATCGATCAAGCCGGATTGATCGAGTCGAATAAGGTTCGATCCTCCTTCTTGAGCCCCCTTCAGGGGGCGGAATAGGGGTAGCCACGGGCGTGAGCCCGTGGAAAACGGCATCTCCTCCCACTCTCTCCCCCCCCTC
>JAFGFN010000214.1 GCA_016931035.1 Candidatus Sumerlaeota bacterium
CCGCCGGATTGCGAACATTCAGCTGACGTCGAACGCGTGGCATAGGGCTGATATTTGCCGACAACAGTGCTGAGTCAAGATGCGCCCGCGCTCCGAGGCGGAACGTCGAAAACGTTGACGAAAAGCGAAAAACCCTTTAGGATTCTCGCCCGTTGTCTCTGTCCCCTGTACTTCAGGGGTCTTTCACACTCCAAGACCGTAAGGAATTCACACCCCCATGAGCGATCTTCTCGTCTCCCCGGCCAAAGCCGCCGAACTCAAATCCGAGGCCGTCCGCCTGCCTTCTCTCGATCTGAACTACCACCAAACCTGGGACCTGGAACTCCTCCTCAACGGCGCGTTCGCCCCCCTGCAAGGGTTCCTGGGGCGCGCGGACTACGAATCGGTCTGCCAACGGATGCGCCTGGCTTCCGGCGCTCTCTGGCCGATCCCGATCGTTCTGGACGCGCCCGAGGCCGTCGCCAAGGGCCTGAGCTCGGGCGGCCGGATCGCCCTGCGCCACCCCGAGGGAATGGTGCTGGCCGTCCTGACCGTGGAGGACGCCTGGGCGGCCGACCCGAAAGCCGAGGCCGAGGCCGTCCTGGGGACGACCGACGACAAGCATCCCGAGGTCTTCCGGCTCCTGCATCGGCAGAACCCGTGGTACGTCGGCGGAAAGCTCGAAGGGATCGAGTTGCCGCCCCACCATACGTTCAAGCATCTGCGCTACACTCCGGCCGAGCTCAAGGCGCTCTTCGAGAAGCTCGGGTGGAGCCGCGTCGTGGCTTTCCAGACCCGCAATCCGCTCCATCGCGCCCATGTCGAACTCACCAAGCGGGCCGCCGCCGAGGCCCAGGCCAACCTGCTCTTGCACCCCGTCGTCGGACGCACCAGTCCCGGCGACGTGGACTACTTCGCGCGGGTGCGGTGCTACCAGGCCGTTCTCAAGCATTATCCCGAACAGACGACGCAGCTCGGCCTGCTTCCCCTCGCCATGCGGATGGCGGGGCCGCGCGAGGCCCTCTGGCACGCCCTGATCCGCAAGAACTACGGCTGCACCCACTTCATCGTCGGCCGCGACCACGCCGGACCCGGCGCGGGACGCGACGGCAAGCCGTTCTACGGCCCCTACGACGCTCAGGAGCTCGTGGCCAAGCATCAGGACGATATCGGCATCCGGATGCTGGCCTTCCACGAAATGGTCTACGTCGAGGACCTGGCCCAGTACATGCCCGCCACGGATGTCCCCGAGAAGGCGCGCGTCTTGTCGCTCTCGGGTACCGAGTTCCGCCGCCGTCTGCGCGAAGGGCTCGAAATGCCTTCGTGGTTCTCGTATCCCGAGGTGATCGACGAGCTCCGCACCTCGTTCCCGCCTCGCGCCCACCAAGGGTTCACGGTCTTCTTCACCGGTCTTTCGGGCGCGGGAAAATCGACCGTGGCCAACGTTCTCGTGGCCAAACTCATGGAGATGGGGACGCGCCCCGTCACCCTCCTCGACGGCGACATTGTCCGCAAGAACCTGTCGAGCGAGCTCGGGTTCTCGCGCGAACACCGCGATCTCAACATTCGCCGGATCGGGTTCGTCGCCAACGAAATCACGAAGAACGGCGGAGTCGCCGTCTGCGCCCCGATCGCGCCCTATGCCTCGGTTCGCCGCGAGGTCCGCGAACTGGTCGGCCATTCCGGCGGGTTTGTCGAAGTGTTCGTCGATACGCCCATCGACGTCTGTGAACAAAGAGACCGTAAGGGGCTGTACGCCAAGGCCCGCGCCGGGCTGATCAAGGGGTTCACCGGAATCGACGATCCCTACGAGGCGCCCGAGAACGCCGAGGTCGTCGTCGACACGACCGAGATGGCCGCCGACGCCGCCGCGCTCGAGATCCTGCTCTACTTGGAGAAGGAAGGCTACATCGCCCGGGCATAAGGCGTGGAACAGGTGCTTGCCCGCCTTTGGAGGGTTCCGGCCCGCCCGGGACCGCGCAGGCTGAAAAGCCTGCGCTTCTGGATTCGGATTCAGGCGAGAGGGCGTTTTCGAATCGCTCGGGGTTTGCGCGGGTACGCGGCGGGCGTCGGGCCGGTCTTCGAGATCGCGATCAGGCGAAGCGAGGCGGGTTCTTTTCCCCCTTCCTGGTCCACCACCCCGTCCACTCTGTCCACCCCGTCCACTTCTCCCCCCCCACCCAGGGAATAGGGCAACGCTTCCACCGCGCCGCCTCCGAGCGCGTCCAGCGCGGCCTCGACTCCTCGCATTTCCTCGTCCGCCTTCGGTCCCTTCCACGCGATCGCCTTCCCGCCTTGGCGGACGAAGGGCAGCGTGAGTTCGAGCAGGACCGCCAAAGGCGCGAGGGCGCGGGCGAGCGCCGCGTCGTAGGTCTCGCGGTGGACGGGATCGTGGGCGAGATCTTCGGCGCGCGCCTGGACGAGCTCGACGTTCGAGAGCGAAAGCGCCTCGACCACTTTGGACTGAAACGCGATCTTCTTGCCCTTCGCATCCGCCGAGACCACGCGCCAATCGGGGCGCGCGAGCGCCAGGACGAGACCCGGAAACCCCGCGCCCGAGCCGACGTCGATCACCCGAAGCGGGCGATCCGGCGGACCCGCCGACGCCAGGGAGTCGAGAACGTCGAGGGCGGCTAGCGAGTCGGCGAAGTGGCGGGCGCGGATCGATTCCGGATCGTCGACGCTCGTCAGGTTCAAGAATCGGTTCTGCTCGATCAGCATTCGGGCGAAAAGATCGAGTCGTTCGCGCCGATCGGAAGAAAGAGAGTCTAGAGAGGGCGAGAGCGAAGCCATGCGGCGAGACTATCCCACGCCCGGTGGACTGGGCAAACCAAATCCGCGTTCACTCTCCGTCCCGAGTGCAACCCCTCGTTTCAGGAAGAACGCTTTGGATGTTCCTCTTCGCCACCGCCGACTTCACGTCGGCGGAGCGATGGTTTCGCTCCAGTTGCGCGATTCCCCTCGTCCCCACCCCGCGGCTCTGGAGCATAATCGCCGTTCCACCGGCATAAAGCCGGTGGAGACGTTCCTCTTCGAGGGCGAGGTTGTCTCTCCTGAAATGCCGAATCGCACCCGCTCATCCCGCTCCTCTGCATTCTGTTCTCTGTCTTCTGCCTACTGCCCTCTGTCTACCGTCTACTTTCTTTTTAGTCTTTTCCCGCCTCGGGTCGGCGTGGTAGGTTCGTTGAGTCATGATTCGCCCCCTGAATGTGCTTCGAGTCATCACCTGGCTGCCCGTCGGCGGGATCGAACACCGTATCCTCGCCGTCCTGCCGCGTCTGGACCGCAACAAGTTCCACGTGCGGCTCGTTTGTCTGCGCGAACGGGGTCCGCTGGCCGACGATCTGGAGCGGGCGGGAATTCCGGTCGATCTTTGCCCGATGAAATCGAGACTCTCGCCCTCGGGCCTGCGCGATCTGACCCGGCTGATGCGCCGTCACAAGATCGACATCGTCCACGCCCACATGTACCGATCGAACGTCCCCGCGACGATCGCCGCCCGTCTCGCGGGCGTCCCGGTCGTGGCGACTCAGATCCACAACGTCGACACATGGGAGACGTTTCGGCAGCGCTGGCTCGACCGCCTCTTGTGCCGTTGGCGCACGACGGTGCTCGCCGTGTCGAACACGGTCCGCGACGATGTGGTTCGCAACCTCGCCGTCCGGCCCGAGAAGGTCAAGGTTCTCTACAACGGAGTCGATATCGCGCGGTTCTCCGACCGCTCGCTCCGCGATCCGATGCGTCGCGAGCTCGGCCTGGAACCCGAGGACGTGGCGATCGTCTACCACCACCGTCTGGTCCGACAGAAGAACCCGGAAATCCTGCTCAAGATCGCGCGCGAAGTTCTCGCCCGTCGCCGCGGCGCGAAACTCGTCGTCGTGGGCGACGGCGACATGCGCGACGAGATCGAGGGCCACGCCATCGCCGAAGGATTGAGCGAGCGAATGCTGTTCCTCGGACGGCGCGACGACGTGCCCGCCCTTCTCCAGGCTTCGGACATCGCGATCCTCCCTTCCTTTAAGGAAGGATTCAGCAACGCCCTGGTCGAGGCGATGGCCGCCGGACTCCCCGTCGTGGCGACCGACGTCGGAGGCAACGCCGAGGCGATCGAACACGGCCGAAGCGGATGGATCGTCCCTCCGCGCGACGATCCGGCGTTTCTCAACGCCGTCGCGCATCTGATCGACGACCCGAAGGAACGGGCCGAAATGGGGCGCAAGGCCGCCGAACGCGCCGAACACTTCGGCTTGGACCGCATGATCTCCGAGGTCGAGGCACTCTATTGCGATCTTGCCCGCGAAGCCGAGATCATTGAGTAACGCTCTCACGGCGCCGACCGACAGCCACGCGAACCTCGGATCGGAGAAACGACGGGAGTAGCGACACGGAATCGGAATGCAGGAAGGAGAGACGAAGGATGCAAGACGGCGCGTTGTCGGACATACGGAGACGAAGATCTGCTCTCCCATTCGCGCGATCTCTGTCGGCGATCCTCATCGTCGCGCTTCTGACGACGGTTCTCGGGTGCTCCCGGTACGCGAACGTCCGGCCCGGGTCGCGACTGTCCAAGGCGCGCGTCGGGATGGGGGACACGGAGCTCCGTGAGACGATCGGTATGTGGGACGACTCCGGGGTGAAGAAGTACCCTCTCAACATGGTCATCTGCGTGGCGCTGGCCCTGCTCATTTTTCCCCCCCTCTTCATGGATCCTCCTCTGGTCGGACAGGTCCACTACTACAAGGGAGAGGGACGGGTCTATCTGAAGAGCGGCTGGTTCGACCTCAACGACCGGGTGTATCGCGTGGTCGGCGACCCGAGCGAAGACGGCTACAAGTAGCCCGCGCCCTCGGCATTGACAACCGAGGACGCGCTCTCCATAATGGACGCCACAAACGACCGGCAACGAAACGGGATGGGCGAGTTGCCGGAACGATCTCGAATAGAGGCCGCGACCCGCTTCGCCACGCGAGGAAAGACGCGTCGCGCCTCCTTCACCGGGTTCCGAACCGCACATGGGTATTTCCGCTCGAGACCGGCAGTTCATGCACCTGGCGCTGGAGCTGGCCGAACGCGCGCGAGGCCAGACCTCGCCCAACCCGATGGTGGGCGCGGTCATCGTGCAGGGCGACGAAATCGTCGGCCAGGGCTACCACCAACGCGCGGGCGAGCCCCACGCCGAGATCGTGGCGCTGCGCGAGGCGGGCGAGCGGGCCCGGGGCGCGACCCTCTATATGAATCTCGAACCCTGTTGCCATCAGGGGCGCACGCCTCCGTGCACCGAGACGATTCTGCGGGCGGGAATCGCGCGGGTCGTGGCCGCGATGATGGATCCCAACCCGTTGGTCAACGGGGGCGGGTTTCGGCGACTGCGCGTGGCGGGGGTCGAGGTGGACTTTCCCGTTCTCGAGGGCGAGGCCCGGCGCCTCAACGAAGCCTTCCTGACCTATCATCTCCTGAAACGCCCCTTCACCATCGCCAAGTGGGCCATGACGCTCGACGGCCGAACCTCGACCGACGCGGGCGACTCGCGATGGATCAGCAACGACGCCTCGCGCGAATACGCGCACGAGATTCGCGCCTCGGTCGACGCGATCGCCGTCGGGGTGGGCACGATTCTGGCCGACAACCCCAAACTCAACGTCCGGCTCAAAGAGTACGAGCGCAAACAACCGGCCCGCATCGTCTTCGACGGACGCTTGCGTATTCCGCTCGGCGCGCGCTGCCTCGACCCGAGCGGAGGTCAGGCGATCGTCGTGGCCTCGACCACCGCGCCCAAGGAACGCGTCGATCGCCTGAAGAAAGCGGGCCACAAGGTTCTGCTCGTGCCCGGCAAGAAACGCTTCGTCGACATCGGCGCGGCGCTCGAGATTCTGGCCGGACAAGGCATCCTGTCGGTTCTGGTCGAAGGCGGCCGCGAGCTGCACACGTCTCTCCTCAGGGAGGGACTGGCGGACAAGATCGTCGTCTTCGTCGGCCCGAGAATCATCGGCGGCGTCACGTCCAACGGCCCGGTCACCGATCTCGGAATCGCCCGCCTTCGAGCCGCCATGACCCTCAAGAACGTCCGGATCCGCACCTTCGGCACCGACGCCTGCATCGAGGGCTACGCCAATCTCCTGCCCAAGGAGTGATTTCCCGGCCACGCGACCGGCTCGAACAGGCCGGGTTCGGCGATGTGAAGCTCTATCGCAACCTGGACGGCGACGAATACGGCCTCAAGGCGTTTTGATCGCCGTCGCGCGCAAACCGAAGAAGAAAACGAGAACCGTGGCTCGACGGAGGTAAACGCCGTGGACATGTTCGAACTGACGGGTAAGACCGCCCTCGTGACGGGCGGGAATCGCGGACTCGGATTGGCCATCGCGCGCGGCGCGGCCCGCGCCGGGGCCGACGTCGTCCTAGTGGCGCGCGACGCCGCGAAACTCGACGCCGGCGCCGAAGAGATCCGCTCGCTCGGACGCAGGGTGTGGACCTTCGCCTTCGATTTGACCCGCATCGACGAGATCGAGGCGTTCTTCGCGTCGGTCTGCGCCGAGGCGGGCGAGATCGATCTATTAGTCAACAACGCGGGACTCACGATCCGCAAACCCGCGCACGATCTGTCGCTCGACGAGTGGCGCCGGGTTCAAGACACGAACCTCAACTCGGCCTACGCCTTGAGTCGCGCCTTCGCCCGGGCGCGCATCGCCCTCGGCAAGCCGGGCAAGATCCTCAACGTCACGTCGCTCATGGCGCGCGGCTCGCGCAAGAGCGTCGCCGCCTACGCGACGAGCAAGAGCGCTCTCGCCGCCCTAACCCAAGCGCTCGCCGTGGATTGGGCTGTGCACGGTATTCAGGTCAACGCGATCGCTCCCGGCTACTTCAAGACCGACATGACCGTGCCGCTCTATACCGACGAAGAGTTCAGCGCGTGGGTGCGCAGCCGCACGCCGATGGACCGATGGGGGGAACCCGACGACCTGGTCGGCGCGGCGGTCTTCTTCCTCTCATCCGCTTCGGATTTCGTAACGGGTCAGATGCTGTACGTGGACGGCGGCTGGACCGCCGCGACGTAAAATCCGTGGTGGAAGCCTACGCCGCGAAGTGCGCATTCTCTTGGACTTATTACAGATTCTTCTTGCGTTACGGCGATGTCTTGTGTGAAATGACGTTGTTTATTGTGAGGGTTTGGCGCAGAAAGAACCCGATTTCCCGTTGATCTGAGATCCTAAGTCCAGTTGCTCCAACGGGTTTCAACGTGCCAGAACGATTGAGTCCTCTCGGCTTCCGCTTCCGCGCGTGGAGGGATGCGTTTGCCTTTCCGGCTCGAGTTGTGGAAAACTGGGGTTGCAGGAGGACAGGGTGTTATTACCCATTCCGGGCTACCGATGTAGTCTCGGCACGGTTTGGCGTGTTCGGGGAATCGACTGCCAAATAAGGGAGATCGATCATGCCTATTGAGACAATCGAAAGAATCCTCGAGAGCAAGACCGGGCTCACCGCAGATGAGATCCGTCGGATGCCGTCGTGCGAGCGGCGTCGACAGATCGAGGCACAAAGAGGTAAGCCGACTCGTACGTTCTCGGCTTTCCCGACAATTGGACGCGGAAACGTGCTCTCAGACCGTTGTGTAGACCATGAGACAGTGGAGAGAAGGACGGACGAGACTCTGGCAAGACTGGAGAGGAGTTCCCGTCGATGAATGCCGACAGACCTGAAAGGATTGTTCGATTTCTGGGATGGATATGTAAAGATTCTGTACTGTGAGCACCAAACGTGGAACGAAGTGGCCACGGAGGTGTTGTTCGAGGTACAGGCTGCTTTCGATCACGTTTCGCGAATCTGGGTATATGGCGAGAATGAAGCCGATGTTGTCTCGAAGGCCTATTCCCACCTGAAACGTGCCTGTCTCGATATCTTCAAGCTCAAACTCCGCGTTACTCTGGATCTCTTCGACGAGTTGAAGTCTACGCCTATCGACCTCATCGAATCGGGCAGATTTGAAAGCCGCTTGAACAAACTCGTCGCGGAGATCCGGGAAAAATCAATAGAGGCAAGAAGAAGGGAAGGGCGTCCAGATCACGACGACGGATTGGCAGAGGCCTTCGAGTTGTGGACCGAAGTGTACGGACTCTGTGACACGCTGGAGAAGAAGTACTATCTGAATTCGGATATCGAGTGGGCCGAGCGAAAGTCCTCGAGGGCGAAATGGCGTGACCGGGCATACGCATTCATTGTGGGTGGTGTCCTGGTCGGTCTCTGTCAGAACTTTCTGACGGAGAGACTATGGCTTTGGCTCAAGGGCTTGTTTGTCTCCCCGAGACCTTAAAAACCTCATCGGGTTGTTCCCCCTTTCTTTTCCAGAAGTTGTCGTGTGAAGCGATTTCTCCCGGAGTGCATCCGTTCTGAGCACCATATCCGATTCGGCTCTACGGCGTGATGAAATCGCGCACGCCTTCCTTGAGGCGTCCGCCGAGGTCTTGAATCGTGGACAACGGCGTGCGGGGAGGCATCTTCGCCCGTTCGCGGATCGCCTTGGCTTCGTCGTCGAAACCCACCTGTTCGAGAACGTCGGCGTACAGGTTCAACGCGACGGCGTTGTCGGGCTGCATGATGGCCAGGGTGCGCGCCACGCTGAGCGCCGCGCGCAGCTGTTCGTTGTCGGGTAGCAGCACGCGGATCGGGCTTCCTCTGCGAAGCAACTCGACCAGCCGCGTCCCGACCCGAGGCTCCTTGCGAAGCCACCAGGCGCGGAAGTAGGCCCGCATCGCCGGTTCCCAGGCCCGTCCCTCGTAAAAGTGATCGCCGCGGGCGCGATACGTCTCGTACGATTCCGGATAGGGGGCGAACGCAAGGCGTTCGGCGCTGCGCGACCCGTAGATCCTGCGGAAGACGCACGGCCCTTGAATTCGCTGGAGGAGCGCCCAGGGGTCGGTCGTATCGAAGAAGTTCTGGTCGACGGGCGTCGTGATGGGGCTGAGCTGGGCGACGGCCAACCCGTTTCCCTCGAAATCGTTGTTGGCCAGGAGAAGCGAGGGCGCATAGAGGCTGACGGCCCGGTCCGGCTTGTCGAACAGACAATAGTTGATTTCGGCGCGCTGGGCGCTTCCTTCGACGGCGGTCCGGACTTTCGAGAAGACGCAGCGCGACAAGAGGAGTCGGCGCGCCTTCTCGATCCGCACGGCCGTCTGGGCGATTTCCTCGAACTGGACGCCGCGCAGGAGGAGGTTGCCGTCGATGGCGTCGATCGCCGTTCGCGCCTTGCGGCATCGCACGTTTTGGAGAACGAGGGTGCCTGTGGAACAAGTCGGCGCGAAACGAACCGGCGTCCCCGACGGCGTGGCCTCGATCCGAATCGGCGACTCCTTGGAGCCGGCGAACAGCGCGTCGCCCTGGATCAGGAGCTGCGATCCTTCCGAGACCCGCAGCGCCACACCGGGCTCGACCCGGAGAACCGATCCCGCGGGCACTCGGCAGGTGCCGATCACGATATAGGGGCTCGAAAACCGCTGGAGGACGGGCGTCCCCTCGATGTTCGAAGGCAAGACCGTCGGACCCTTGCGAGGAACATGGATCTCGTACGGCTCGCTGGTCAAACTCGGATTGCCCTCGCGGTCGACCGTCTTGACCAGATACCAGTAGCGCCGCTCGGAACGGATGTTGCGGTCGCGCCACGTGAGCTCGTCGGCGCGGCCCTGGAAAAGGTAGCCGTGAGCTGGATTCTCGCTCCGATAGATATGGAAAGCCACGTCCTCGGCGGGGCGAGGCAACGCCAGGTTCAACGTGAGAGCGTCCTTCTCGAATTCCACGCTGTGAATCTGCGGACGAGGCGGACGGGCCGCGTCGATCCGGAACGATCCCCCCACGTCGCTCATCGAGGCCGTCTCGCTGCCGTAGGCCGAACGCAGCGTCGCGCGCACGATGCCCGTTTCGCACAGGTCGCCCGGTTTCACCTGATAGGTTCCGATGTAGACCCCCGGGGCCTTCTCTTCGAGCGGTTGGCCGACGACGTCTCGGCCGATATCGTAACTCGCCACTTGGTTCGGCGTGCCCCGGACCTCGACGTCGATCCGATCGCCCGCGCGGAGCACGGCCTTCGAGGGCGCGACGAACACGTCGTCGATCGCCACGTAGAGACTCGACGAGGGCCGAGGATCGGGAAAATCGCGCGCGAGGCGCCGGCCGAATTCTTCGAGCGAGTTGTCGATTTCGCTGTCGCGCAAGTGCCAGAGAGTCAGGAACAAAGACTCCACGATCCCGCCGATCGAAACGGGAAGCGAGACTCGGCGGTTGTGAATCGTGGCCCGGTTGCTGTAGATCTCCTGACCGGTCCGCGAGTCGATCATCCGCAGATCCATCCCGAGGCGGACGTGGGAGTAAATGAACAACCAGAACTTGGATCTCTTGCGAACCCGGGCGTAGAGGAGCGCGTCGGCCAGGTCGGAGTTCTCGAAGGCCGCCGGAGGAAGATCGAGCGGCTGGAGGTTGAGCGTCAGGCTGCGGCTTGCGATCGCCTCATCCACCGCAGTCAGCTCCACGTCGCGATAATGCAGGGTCGAGAGCGCGGTGTAGAGGACGCGCCGCGCCGCTTCGTCCAGACGCCGGCCGTTCTTCCCTCTCGGACTGTGCGACGTGTCGTCCCGGACCGGCATGACGGCCAGCGAAGCGGGCGGATTGGACCGGAAAGCCTCGGTGTCGAGCGTGGGGTCTTGGCTCAGCGTGTAGTACGAACAGCCGCTCAGCGCAAGGCACAGGGCCGCAAACAGCGCGAGCGCGAGTAAGCCGCGAATCGCCGAGTGAGTGGGACCGGTCGATGGATTCACGCCAGGCTCCTTTGCCCGTGAGACCCCTTCCTCACTTTTCGTCGGTTTCCGCCAGCTCCAATCCGACCTCGTCGAGTTGCTCGGGCGTGACGGGCGAGGGCGCGCTGCTCATCAGACACGCGCCGGTTTGCGTCTTGGGGAACGGGATCACGTCGCGGATCGACTTCTCGCCCGCCATCAACATGATCAAACGGTCGAAACCGATGGCGAACCCGCCGTGAGGCGGCGCGCCGTACTGCAACGCATCGAGAAGGAAGCCGAACTTGATCCTCGCCTGCTCGTCGGCGATGCCGAGCGTCTTGAAGACCAGCGCCTGGATGTCCTGACGATGGATACGAATCGAGCCGCTGCCGAGCTCCACGCCGTCGAGCACCAGATCGTACGACATCGAGCGGATGTCCTCGAATTGTCCCGCGCGGACTCGCTCGACGTCCTCGTCGACCATCATGGTGAAAGGATGATGCTCGGGTTCCCAACACTTTTCCTTGTCGTTGTAGGCGAAATACGGGAAGTCCGTCACCCAGCAGAACCGCGGGCGGCTCGTGTCGATCAGGTCGTTGTCGCGCGCCACGCGCAAACGGAGCTGTCCGAGCGCGGCGGCGGCGACCGCGGGCTTGTCCGCCACGAAGAGAATGAGGTCGCCCGGCTCGCCCTGCATCGTCTCGCGCATTCCCGCGAGCAATTCCGGAGTGAAGAACTTGGCGATGTTCGACGCCAGTCCGCCCGGCGCTTCGTCGCTCGGTTCCTCCACGCGGAACCAGGCCATCCCGCCCGCGCCGTTCGCCCGAGCCACCTTGTTGAGGTCTCCCTCGGGCTTGAGCTGCGTGGTCGAATACATCCTCCCGCCTCCGGGAACCCGGAACGCGCGCACCGCCCCGCCGGAATCCAGAATGGAGTTGAAGACCTTGAACGAACACCCGCCTTCGCGCAGAAGGGGGGTCAGGTCCTGGATTTCGAGGCCGAACCGCAAATCGGGCTTGTCGCTCCCATAGCGAAGCGCCGCGTCGGCGTGCGAGATGCGCTCGAACGGCGTCTCGAGCTCGACGCCCAGCGTCATCCGGTAGATGTTCGCAATGATCCCCTCGACCGCGGTTTGAACGTCCTCGGGACGCACGAACGACATCTCCAGGTCGATCTGGGTGAACTCGAGTTGGCGGTCGGCGCGGAAGTCCTCGTCGCGGAAACACTTGGCGATCTGATAGTACTTGTCGTAGCCCGCCACCATCAGGATCTGTTTGAACAACTGCGGCGACTGCGGGAGGGCATAGAACGTCCCCGGGTTCAGGCGACTCGGGACGAGCATGTCGCGCGCCCCTTCGGGCGTGCTCTTGTTCAGGATCGGCGTGTCGATCTCGAGGAATCCCGCGCGGTCCAGATACTCGCGCGCGGCGCGCATCGCCTGGGCGCGCAGAACGACGTTGCGCTGCATCTCGGCGCGGCGAAGATCGAGGAAACGATACCGCAGGCGCACCTCTTCGGTCACGTTGCCGTATTCGTCGAGGCGGAACGGAACCGGGCGCGAGGTGTTGAGAACCTCGAACTCCGAGACGTTCACTTCGATCTCGCCGGTGGCGAGATTGGGGTTCACCGTGCCCTCGAGACGCGGCGCCACTTGGCCTCGGACGGCCAACACGTACTCGCTGCGCAAGGCGTGCGCCTGCTCGAAGTGCTCAGGGTCCATGGTCGAGGGATTGAGGACCACCTGGCACAGGCCCGTGCGGTCGCGCAGGTCGATGAAGATCAACCCGCCGTGGTCGCGGCGGTTGTGGGCCCAGCCCTTGAGAACGACGCTCTTGCCCACGTCGGATGAGCGGGGTTCCCCGCAATAACAGGTTCGCGAAGCATCTTTGAGTCCGGCCACTATGAATCCTTTCCAATGCGACACGGGGGTCTCGCCCATAGTCCTGCGGCTCGGAAGGCCGAGTCGCCGCTTTTCGGGAGGGGTTTGCGGTGTGCCGCCTCGGCGGGGGGAGGAACAGGGGCTCAAGTCCTTGAGTCTCAGGGGTCTTTCTTCCCCCACCCCGAAAGAAGGGTTTTACCAAGGCTCCAGCCTCACAGTCAAGCGAAAGCACGGCGGCCACGAAGCCGGGGGCGCATCTTGACTGAGCACCGAGAATTGAGGGAGACTGAGTCCGGAAGTTGGGTAGTAGGGGTTCGATTCCATAGCAAGCGAG
>JAFGFN010000215.1 GCA_016931035.1 Candidatus Sumerlaeota bacterium
CCGCCGGATTGCGAACATTCAGCTGACGTCGAACGCGTGGCATAGGGCTGATATTTGCCGACAACAGTGCTGAGTCAAGATGCGCCCCTCGGGTCCCGAGCGCGAAGAAAGGTGTTGACAGCAATCCGTCGCCTCAACAGACTGATGGTCCCGGTCGCGAAGCGTCGCCGATGGATCGAGTCCCCAGGTCGTCGCGAACGATGGCCCGGCCCGGCAAGGCGATATCGGGACCGGAGGGTCGGGGAAGGAAAGAATCGGCATCATGGCCAAGAGGAAATCATCGCGGTCGGACGCGGCATCGCGCGGCGACAAGACGGCGGCTCCCGCGAGTCCGCCCGCCGCTCCGGCGCGCAACTTGCTCGACTACTTGACGGTTCGGCGAATCGTCGTCGTTATCGTTCTGTGTCAGGTCGTCTTGTTTTCGGTTCTAGCTTTCAAGCCCAATCTCCGAGCGAGAAACCTCAACGCCCTAGCCACTCGCGCGATGAACCAAGGCAACTGGGGAGCGGCCGCCCGCTGTTTCGAGCGAATGGTAAAGAAGAGCCCGAATTCGGCGCCCATGCGTCTGAACCTGGCCGAGTGTCGTCTCGAGATGGACGAGCCCGCCGAGGCCCTCGAGCATTTCGACGTCGCCATCGAGAACCGCAAGCAGCTCGAACAGAGCGAGACATGGAAGAAACGGCTTGCCGAGGGGCTCGCCATGCGCGGCAAGGCCCTCATTCAGCTGGACCAGACCGAGAAGGCCCTCGAGTCCCTCCGCGACGCGATCGGCGTGGACCCTGAACAACCGCTGGCGAACCTGCTTCTCGGACGATTCTATCTCGAGAACAACGACGTCATCGCGGCCGCGAATTGCATCCGACATCTGGACGGAGTGCCGAAGTTCGCCCAAGAATTCGAGACGCTCACCGGCGAGATCCGGGACCGCATCGTTCGCGTGGACGAGGCGGAACTCGAGGATCTTCCCGAGCGGGTCTCGTCTTCTTCTCTCGCCACGGCGTCCGCCTCGGCGCCCGCCACGGCGTCCGCTCCGGCGGCCACTCCAGCTCCCGCGGCAACGTCCGGGGAGTGACCCGGTTGCCGGTGCAAGGCGGCCCGATCTCATGGCCGACCCCGTCCTTTCATCTTCTTCCGCCTCGTCACAGACTCCTCGACCGCTCTCGCGCGGCCGTGTCTTCGAGACAGGGCTCCCCGTCCTTGTACTGTTGGCGGTCCCGTTCATTCTGAATCTCGGCGACTTGGCCCACGGCCGCGTTCCGTGGTTCATGGACATCGTCGCCTACTTCTATCCGCTCCGCCTCCACGCCGGACGGTTGCTGGCCTCGGGCGAAATGCCGTTCTGGAACCGGACGATCTTCGGCGGCGCGCCGCTGCTGTCCAATCTCCAATGCGGGCTGCTTTACCCCGGCAATTGGTCGATGCTCGCATGGCCCGGCCCAAGGTCCTTTCTCGTCGTGAACGTGGCGCACGTGGTTCTCCTCGGAGTCGGCGTGTTCTTGTGGACCCGACGCCTGACGGCCTCTTCCTGGGCCGCGTGTTTCGCGGGTCTCGCGGTTCAACTCGGGGGATGGAGCCGGGCGCACGAGGCGTTCGGCTCGTACCTTCAGGTGGGCGCGTGGTTTCCGTGGATGCTGTGGGCCTGCCAAGTCATGCTGACGCCGTCGCCCAAGGCGGCGACGTCCGGTCTTCGCGCGCGACGGTGGGGCATCGCGGCCGGGGTTTTCGGCGCGATGCAGTGGCTCGGCGGCGCTCCGCAGTTGGCGCTCTACTGCTCGGTGGGGCTTGTCGCCTACGCCTTGGGAGGATGGATCGTGGATCGCCGGACTCGATTCGCGAGCGTGGCGCTCTTTCTCGTCTGCTGGGCGGGCGTTTCCTTCGGTCTTTCCGCTCCCCAAACGATGACGGCCCCCGTTCTTCTCTCGGAGTGCGGGCGATTGGGCGGACTGACTCTCGATCATGTGATGCAAGGGGCGCAGAACGCGCGCGAAATGGCGCAGGCCTGGATCGGCGGGACGGGACGACCCGAAATCGCCGAGACGATCGTCTATCCGGGATACCTCGTCCTGGTCCTCGCTCTGGTGGGTCTGGTCGCCGCCGTCGCCCGATCCCGGCGCCGCGGGCACGGACCGTTCCCTCTCGCGCTTCTCCTTCTAGTCCTTCTCCCCTGCCTCAGCTGCTGGAAGGCGCTGGTGCCGCTTTGGTACCGGGTGGCGCCGTTCTACAATTGCCTCCACGGTCCGGAGCGCTCCCTCTTCGTGGCCTACGTCGGCATGGCCGCTCTTTCCGCCCACGGATTCGCGTTCGTTCTCTCGGGTTTCCGTCGCGCGAACTCGTCCGCCGGGACGGGCCCCATGCCGGGGAGCCGCGTGGGCCGAGCGGCGACTCTCCTCTCGCTCGCGCTGATTCTCCTCTCGACATTCGACTTGATGCAATTCGCGCACCGGCGGATCGACATCAGAACGACAAGGGTCGAGTCGTTCGAACTCGCCGACGCGACGGCCTCGGCGGGGATCGGTCCCGGCGACCGGTTCTTCGCCCACGACATCGGCGTTCAGTACAGCTACAACTTCACGCGCTCGGATTTCGCCCTCACCCTCCTCCCCAACTTGGGCGCGCTGTACGGACTCGAAGACATTCAGGGCTACGATCCTTTCATTCCCTGGCGCTACGGCGTTTTCATGCGGCTGGTCAATCGCACCCCTCGACCGACGGTCACGCTTCACCCGAAGTACTTCGGACTGGTGCGAAACATCGACAGTCCCTGGCTTCGGCGGTTTGGTCCGCTCAAGGCGCGCGGTCCGATCGATTTCGACTGGCCGTTCCTCCCGCCTCACCGGATCGGCCCGGGAGAAGGAATACGGTTCCCCCTGTCCAGGCCGTTCGACGCGACGCCCGAAAACGTCTCGCGGCTCTCGGCCCGTCTCGGAGGCGTCGTTCCAGCCGACGAGGTTTCGCGCGTCGAGCTCGACCGAATGGAATGCCGGGTGGAAATCGCGTTCTTTCAAGGGGAGACGAGAATCCCGGGCCTGGCCATCGCCGAACGACCCGACCCCGAAGAGACGAATTATCTGTGGCCCGACGTTTTGCCGCCCGACCATCCCGCCGCGACGGTCGTCCCGGCGCGCGTCACCTTTGTCCAGGAGTCTCGGGAGACCTCTCCGACAATGTCGAGTCCGGCCCGAGCCGACTGGGTTGAGATTCGCAATCCGGGCCCCGCCGCCGTGTTGATCTACAGTCTCGGTCTTCCGCGCAGCGAACTCGACCCGTTCCGCCCGACGGAGGTCGCGGACACGTTCGAGTCCGTCTGGACCGATCCGTTTCCCGACGAAGTGCGCATTCACGAGTCGGACACGAGCAGCCGTGCGGCAAGATCGGTGTACGAGGAAGGACTCGTCTCCAGCTGGTCGCCCGAACAAGTCCACGTCGAGATCGCGCCGGGCGAGCTGCGCCCCAGCGTCCCGAGCCGCACGGTCAAGGGGTGGAAGTGGAGCGAGAAGCGGTCGAACCGCCTTCGTCTCGCTTTGCCCGAGGATCACGCGGGGGGGTGGGTTGTGTTGAGCGAGGCTTTCGCGCCCGGGTGGAAATGCCGTGTCGATGATGTCCGGACGCAAATCTATCCCGCCGACGCGATGTTCCGCGCCGTGCCCGTCGAGCCGGGGGCGCGAGAGATCGAAATGCGTTACGCCCCGCCCGGGTTCGCGGTGGGAATGGCGATGTTTGTCTCGTGCCTCGGACTGATTCTGCTCGCCTGGACCACGGCCGCCGAGACGCGCCGCGCGCCCCGCGGGGTGTAGACGCGGTAGACCAAGTCCTTCTCCGTCAATATGTCAGGCACGTCCGCCGGCGTCCATTGGGCCGGGACAATCTCGAGTTCCGCCGGGTCGTACTCGAGCCGGCGACGGCGGAAATCGGGATGCGCTTCGAGCGGAGGCGGATCGTCGACCGGACAGAGACGAGGCGAGACGAACTTGCGCGCGAACGAGTGGGCCACGAGACTGCCGTAGTCGCGCATGATCGTTCCATAGTCCATATCCATCATCGCCACGAGGTCGGGGGCCCCGTCGCGCCGCCAGAGCCGGACGCATTCGCGCACGATCGCCTCGAAGCGCCGTCCGTGCCGCAGGGGGTTCATGCGTCCGTCGCAGTTCGGACCGATGTGGCCGAGTTCATGAACCACGGTTTCGAGAGGGTCGTGGCGAAGAAGACGCGGAAGCCTCAACACGATGACGTAGAGCATCTCGACCCCGTCGAGCCGCACCGTCGTGTTGCGGTGCCGGACCCAGGGGGTGACGCGGACGACCCGACGGCTGCGCGGATGGTACCAGTAGGCGTAGTCCAACGTCTCGGGCTGACGGAGGGCTTGGCACTGCGCCAGGTTGCCGTTGCGTCCGAGCGAAACGCGCGGCGCGGCGACGACGGCCACCCGGCGCGGATCGATGTGGCGCAGGGCGGGGACCCTTTGAACCATGTCCTCGATGACGCGTCGGACCATCGACGTGTAGACCAGCATCCGCTATCGTGCTCCGTTCAGGATTTCCCGGTCCTTCGTTCCAGCCCGCACTTCTCACGTTGAGTTAGATCCAAGATCGGATCGAAATCGCTATCGCTATCGGGATCGGGATCGAATCCGATCGCCCCTTCCGATAGCGATCCCGATCCCGATAGCGATTTCGATGGATGGTGCTCACAGACTGTATTGCCGAGGAGGGCGGCCAACGGGGGGAAGATGGTCGGGGTGGCCGGGTTTGAACCGGCGGCCTCAGCGTCCCGAACGCTGCGCGCTCCCAGCTGCGCCACACCCCGCCCCATGCCGGAACGTCCCTTTCTACTGGCTTTCCTACCGCCTGTCAACCTCTTTGATTTTCACCGCGAGAACCCGGGGCCAACCCGGCAATTGAGAGAACGTTTGTGTCGCGATTCCTCGCCCCCACCGGTTTTACACCGGTGGAGCGCTGGTTCTGCCCCAGCTGTGGGGCGTTTTTTCTTCCTCCCCCCTTCTCTCTTCCCCCCTGCCGACGGCGGGGGGGAAGAGAGAAGGGGGGAGAAAAGGAAAGCAATTGGCGCCGCTCTGGAGCACAATCAGCGCCCCACCGACATGAAGTCGGCGGCGGCGTTTTCAAACTGGCGGGTTGTATCCCGCAGACCCCAAGCGCGGAGGATTTGGGGTTCGCCGAGAAGCGAGACGCGAAGCGGTCTCTCAATCGGCAGACGTCATCGCTTGTCCCGCGAGCGAGGGCTCTTCTTTCCGTGCGCCTTTGCTTGACGATCGGTAACGGCGGGCTCGACGGTTGCCGGGCCGGGGAGTCGCCGTTGGAGGTAGGGCCAGAGGACGGCGACGGCGACGAATCCGATCAGCGAAATCGCCTGGGAGGTGGACAACGGGCCCAAAGCGCCGCGCTGTACGTCGCCGCGCAAGAACTCGAGCAGGAAACGCAGAGCGCCATAGAAAAGGATGTAGAGGAGGAAGATCTGGCCGTCGAACCGCTTGCGACGCCAGAACCAGACGAGAGCGAAGAAGATCGCTAGGTTGCCCGCCGATTCGAACAATTGAACCGGCCACACGGGCAAGGAGCAAAGATCCGAGGACTTCACGAGTCCTTCGGCGATCTGGTCGCCGAAGGCGATCCCGGGATAGTAAGCCTCGCCCATTCTCGTCCCGCGCGGAAAACACACCGCCAGGAAACCCAGCGGCCCGTTCGGATCGGCGACCCGCCCGTAACAACATCCGGCCATGAAACAGCCGATTCGGCCGAAGGCATGGCCCAACGGCAAGACGCCAAACAGGATATCGGCCACCAGCCACTTGTTGAGCCGGACGCGATGCAGATACCACGCCCCGAGCGCCACGCCCGCCACCACTCCGCCGAGGAAGACGAAACCGGTTCGCGAGAAGACGATTTCGAGCGGGTGCGAGAGGAAGTAGCGCTCACCCATCGTCAGATCGAGCGCGACATAGGTGACGCGCCCGCCCACCAGGCCTCCGACGACGGCGAGGAGAATGAAGTCGAGGAGTCTGTCGCCCTCCACCCCCACGCGCTTGGCGCGCCAGAGCGCCACGCTCGTGGCTGCCAAGAGTCCGATGGCGACCATCAGACCGTAGGTGCCGATATAGAATCGGTCGATAGCGAAAAGAATAGGATGCATTTCGTGCGCGCCTCCGCGAGCGCGTCGAGGTCTTGTCCGATTATCCCCCCGCCGCGCGGTTCGTCAAGAAGGATTTCTTGTCGAAAGTGGCATGAGCGTCTTGCTCATGATTCCGATCCTCGTGGGTCCGCGGCGGCGCGAGGGGGATCTACTCATAGGAGACGGGAGGAAGCGGTGGGCGGAAGCCCGCCGAGGGAGCGCAACGTTTCGGGAGGGACTGTGGAGGCGAGGACGGGATTCGAACCCGTGCATAGAGGTTTTGCAGACCTCCCCCTTAGCCACTTGGGTACCTCGCCTTCTCCCGCACATCGAGAGAAACATCGGGGGGACGGTTCAGGCACGCTTGATGCCACAGACCCGACAGTATTGTCAAGAACTTAGCGCGGTGCGGGCGGGGAGTTCCGGCTTCGGGGCGCATCTTGATTAGGCAACGTTGTCCAGTTCCCAGATTTCGTCCCAGTCGTCGTTGCGGCGGGCGAGTTCGAGTTCCACGA
>JAFGFN010000216.1 GCA_016931035.1 Candidatus Sumerlaeota bacterium
AGACGATGAGAGAATTGGGGTCCAGACGCCATGCGTCAACCGTCACTACGCTGCTCGCGGCGTGATGGGGCGTTATTCAGGATCGACGATCTATCCGGTGCAAGCCAAACTCTTAGAAGCAGTTCTTGCCGGCGACTGTTTCCAGGGCGATGAGCTGCCGATCGTTCCCGACGACATGCGCAAACCCCCGCCTTTCCGCTCGTCCGGCGGCGATTTCCTGGATGAAATAGGCTTCGAATGACGGAATTCCGCCGCATGCCTTACAGAGTCTCGACCACGATCCGGTCGTTGGTGTAGATGCAGATGCCGGCGGCGACGATCATGGCTTCGCGCGCGACCGACTCGGCGTCCAGGTCGCTGTGGGTGACCAGGGCGCGCGCCGCCGCCAGGGCCATCGGGGCGCCCGAGCCGATGGCGGCGATCTTGTCGTCGGGCTCGACCACGTCGCCGTTGCCCGAGATCAGGAGGAGAGTCTCCTTGTCGGCGGCCAGAAGCATCGCCTCGAGGCGGCGCAGCACCCGATCGGTGCGCCAGTCCTTGGCCAGTTCCACCGCGGCGCGGGTCAGGCTCCCGTTGAACTCCTTGAGCTTCCCCTCGAACTTGTCGAAGAGCGCCATTGCGTCGGCGGTCGAGCCCGCGAACCCGGCCAGAACGGCCCCGTCGTGAAGGCGGCGCACCTTGCGCGCGCCGGTCTTGACGATCGTGTTGCCGAGGGTGACTTGCCCGTCTCCCGCGACGGCGACTTGGCCGTTGCGAACGACCGCGACGATGGTGGTGCCGCGCATGGCGGCGCTCTGAGGAGGGATTTCGGGGGACATAGGCGATGCCTTTCTCGAGGGACGGCCGGTCGATCCCGCATCCGGTCGAGCGCCCGAGTCTATCACGGATCGGCCGCCGGATGCAGGGGGAAACTCGCCGTCATCGTTTCTTTCGAGGGGGGGGGCAACCCACCGTTTTGAAAACGCCACCGCCGACTTCATGTCGCTACCGTTCGGCGGTTTGGCCCCGGTGCGTGGCTTTCCGAGGGTCTATCGCCACGCTTCTCAATCCGCACGCCTCTCATTAGCGCCCGACTTCAGTCGGGTGAATCGCGGCCCCCTAGCCTCTCCGTACCGTTTCAACGGTGTTCTCGTCCGTGTGCAGGGCGAACGGAGTCGCCTCTCGACGAAAACCGTTGAAACGGTTTGCGTGTATCGCGTTGCTCGGCCACCCGACTGAAGTCGGGTGCTAATGAGAGAGGTCTCGAGGCGGTTCCAGACGCCGGACGATGAACAAATCGTCCTCCTCGAACACGACTCGAGCCTTTCCGGCTTCGATCCAGTCGTGGACGCGTTTGAGTATCTTGTCGCCTTCGGGCCGACCGGTCATCCCCGGGAGCAAGATGTCGCCCTGCAGACCTCTGAAGTCGAAAACCAGGTACTCCGAGCGATCGAGATTCTTGAGCGAGAGGGGATGAACGCCGGGGCGAAACGGGATCTGACAGAGAAGATCGTATTGGGCCGTGACGGACGCCGACGGCGGGATGTATTCGCGTAGCGCCATTCGGATACGCGTGTGGCGCTGGGTTTGGCGTTCCAACACTCGACGCCGGTCCTCGGTTCGGGTCGTCAGGCACATCAAGACGGCCGACGCCAAGAGAACCAGAATCGTCAGCCCCGCCCGCAGGCGTCGGCGCCAGGGTCTCCGCGTACCGCAGTCGGCGAGGCGGGCCAGCCCCAGAGTCGCGCCGAGGCACAGGAAGGGGAGGAACGGATAGGAATAGTAGAACATGAGATCCTGTTGCGGAGGACTATCCGCGAGTCCCATCACGTAGGCGCCCGGGACAAGGAGGAGGAGGGTGGCGGGCGCGACGAGGGGCAACGCCAAGACTTCGGGAAGCAAAACGAACCAAGCCCAAAGAGGGGGCAGCGCGAGAAGAACGGGATAGCGCGACAGGGGTTCCAGTCGCTCAACGAACGTCGATCCCATCCACCCGTAGCGACGCGAGTAGTTCGCCGGATCGACCCCGTAGGCGTGAGCCGTCGCCCGCATGACGGCCATAGCGACCAGGGCCCAAACGATGCAGAGAACGAGTATCGATCCCCCCAAGAGAACTCTCCTACGAAGCGGTAAGCGCGTCTTCTCACGACCCGCCCACCACTTGACCGGCGCTCGCTCGCGGTCTCCCCATCCGAACAGGATCCACCAGACGCCGAAACCGGCCCAATAGAGCGGAATGTCCTCTTTGCATCCGAGGGTCAGGACGAGAAGCGTCCAGAACAGAACCCGGCGGCCGTTCACGAGCGCGGCAAGGGTCCACAGTCCGAGCGCGACGACGAAGCTTTCGTAGTGGTTGGCCATGAGAAGCGAGCCGACCGAAGGTGTCGCGATATAGAGAACGCCCGCCGCGAGCCCTAGAGGCGAAAGGCCCCACCGCTTCATCCGTCGTCTCCTGCGAACGATCCCGTCGAACATCCAGGCCACGGCCCACGCCGCCGACGCGGCGGCGAGGCACTCGAACACGGGCAGGAACAGCATACTGCGGAACAGGGCGTGGAGCGGAACCAGGAGAACGTGCGTCGGGGTGAAGTGTTGGGCGAAATGAGGGACGTCGTAGACGATCGACCAGAAGAACCGTCCTTCGTGCCACGTGTTGTAGAGCATGTAGTTGTCGTGGCCGACGTCGTGGGTGAAAACCTGGTTGGCGTAATAGAAACTCACGACGATCGCCACGTGCCACGCGCAAAAAAGAACGAGAACGACATGGAGCGTGGCCGTAGTCCGTCCCTGGAGAGGGTGGGGGGATCGATCGGGTCGAGCGCGAGGAGATGACGGATTCCGCACGGTCATGTCGGTCCAATATCCGCCGGTTGGAGCGGTTTTTTCAAGTCTCGTGAACCGATAGAACGATCAGCGAAGGAAATTCCCGAGCGGACGGGGGGTGTAGAGATAGTAGTTTTCGTAGCGTCCGGCGAAGAGATAGTTGGCGACGATGGCGTCGATCACGGGGCGAGGCATGCCGTCGAGTCCCAGGTAGCGCGGCCCCGGCTGACTGTAGTGCCAGTTCAGAATGACGATCTCGAATTCGCGGCGATCGACCCGGCCCACGAGGTCTTCGACCGGAACGCCGCCCACGGCGGCCCGCGCCGAGAACAGATAGACGTCCATGAGCGTCGGGGGCGATTGGGTGAGCCAATAGGGATATCCTACGGACAAGAACACGGGTCCGCGCGTGCGTTTGAGGATCCGCGTGAGGTCGGCGTACCTCTCGTCCCAGGTGCGTCCCTTCGGCGGCGGGTCGGAACGGAGGAGGCTCACCCACTGGCTGAGAGCCGGCACCGCCAACAGGCACAGGAGCAGGAACCATGCGGCGCCGACGGCCGACCTTCCGGCCCGGAGGTCTCGGATCGACGGGTAGACGGATCGCGCCGCGAGCGAGGTCAGGATCAAGGCGCCCCAGCAGTACGCTTCCAGATAGTAGTAGGCCTTGCTCCCCGTTCGGACCGAAAGAAGAAGCGTTCCCACGATCTGAACGGCGAATGCCCAGCGGGCGGGACGCAGACGTTCGTTGTCGGAATCGACGCCGAGAAGCGCGGCGAATCCCGCGGCCAGGGGGAGAAGCGCGAGGGGAGGCAGGGGAAACAACACTTCGTAGGCGTTTGCGAAGCGAGCGGCGGACCGAAGCGATCCGACGGTGTTTTCGAACCACCGTCCGTCGGTAGAGACGTACAGAAAGGCGGTTTGCGCGCCGACGAGGAGCGCGACGATTCCCGCGAATCCCCACGCGTGCGCGCGCCGCCGGTCGGCCAGGAGCCAAACGAACAGGGCGGCGGCGGAGACGGCCGCCGTGTGTTTGTACGCCGCGGCGATCGAGATCGGGAGGGCGGCGAAGACGACGGGACCCCAACGCCGCGATCGCAAGACGCCGACCCAGGCCCAAAGGCATAGCGCGGCCACAGGGAGGTCCGGGCGAAAGCTGGGCCAGAACTCCGTCATGGGCCGAACGCCCAAGACCAGCGCCGCCGGCCACCATCTCCACGCGCCGCTCAGGCCGATCTTGCCGGCCATGAGCCACAGCCAGACCCCGACGGCGAATCCCGCGACCAGAGAAATCGACCGGCCGACCACGTAAGCCGTGCGGGCCTCTCCGTAGCGGTCCTGCGCTCCCGCCAGGCGCACCGCCCAGGCGACGGGGTAATACGTCAACGGCCCGTACATCGCCACGTTGTAGGGCCAGCTGCGCGTGTCGCCGTAGAGCGGCTGGCCGTGGGCGACGGCGAGGGTGCGTTCGACGACCGCGCATTCGGGGTAGCTCGTGTCGTCGTGGTAGCGGAGATAGAGAACGTTGTAGATCGAATTGTGAAGCGCCAAAGCGACGAAGACCCCGGCGACCATCCACCATAGGGTCAGAACGACGAAACGCCGCGTCGTTTCGATCGAAGAGGGAGACGATTGCGCGGCGTGGTCGCTCATTCCGAGGGCCTCTTTCTTTTCCCGGCCAACAATCTACGTCTTCGTTTCCAGGTTTGACAAGCGCCTTCTGCGCGAGCCGAGGGCCCCTCGGAAGACTATGTCGTGTCGTTCCGATCGAACGGATTCCCCTGAGCCAGTCCGTACAGCAGGCCGCAGGTGCGGCAGAAAGCCCGATGCGAACCCGCGGCCATACCCATTCGGAAAAGGCGCATCCGCGCGCCGTTCCAGATCTCGTCCAACGTATGGGACCGGGCGTTGCCGAGCACGTAATCGCGCGAGGCGCAGCACAGGGTCGCATCGCCGTTGACGGAGAAGTAGAGTCCCCAGTACGGGACGCCGCACGTTCGGTCCTCGAAGCGCGGCGCGCCCAGGAGCGTGGCGCTGTTGGGTTTGAACCAACCGAGCCATCCCTCGGAACTGGCGGAGTGGGCGCCCGGCGTGTCGACGCGGGCGGCGACTTGGGGGATGAAGGCCACGATTCCCTTTTCCTTCGTCTTGCGCCGGGCCTCTTCGAGCAGCGGAACCAGCTCCTTTCGGTAGTTGAGCGGGTTCTGTTCCTCCCAGAAAGCGTCGGGACATCCCCATCGCGACATCAAAACGAATACAATGGCCGTGCACCGGTATTTGTCGGCCCAGTCCACGACTTCCGGGATCTGATGCATGTTCCCGCGCATGACCACGAAGTTGATTCGTCGCCGAAACTCGAATCGCGACGGGTCGGGAGTGGCGCGCTCGAGTTCCAGCGCGCGCTCCAGGGCGTCGCGGACTTTCGCGAGGCTTGCCGTCGGGCGATTGAAGCGGAACGTCTCCTCGTCGGTTCCGTCGATGGAGAAATCCACGGTGCACTTCATGCGAGAGAAACGATCGAGCCACTTCTCGTCGACCAGCTGGCCATTGGTGATGACCTCGATCTCGATCCGCGGATACCGCCCGAATTCGTCGAAGATCGCCTCGGCCTGCCGGTTGCAGAGCGGCTCTCCGATCCCGGTCAGGTTGATCGTCTTGGCGTGAGGCGCGATCCGGTCGAGAATCTTGCGAAACAGATCGAAATCCATGTCGCTGTCGGACTCCTCGACTCCGTACGTCTTGCCGCAGGACCGGCATCGCAGATTGCAGCGGTTCGTGATCTTGACCCAGAAGAAGGTCGGGAAGGTCCGGACTGGGCGAAAGGCGCGCAGGGCCTTGAGCGGATGGCGCACCACGCGCGAAACGAAATGGGGATAGTTTTCGCGAATGGGGATTCGGAATCTCATCGACGACCCGTTGGCGATCCTGTTTCGTGTGAGGCGTTCATCGAGCTGAATCGCGCCTGAATTGTGAAGTTCCTCCGTGCAAAAGTCAAGACGCGCGGACTCGCGACGGACCGGGCGTTGCGCTCGTTTTGTCTCGACCGGCGCGGACGACTTCTCCCGGGGTGCAACCCGTCATTTCAGGAAGAACCCGTTCGATGTCGCTCTTCGCTACCGCTCCTTCTTCGCCACCGCCGACTTCACGTCGGTGGGGCGATGGTTTTG
>JAFGFN010000217.1 GCA_016931035.1 Candidatus Sumerlaeota bacterium
GAACCGCAAACGCAAGCGCCCTGGGAAAAATGCGGTGACCGCCACGTCGGTCTTGACATTGCCTTCTCATGGAAGACGCAAAGAAAGGACCTGCTATCGGCGTGCTCTCCCTTCCTTCTCTCTCTCACTTCTCCTCCCCCGGAATTCCGGGTTCGGTCATCGAGCGGGCGTCGAGGAGGCGACGGAGTCGGTCGGCAAGGAGGATTCTCATTTCGCGGACGATTCCGGGAATGGTTGCGCCGCAGAAGAGGGCCTCCTGCGCCTGCTCCCGTCGATTTCGCGAAAGATGCCCATGCCCACACCAAGCAAGAACAACCATGCGATGCAGTATCGGACAAGATTGAGAAGCCAGAGGCTTCCAGAATACGCATAACGAGAAAGACCGGTCAGCGCACTGTCTTGGGTTTTGAAGTAGGCCATCGATTGAAGCGTCGACCACACGAGCGCGCACAGGAGAATGAAACAGATCAGCGCCCAGTGGTGTTGGCGAAGCGGGATTCTCGTCCGTATCCCACGAATCAGACCGCGTATGGATCCCTCTCCCGCGCCCACTATCCATTCGATCAATCGCCGGATCATTGTCGTTTCCCCCTCGTTTCCCGTGTCGGTGCGAATCCCTTGGATTTCAATCTTCTTCCTCCCCCGGGATTCCGGGTTCGGTCATCGAGCGGGGGCGGTCCCCGCTCGCGCGCCGCGAACCGTCCGGGTCAATCGCCGCCCGCCCCGGGTTCCTGAATCACGACGTAATCTTTGGCGATTTCGTCACGAAAGGACTCGGGGATGCGCGCCCAGTCGATCAAGTCGATCAGGATCGGGATGTTGCTTTCGGACAGGGCTTCTCTCAACTCGGCCAGGCGTTTCTGGGGCTTAGTCAGGTCTTCGGGGCAGCGCAAGACGAGATCGAGATCGCTCGCGTCGTGTCCGCCTCCGCCAACCCGGCTGCCATAAGCCCAGACTTCGGCGTCCGGCGCGTGGCGCTTCAACAGGGCCTTCAGGAGAGCCAGGTGTCTCGGCGCAATCTCGATGGCAGGTTGCCGTGGGGAATGCGAGCTAGGCATGGCTTAGTTTCTCCATCAGGTTCTTCGCGTCCGCCACGAACCCCGGAAGCAGGATCAGGGTTTCCTCGGCGAAACCTTCGCCATAGTCGTGGGCGGTGTCGTTGCGGTTGTCGCGATATTCGAGCCATCGTTCGGCTTCGTCGGCGGAGAGAATCCCGTGCTTCGCGCCGTGCCGGAACAGGTCCTTGAAGACCAGCGCATCGACGGCCTGCGCCGAGGCGAAATGCGGTTTCAGGGCTTTTCGCAAGAGTTTGCCGCAAACCTCCAACGTGAGCTCGAACCCCTTCGCCGTAGCGTTGCGGAACACTTCGTACTCGACGCTGCCGGCCTCGCTCTCTTTGAGCGAGTCGAGCGAGCGCTCGAGCGTGAGAATGCAACGTTTCAGGTGATCGGTGTTGAGAGCCATGGCTTGTCTCCATCTCGAATCCGTACGGCGTCACGCCCGTTCCGACATCATTCTTCCTCCCCCGGGATTCCGGGTTCGGTCATCGCGCGCGGGTCGAGGACGCGGCGGAGTCGGTCTTCGGGCAGGATCTTCATCTCGCGGACGATGGCGGGAATGGTCGTGCCGGAGGCGAGAGCTTCGTGCGCCACCTTGGCGGCGCTCGAGTAGCCGATCGCGGGGTTGAGCGCCGTCGCCAACCCCATGCTCCCCTCGGCATAGCGGCGGCAGCGGTCCGAGTCGGCCGCGATGCCGTCGATGCAGAGCGCGCGGGCGCGATCGAGCGCGCTGGCGAGGATGCGAATGGCGAAGAGGACGTTGTAGGCCATGACGGGCATCATGACGTTGAGTTCGAGTTGTCCGGCGGCGACCGCCTGGGCGACGACGGTGTCGCACCCGACGACCTGGAAGCAAACCATGTTGAGCATTTCGAGCATCGAGGGGTTGACCTTGCCCGGCATGATCGACGAGCCCGGCGCGACCGCGGGAAGCGCGATCTCGCCCAGGCCGGTCGTCGGCCCGCTCGAAAGCAGGCGCAGGTCGTTGGCGATGCGGCCGATTTCGAGCGCCACGTTGCGCAGCGCCGCGCTCACGTCGGCCACGGGCCGCTGGCTTTGCATTGCTTCGCGCATATCGAGGGAAGGGCGCAGACTGGCGAGTCCCGAGTACCCGCGCAAGAGCTCGATCACGCGTTCGCGATAGCCCTGGGCCGTGTTCAGGCCCGTACCCGCCGCCGATCCGCCGATGCCGAGCGAGCCGCACGAGCGCGAGCTCACCGCCAGAGACAGGTGTCCTTGGCGCACCGCTTCGGCGTAGGCCGCGAACTCCTGGCCGAGGCGGATCGGCACGGCGTCCTGAAGGTGCGTGCGGGCCGACTTGAGCACGTCGTCGAATTCGCGCCCTTTTTCGCGGAGCGATTGTTCGAACCCGCGCAGCGGCGCGTGCAGGACGTCGCGCAAACAGAGAAGGATCGCCAGACGGATCGCCGTCGGGAAGGCGTCGTTGGTCGATTGGCCGAAGTTGACGTGGTTGTTCGGGTGGACGCGGTCGTACGCGCCCTTGGCGCCGCCCAGGATCTCGTTGGCGCGATTGGCGAGGACTTCGTTCACGTTCATGTGGAAGCTGGTGCCCGCGCCCATCTGGAACACATCGACGACGAACTGGTCGCGCAGTTCGCCGCCCAGGATCTCGTCGCAGGCCTGGGCGATCGCGTCGGCCTGGTCGGGGGCGATGGCGCCCGCCTCGCCGTTGGCGCGCGCGGCGGCCTTCTTGATCATGACGAAGGCGTCGACGAACTTAGGGTCGTGGCGCAGGCCGCTGATCGGGAAATTCGCGAGGGCGCGAGCCGTTTGGCACCCCCAGTAGGCGTCGTCGGGCACCTGCATCCGACCCAGACTGTCCTTCTCGGTTCGAGTTTTCATGGGAAGTCTCACTTGAAGACGGACGGAATCTCGCGACGCAGAATCTTGCCGACGCGTTTGGCGATCAACTCGTGCCCGGCTGAGTTCGGGTGGATGCGGTCGCCGTCGAGGAGCATCGAGGGGCGGCCCAGAATCCCCCTCAGGATGTTGGGATAGTAGGCCGTGTCGTACTTCTTCGCGACCTGTTTGACCACTCGGTCGAGCCCGCCCACTCCCATGGGCATGTCGACGCCGAGGAGAACGACCGCCACGCCTTCGTCTTGCAGTTTCTTGGTCATCGTTTCGAGGTTGGCCCGAGCCTGATCGAGCGGAAGCCCTTGGAGAAGATCGTTCCCGCCCAGTTCGATGATGACGACCATGGGATCGCGCGCCAGGACGTCCTTATCGAATCGCGCGAAGGCTCGTTCCGTCGTGTCGCCCGAGACCCCCGCGTTGACGATCGGCACTCCAAAGCGCTTCTCGAGGAGCGAGACCCAGCTATCCTGGGAGGCAACACCCTGCCCCGCGGTGATGCTGTCGCCGAAGGCGACGATGTTCGACCCCTCGGGCCTGCGATTGGCGATGAAGGTGAAGTACCTCAGGTATACGAACCATCCGACCAGGGCCAGAATCACCCCCAGCAGAATGACGGTGCGGCGCGTCATCAGGCACACTCCTTTCCCGTCGGACGGAAGGCGAAACGGATCGAATGTCAGGGTTTCTCGGTGGACGGCGGCTCGGCCGCGACTTCGGCTGCGACCTCGGCCGGCCCGGAGGCGGCTTCCTGGTCCACCTGGACCGCCGAGAGGTCAAGCGCGTTGAACTTCGGAGGCGCAGGTTTCGCCGTCTCCTTGCCGCGCCCGCCTTGGCGGCGGTGCGTTTCGTCCGGCTTCGAACCGTTTTCCTTCGCGGGCGGCTGGGCGCTACGCGAGAATTTCGGCGCGATCAACTGCGCGATCGCGTGTTTGTAGATCAGGTGCTGTTTGCCGTTCGCCTGGATGATGACGGTGAAGTTGTCGAATCCGCGGACGTTGCCCCGCAGTGCCGTGCCGTTGCACAGCATGATCTCCACCTCGATGTTCTCTTTGCGCACGTGGTTGAGGAAGCTGTCTTGAAGATTCACGTTCGGTCCTGCCATACCTGCACTCTCCTTAAGAGAAACCGCAACGACCGGCATGAATCGCTCGACGCGCCTCGCGGGTCCTGCGCTCGGTTTGAGGTCACATTAGAAGCCACTATAGGGAGGAAACTCAAGAGCTATTTCGATGACGCGCAGGGTTTTTTCCGCGTCCTGAAGCGCGTCGAGCCAGATCGAACCGGGCCACTGCCGCAACAAGACCATCTGCCTCTTGGCGTATTGCCGGCTCAACTTCTGCGTCTCGGACACCGCGTCCTCCAGATCCCGCTTGCCGCGCACCACGTCGAGCATCGCCGCGTAGCCGATCGCTTTCATCGCGGGCCAGTCCTCGCGAAGCCCCGAGGCGAGAAGAGACCGCACCTCCTCCACGAATCCGTTTCTCACCATCTCGATCACTCGACGGTCGATGCGACGGTAGAGCTCGTCGCGCGGGGCGGTCAGGACGAACCGATGCGCCGGGAACGGGCGACGCTCGAGTCGTCCGTCGGCGTGGAGCTGCGACAGCGGCGATCCCGTCGACTCGTGCACCTCGAGAGCGCGCACCACGCGCAATCGGTCGTTGGGATGAACCCGTCGGCTCGTCTCGGAATCGACCGACGCGAGCCGCTCGCGCAGCGCCGCTCCCCCGTCGGCGTCCCATTCGGCTTCGAGACGGCGCCGGACCTCGGGCGAACGGCGGGCGCCGGGCGTCTCGAAGAGACCTTGGGTCAGAACCTTGAAGTAGAGGCCCGTGCCCCCCGCGACAATGGCCGTCTTGCCCCGCTGGTGGATGTCGGCGATGCAATCGAGTGTCGCCCGGCGCCAGTCCGCCGCGTTCCAGGCGTGATCGGGCGCGATGCACCCCACCAAGTGGCAAACCGTACCGCGCAGTTCGTCGACCGTCGGTTGGGCCGTCCCGACCGTGAAACCGCGATAGACCTGCATCGAATCGGCCGAGACGATCTCGCCCGAGAGCCGCCGCGCCAACTCGACGGCGAGAGCCGTCTTGCCCGTCGCCGTCGGACCGGCCAGCAGAATCGTGCGAGGAGGAGGAAGAATAGACATGCCCTACACCCACAACGCTCCGGACGGCAAATTCCGGCGACTTGTATCGAGGAAACGGGCCTGCGACATGGTCCGCCTCGAAATGCCGGTCTGCGGTCCGAAGTCCAGTATCGAGAGATCCGCGCGTTTTTCCCGCACCGCACCCCCTAAACTCTATAGGGAAAACGGTCGATACTTTCAATATGTTCCGTCCCCGCACGGGACAGATGGGGTATTGCTGTCCAATCCGTACCGAGGAGCCTGTCTCGTGGCGTTGAGAATTCTCATAGTCGACGATTCTCTGTCGATCCGACAGGTCGTCAAGAAAGTCATGGGTCAAGCCGGTCTCGACCCCAATCAGTGCGTCGAGGCCTGCGACGGGCGCGAAGCGCTCGACAGACTCGAGCGCGACCGGTTCGACCTGATCGTCGCGGACCTCAACATGCCGCGGATGGACGGCCTGCAAATGATCCGCCACATTCGAGAGACTCCCGCGACGCGCGCCGTCCCCGTCATCGTGCTCAGCGCCGAGGGAAACGACGACACCATACGGCTGGCGATGGAAGCCGGGGCCAACGGCTACGTTCTCAAGCCGTTCACGCCCGAGGTCCTCGCCAGTCAGATTCGGCCCCTGGGGCTGACGGCCGAGGCCGATACCAAGACTGAAACCGACGACACCGATCCCTCCGATCCGCAGGTTTTCTGAGAGGCTGGCGTAAACGATGGACCTCGATTTACCCAAGCTCCTGATCGACTCGGTGGCCGAAGTATTCGAAGTCATGTCGTTCCTCGACGTCAACTGCCTCCCTCCGGCGACGCAGTCGAGGGAGTTTCGTGGGTTGGGACTCGCCGCGAGCGTGGCGCTGGCCGGCGACATCTCGGGCGTCCTGGCCGTGCATTGCACCGAGGATTTCGCCTGCGATTGCGCTAAAGCGATGGCGAGCGTCGAAGGCAGCCCTTCGCCCGCGCAGATTGCCGACACGATGGGCGAGCTGCTCAACATGATCGCCGGATCGCTCAAGCGCAGAGTCTCCTCGAGAGCCGGCCTGTTCGAGATCTCGCTGCCTTCGGTTCTTGTCAGCCGGGGTCATTCGATTCTCTATCGCGGCGGAAAAGAGAGATTCCCGAGATTGCTGATTCCCTTTTCGATCGACAACTCCGTGCGCTTTTATGTCGAGTTGTTGCATCATAAGAGGTAGGCTTGTCCCGGAGTCTTCGGATCGCGGACGCGGCGCCCGCGTTCCGCCGAGAGGTCGGACCGCGCTCAGGAGCCTGAACGATGCAGAGCATTTTGGTTGACATAGCCGACATGAAGATCGCGGTGGGCGAGGACTTCGAGCTGACGACCTACGCCCTGGGTTCCTGCATCGGCGTCTCGGTTTACGACCCGGTCTCTCAGGTCGGCGGCATGCTGCATTACATGTTGCCCGAGGCCTCGATCAACCCCGAGAAGGCGCGCGCCAACCCCTATATGTTCGCCGACACCGGCATCCCCCTCCTCTTTCGCGAGGTCTATAAGCACGGGGCGGCGCGAAACCGTCTCATCATCAAGCTGGCCGGCGGCGCCAACGTCATGGACCAGTCGAACCACTTCAATATCGGTAAGCGCAACTACCTCGCGGCGCGTAAACTCTTCTATCGCAACAATCTTCTGATCGCCTCGGAGCTCGTCGGCGGGATCTCGGGAAAAACCATGCGCCTGCGGCTCAAGGACGGTCGGGTCGAAATCAAACTTCCCGCCGGGGAGGTCCGCACCATATGATCTCGGTGGAAGAGCTTAAGAGAATCGTCCAGGAAATCCCGCCTCTGCCCGACATTGCGTTGCGCTTGATCAAGATGTGCCAGGACGCGTCGGTCGCCCCGCGCGACATCGTCGAGGTCATCAAGCACGACCCCTCGATCACGGTCAAAGTCCTGCGCCTGTGCAACTCGACCTTCTACGGCCTGCCTCGCCGCATCACCTCGCTTCAGGAGGCGATGGTCTACGTCGGCACCGACGCGCTCGTCAATTTCGTTCTCGCCGGCTGCCTATCGACCATTTACCAGAAGGAGAACCGGGGCTATGGCTTAGAGGAAGGACAACTGTGGCGTCACGCCGTCGGATGCGCGATTTGCTCGCAACAGGTCGCCCTGAAGGTGGACGAGAGCCTTGCGGGCGCCGCTTTCACCGCCGGACTGCTGCACGACATCGGCAAGATCGTGATGAGCTCGTTCGTCGCCGACGAGTTCCTCATGCTGCTCGACCTGGTCGAGCGCGAGGGCATTTCCTTCCTCGAAGGCGAGAGCCGTCTTCTCGGCTACACTCACGCCGAGGCCGGCGCCGAGATCGCCGAGAATTGGAGTCTTCCCGAAGAGCTGGTCGAGGCGATCCGTTATCATCACGAGCCCCAGAAGGCGGAATCCTTCAAGAAGACCGTTTACTGCGCCTACCTCGGCAACATTCTCTGTGTCTCGTTGGGAATCGGCGTCGGACACGACGGCTTGGCCACGCGTTTCGATCCCGCGATCACCGAATCCCTGGGACTCGATCCCGACAACCTCCTCGAAATGGCCGTCGCCATCCACGATCAGTTCAAGAAGGCCGAGGGACTCCTCGCGATTCCCTAAGTCGCATCTCTCGAGCGGTGAAACACGAATCGCGCCGCGTGCGGCGTTGCCTCTTGTGCCTGAAGCGTCAAGCGCGCGGGGCAAATGCATTCGCCCTCCGCTAGCGCGCCCCGTTGGAGTTCTTCTCGCTCGGAATCGCCATCGGGATCGAGATCGATTCGGATTCAACGTCTTCTCGGCTTCTCGATTCCGATAGCGATTCCGATTTCTCACTCCCTCGCGACTCTTCATGCGTGCCGATTCGTGCGATCCGTAGGC
The DNA here is from genome assembly GCA_016931035.1 of Candidatus Sumerlaeota bacterium. Classification (GTDB taxonomy): domain Bacteria; phylum Sumerlaeota; class Sumerlaeia; order UBA8349; family UBA8349; genus JAFGFN01. The sequence goes on from JAFGFN010000217.1 coordinate 7,927, forward strand.
TCTCTTCTTCGTCTGCAAAAAAGTAGCCTCAAACAAGTGACCTTGTTTGAGGCAGTTGGGGGTGTGCAACATGTCTCCATGTTACAGCAGAAAGAGATGAACCTGAGTTCGCCTCTTTCGACGCCCTCACGGTTTCCCGTGTCGGCAAAAATGATTATTCCTCGCCGGGGAGGGTATTCTCAAGTGCTTTTTTCGGCATTTTTCGGTCGGGGAAAGACGCGGACGCAGAATCGACGTATATTACTGATATTCATTGAGTTATGATGGAGCACTCCTCGACGTGAAGGTCTTTGTTGTCGACGAACGCCAAAGCCGCCCCGCTCCGGTTCGCAATCTGTTTCGCTGCGTCTAAGACCTCTGTTTCCAGATATCTACGCATATCTGGATGGACCATGATCCGGAGCGACTTCGCCTCGGGGCGCTTCTTCAGGGTCCGCAGGATTTCGTACTTGATGCTCTTCCAGATCTGCTGCTCCGTCAACACCCGTCCCGACCCGTCGCAGTAGGGACACTGCCGGAAAATGACCTTCGACAAACTCTGCCGGACACGTTTCCGCGTCATCTGGAGCAGGCCGTATTCGGTCAGCGGAATGACCGTAGTCTTGGCGCGATCTCTCTTGAGCAGCTCCTTGAAGCAACGTAGCAGCTCGCGTTGGTTCTCTCGGCTCTTCATATCGATGAAATCGATCACGATGATGCCGCCCACGTCGCGCAGCCGCAGCTGGCGCGAGACGGTCTCGGCGGCTTCGAGGTTGGTTTTGAGAATCGTTTCCTCCTGGTCGCCGCGACCGACGAATTTCCCTGTGTTGACGTCGATTGCGATCAACGCCTCGGCCTCGTCGATCACGATCGATCCGCCGCTTTTGAGCCACACACGGCGCTTGAGGGCCTTCTGAAACTGGCTCTCGATCTGGTGTTTTTCAAACAGGTTCTCGTCGGGGTTGTCGTAGATCGTCACCGCGTTCTTGAGTTGGGGCAAGATCGAGGCAAGAATCTGTTTCAGCTGTCGGGCGTGCGCCTTGGAGTCGATGATCAACTCGTCGGTGTCCTCGGCCAGTTCGTCGCGCACCAAGCGCCCGAGAATCTCGTGATCGTCATGCACGAGCGAGGGCGCTTTCTTGAGGGCGGCCGACCGGCGAATCCGAGTCCACAGCTTGGTCAACTTCTTAACGTCGGACGAGATTTCGTCCTCGTCCTGGTCGAGTCCGGCCGTGCGGACGATGAAACTCCCCTCATCCGCCTTGAGCTGTTTCAGTATCGTCCGCAACCGTTTGCGCTCGTTCGCGTCCTCGATCCGGCGCGAGACCCCTCCTTCGCGGCTGCTGATGGGGAGAAGCACTAGGTAGCGACCGGGAAGGGAGATGTAGCTGGTCACGCGGGCGCCCTTGGTGCTCATGGGCTCCTTCGTAGCCTGCACGAGGATCTCGTCGCCGACTTTGAGCAACCGACGCCGAGATCCCGCGGCTTTGCGCGAACGAGTCCCGGAACCCGCCGACCCGTCCGATGCGTCCGACTTGTCCGGCGAATCCGACGCGTCGGCCTTCTCGGGAGACGACGATTCCTTGCCGGATCGTCGCGGAGCCCCTTTCTCGGGAACGCCATAGTCCGAGCAGATATCGGCGAAGTGCAGAAAAGCGTTGCGGTCCAGCCCGATGTCGACAAAGGCGGCGTTGAGCCCGGGAACGATGCTTTCGACCAGTCCCTTGTAAATGTTCCCGACGATGCTCTTCTCTTCGATCTGTTCGACGAAAAGCTGGGTCAGCTCCCCGGATTCCAGGACGGCGACGCGAATATCCTTATCTTCAACGTTGATAAGTACCTGCTTTTTCACTATCTTGGGCGCTACCTCTCTCGTGGACGGCCGGATCCTCAACTATGTGACAGGCATCCGCGCGCGGACAAAACCAAGCGTCGGATTATAGCCGAATTGTCCTGAGAGGCTCAACGACTATGTTGCGCCCCCTCCACCTTCTAATCCTCAACAGCGCGCGGAAATGGATCGGCGAAGCCGCGCACACCCTGGCGCTGGCCGAAGGGCTGACTCGCCGCGGACATCGCGTCCTCCTAGGGCTGCGGCGCGGCTACGAACTCGAAGGCCGCGCCCGCGAATCCGGGCTGCCAGTCTTGCCCCTGGCGCTCTCGAGCCGGTTCAACATCTTCTCGGACGCGAGCGACTGGCGCGCGATCCGCCGCGCGATTCGCGAGGAATCCATCGACCTGGTTCATTGCCACCGGGGCAAGGACCACTGGCTCGCCGCTCTGGCCCTCGCCGCGGGCGGGATGCCGCCCGTGCCGCTGGTCCGCACCCGTCACGTGGTCACCCCCGCGCACCGCCACGCGTTCAACCGCTGGCTCTACTCGCACGCCACCCGTGGTGTCGTCGCCGTCTCCGACGCCGCCATGCGCTCGCTCGGGACTCTCGTCGATCCTATCGCGCCTGAGTGTCGCCGAATCGTCTACTCCGCGGTCGATACGTCCCGGTTCGCGCCCCCATGCCGATCCGACGCCGTGCGGCGCGAGTTGGGCGCGGACCCCGACGACATCCTGATCGGCCTGATCGGTCGTATCCAGAGAGTCAAGGGACAGCGCGATTTCATTCGCGCGGCGGCGCGGGTCGTCGATCGAGTTCCGCGCGCGAAATTCCTCGTCGCGGGACGAGGAACGACCGGCCACGTCGAACGTCTGCGTCGGTTCGCCCAGGACCGCGGACTCGGCCCCGACCGTTTTGCGTTCCGCGGCTGGATTCCCGACCTTCCTCCTGTCATCGCCTCGCTCGATGTCGGTGTGATCGCCTCGGTCGGGTCGGAGGGGTCGAGCCGTGTGGCGCTCGAGTATCTCGCGTCGGGCGTCGCCGTCGTCGCCACGCGCGTGGGAGGCATTCCCGAACTCCTGAACGACGGAACCGATGCGATTCTGGTTCCGCCGCGCGACCCCGAAGCCCTGGGCGAGGGTATCCTACGCCTCGCCGACGACGAATCGCTGCGTCGCACGCTTGCCCAAGAGGGCCGAAATCGGACGCTGGACCGGTTCGGCATCGAGCGATGGATCGATGAGGTTTCCGCTCTGTACCGATCGGTTCTTTGAGTGCGCTGTCCAAATCCCAAGACATTTCGACGGGGTTTCAGATGACTGTCCAGTTTCGTGAGCTCTCCGAAGTCCTCGGAACTGGAATGGAGGAACGTTCGGACGGTGTTTTACATGGAAGACTGATTTCGCACGTGTTGCGTAGGTATTGTGGGGAGGCTTAGAGTCTGGAACCTGCGTAGAGACGTGTTCCAGGGTCCCCTTTTCCGCGGATGCCGACCGTACGGTGTGTCAACTAATCTGGACATGCCCTGGTTCGGTCTAATCCAGCTGGGACGGGTGACGATTCCTGCTTGACATTATCCGTAACCTGCGCAATAGTAGAGTAGTGTGCGGGTTCCGGCTGGCTTTGCTCAGGTGTTGTCCCCCTCTCGGTCGGCCGAGGATGTGTCTCGCAATGCCCCTCGTGTGTTGAAACGAAACACCCAGACGAGGGTTTTGCCCGAGAGATGGAAGAGAGGGCGCAGGCGAAAGGACGGGCTAACTACCTATATGACAATATAATGGGCGTTTTTTCGCAGGGGCCCCAGGGAAATGGCTTGAATCGTGCTATACTACACAAGCGGTGGTAAAGAGCAGGCAAGTGAGCAAGGGTCTTGCAGGAACATAAGGCTTAATCTCATAAGTCCCATCCTAAAACGGAGTGACCAACCTAAAACCCAAACAGAACAGCCGATTCTTTCCCCCCTTAACACCTCCCCTGTTGCGCCGACTTTGGTTGTTCGTCGGCGCAACGTCTTTCTAGCGTTCGCCGGTCAAGGAAGCTCCGCCTTGGCCGGCGAGCCTCTTCTCGGGAACCCGTCTCCGGACAAGTCAACCGTCCGCTCCCCCCTCCCCACGTTCTCACCTTCTCACCGCGAGATCTTCACAAGCACGTTCTCGGCCGGTTTGAGAATGCCTTCGGTGGGGCCTTCGAGGGCGACCGCGATCGGCACGACGATGGGCGACGCCGAACGATAGGCCAGGAAGCAACGCCCCATCCATCCGCATTTCTTCCAATAGTAGATTTCCGCCGGCCACCAGGGCGACGTTTTGTCGGGATCGGGAAGACCGACGAAAAAGGCGCAGCACTGGGCAGTCTCCCGCCACTGCTCTTTGTCCAGCGCGATCTGGAGCCGCACGGCCATCCACGTCTGGGTCCAGGCGTCCTGTCCGTCCTCCCACAGGCCCTCGCCACTCCCCACCTGCGGGGGGAACTTCTCGCCGTAGCGGGAGCGCGACCGCAACGACTGCTTGAAGATGTTTCGAAGCGCCAGTCTCGCTTCCTCCCAACCCATCTCCTCGGACTCGACCGCCAAACTCAGAACTCGCGACGTCAGGTCGTCCATCGACCTGTTCCATTCCTCGGCGGCGGGACGAAGGTCCTCGGGCACCTGCGACGGATCGGGAATCGGCCGGACGCGCTTCCGGTGTTCGTCGAGCGAGAGAACCCGGCCTTTCGCGTCGGGCACCGCCCCGAGTCGCATCGGCGGCGTGTCTCTCGTTTCGGCCTCGAGAGCGGACGAAGTCGCCCGGTCGTCATCCATCGCGACGGACCGCAATCCCAGATCGATCTTCGGCTCGGGGATGGTCCGCACCTGATCGGGGACGATGAGGACGGCGAGGAAGACAAAGAACGCCCCGAACCCGCACGCGGCAAGGAACAAGAGCCGCCGGACGAGGCGCCGAAACGAGGTGTTGCGGTTGGGTGTATCTTCGGTCAACTTCCCGCCTTTGCGCGAGGGGTGTTTTCTCCGAGTTTCCTCTCCGCCCGTCGTTATTCGGACGTCGTCCCCGTCGGCTCGAGTTCGGGCAGCTCGACGACGATGTCGCCCGGGCCGTCGTACCGCTCGGTTATGTTGTACTCCACCGCCCCCCGGTCGTCCACCCCATCGGGTCCGATGCTGTAGATCCGAATCGATCCTTCGGTCGGTCCCGGAACGAGGCGCACGGTCTCGTCGAGCCCGCCCGCGAACGGATCGTACGGGATGCGGTCGATGTATTGTCCCGCGGGATTGGCCAGCTCGGACAGACTCTGGGGCAGACGTCCGTTTTCGGCCTGGAACTTGAGCGCGGCCTCTTTCATCTCCTCCAGGGCGACCTGGGCCCGGGCCACGCCGGTCACCGTCTGGCCGATCCCGATGCGCGGCACGAGCCAGTTGGCCACCATCGGCACCGCCATCCCGAGGTTGAGGTCGATCCCGGTCGGCGCTTTCAGATAGACGTCGATGCAGGTGGGGCGCGCGTAGGCGTAGACGATTCCCGGCGCGCTATAGCTTTCGAGGAAGCTCAGGTCGGGCACCATGCCCGTCGCGTCCTTGTCCAGTTTCGGAACGATCTTCTCTCTGACGAAGCTCGGCACCGATTGCGCCACGTCCTGATAGACGAGCAGCGAGACGTTCATTTCCGAGCCGGTCGGGACAAGCGACAGGAATCTCGAACTGTTGGCGATCGTGTGGCCCGACTCGAACACGTCGATCGAGTTGCGCACAAACTCGGGTCCGGGGCCCCAGACGAAGAACCCGTTGACGTAGGTCCACGAGGGTTGGAAAAGGGGCACTCCGTCGATGATGAGGGTCTCGATCGTGTAGCCGTGGTACTGCTTCTCCTCGACCACGCTCAGTTTCCCCTGCCGCGATTCGAGTTCGGCTTGGAGTTCGACGACGATGCGGTCGATGCCCGCCTGGAAGACGGCGGGATTGCTCATCTCGACGGCGATCTTGACGTTGGGGAATGGAAGGATCGGCTTGTCGACCCCGATGGCGATTTCGCCGCCGAAGGACTCGAAGAAGTCGGTCATCCTCGCCACTTGGGCCAGCACCGTCGCAAACTTGACCGCGGACCCCGTTTCCTCGAGCCAGGCCAGATAGTCGAGGCATATCCGGTTCGGGTTGCGCGCGATGGCCGAGGCGAACAACGGGATCGTGGGCGAGAAGAAATCGAGGCCGCGCATCGGGGCCGGTTCGGCGATCCAGTCCATCGCGCCGTAGCGGCCGTCGTCGACGAAGGCGAGACGCGCCGCCTGTTGTGTTCCGCGCCCCTCGAAGCTGGGCGAGAGAAGAAGGTAGTCGAGACTGGGAAGCCCGAGGAGGTCGAACGTCTCGCGTATCTGGTCGGCGTGCTCCTCGTCGGCGAGATCGGCGATCACGTTGGCCACCTGGCCGCCCAGGTTGGCCGCCAGGGCCAATCGGGGGTTCGAGGCGTCGCGTCGGATCTTGGACCAGAACTCGCCGTCGAAGAATCCCGTGTCGCCTCCCTGGCTCAGACGGTTGACGGTCTCCAAGGCCAGGTCCTTCTCGTTCGACAGGACGATGCACCCGCGCGACACATAGAGACGGCCCCTGAGGTCTTCGCCGGGAGCGCCGTCGGGATGGAGGGTCGATGCCTCGGCGGCGCGGACGACTGTGTCGAGGATCTCGGCCATCTCGTCTCCCGCGAGGCTCGGAGTGACGGAGATCCCGAGCTGGGTTTCCAGTTCGAGGCGCACCGTCTGTTCGCTGGCGATACACTCGGCCATGAGGACGAAATCGCCTTGGGAGGTGACCCCTACGGCCACCTGTCCGTCGAGCATCGAGACTATGCGGATCACCTTATCGAACTCGGTCTCTCGCCGAACCTCTTCGAGGATCTTCTGCCCGCCCGAGTTTTCCCACCACAGACGGAGGGCTTCGTTCTTCGCCAGAGCGCTGTAGTCGCTGTTGCGGAATTCGCTCAACAACCCCTTCAGATCCCGGAGGTCGAGCACGTAGAGCGTGTCGGCCGGGAGATAGGCGACCAAGTCGTTCGGCGCGGCCACGATCGGGGTCGACGGAACGGGAGTCGCGGCCGGCGCCGTCTGGACTTCGAGCGGAGGAACCGTCGAATCGGAATCCGCGGACACGATCGAGAAGAGCGAAGTCAGATTCTCCTGGAGACGGCTCCAGGCGAGCGACGCCGCGTCGGCGAAAGCGGCGGTCAGGCCCGTTCGCGACGAGTACGACTCGCCGGCGGACACGTCGGTTTCGGCCCCGCCGGAAGAAACGATCACGTCTCCCTCGGCCACCGCGACGACCGAACGATCGAGCCCTTCCTCGACGCCGTACACGGTCCCGTGGGCGGTCGCCGTCAGCTGGGCGGTGCGAACCACAAAGGCCTTTTCGGGCCGGTTCTTGAGGTGCGCCCAGACTTGGCCCCGATCCATGGCGACTTCGAGACGGTCGGGAAAGTCGAGCAGGCTGAGCTGGGTGCCTCCGCGCGCCTCGAGGATATTGCCGTCGGCCAGGACTAGGGACAGGTATCCGGAGTGCGGAACGCGGATCTTCTCCGCTTGTCGGATTTCGCTCCCGGGCTGGAGCAAGGCGTCCGTCTTGAGGACGAGAACCTGTCCGTCGGCCTCGCGAACATGAGCCAGCGTTTGGCCGCCGGTCGGGACGGCCCGGCGATAGACCGACCAACCGGCGAATCCCACGGCGACGAAGAGGGCCGCGGCCACCGCATGGATCAGCCAGCGGGTCGTCGCGCGCCGTCGGATCTCCGACGGCAACGCGACCGGCGCCTGAGGAATCGGATTCTCCATCCGTTCGGTACGCTCAAGTTCTCTCTTATAGAAGACGCGCAGGTGTTTGTCCTGTTCCTGGTAGGACTGGAATTCGGCGCGGCAGGCCTCGCACTTCTCGACATGGTCGAGCAATTCGTCCGTGCGGGCGCGGTCGAGTTCGCCTTCCAGGTAGTCGGTCAGGTAGAGATCGAGTTTATCGCATTCCATGGCTTCGCTCCTCTCCCTTCGCCATCAGGGCTTGCATCTTACGGCGCAGGAGTTTGCGCGCCTCGAACAGGCGCGACTTGACCGCCGCGACCGAGAGATCCAGGATCTCGGCGATCTCGCGGCACGAATAGTCGTTCATGTACTTCATTCCCAGAATGACCCGGAACGGCTCGGGAAGCCGTTCGAGTCCCTCTTCCATCGCGTCGAGCCACCGCTCTTTCTCGGTTCGCTCGGATATCGTCACCACGCGGGCGACGGAGGTCTCGCCCGCGAGATGCGCGGCCCCTTCGGCGGCTCGGCGCAGGCGTTGCTCGCGTCGGATCAGATCGAGAACGTGATTGCGGGTGACCGAGTAGAGCCAGCTCGGGAGTCTGGACGCATCGCGCAACGTGGGCAACGCTTTGAAGGCCGCGATCAGCACATCGTGCATCTCGTCTTCCGCCCGCTCGTGACTGCCCAGCATCCCGCGCGCGACCGAATAGATGAGTCCTCGGTGGGGCGTCACCAGCCGCCAGAAGGCGTCGCGATCGCCTTCAGTCGCCCGGCGGAAGAGATTCGAGTCGACCTCGGTCATTTCACTCTCCTTGCCATCCGGAAAATGAGTTTCCATCCGTTGTACCCGCGATTCGAGAACGGCGGTCTCCCGGGATTGTCGTGGTTCCGTTCGGCATCGTGTCCTCCCGTCGTTCTCTTTCGCTCCACCAATATAGTGTCGGAAAGAGCGGTTAGGTTGGAAAAAAGCGAATCGGCGGAGTGGCGGCCGGACCGGAGGGGAGAAACGACCAGAGCCGGCGCCGGGACGCGCGAAGTCGCAACTCGACTGACGACAGTATTCTGTCCGGTTCTGAGCGGTCCGAGGTTTCTTGGAAGAGGCAAGGGGGCTAGAGATCGAAATCCTTGCGCATGTTGGCAAAGAGGCTCTCGATTTCGTCCAGAAAACGACTCATCTCGTCGGCGTCGATGCCCAGGTACGTGTTGTAGGGAGTCTCGAAGACGTCGATGTCGCTGTCGGGCGCGTGCAGACCGTACCCGAGGTGATAGGCCGCCAGGCACGCGAGTCCTACGAGCGCGACGGCTTGTCCTTCTTCCTCTTCGCGAAGCGATTCGAGGCTGTCGGCGTGGTGGCGCAGCGCCATGCGGGCGTACGCGTCGGGCAGGCGCCAGTGCGCGACGACGCAGGCGCCGATCTCGCAATGGTCGTATCCGAATTCCTCTCTCTCGGACCGGTCGAGGCTGTGGATCGACACCTCGCGGTTGTAGACGCGCATAAAGAGGGCGGCGTATTCGCCGTGAAACGCGTTGGCGAGGATCGCCTGGCCGACATTATGGAGCAGTCCGCCGATGAAGCGTTCGTCGGGACTCCCGAGGTTCCTTTTCTGGGCGATGACGCGACACGCCAGAGCCGTACCCAGGGAATGCTCCCAGAGTTTCTGCTCCATCAATCCGGCGTTCTTGTAGATCCCCTTGGTGCAAACCGTGATGATGAGGCTGCGCAGGGCCGAGTGGCCCAGAACGAAGATGGCGTTGCTGATCGACGCCACCTTCTGGCGCGTGCCGAAAAAGGGCGAGTTGGCCATCTGGAGGACGCGCGAGACCATCGATTGGTCCGAGGAAAGCGCCTCGGCCAGTTGGACGTTGTTGGTGCGAGGATCGCCCAGCATGTGCATGACCCGCTGAGCGACCGCCGGCATGGCCGGGAGATCCCGAACCATAGTGTCCAGACTGTGAATGAAAGGAGACACCTGTGGTCCTTTCCAGTTGCCGAGAGGTCCGCCCCTTCGGCTTCGGGTCCGTAGCGGGACGTGCGCAATGGAAACCCCGAAGTCCTGTTCCCCCCCAAGCCGCAGGGGGGGATGGACCTCGTATTATCGAAATCGTCACAATTCCGCCGAAGTTGAGAGATTTTCTTGGCCCGAAAAGCAGGGCGCCTCGGATTCGGGCCCCTGGCGAGATGCCGAAGACGCTAGGACGAGGATTCTTGGATCATCTGTTCGTACGCCTGACGCGCCGCGCGATTCTCGGCGGTCTTGATGCGTTGACCTTCGCCCACGCCCCTCAGAACGCCATCGACATAGACTTCCATCACGAACGTCCGGTCGTGGGCGGGGCCTTCTTCGCGCGTTTTGCGGTACTCGGGCACGGCTTGGAAGCGCTTCTGCGCCAATTCCTGAAGGCGCGATTTGAAGTCGAGATGGGCATTGTTCTCGATCGCTTCCCGGTTCGGCTCCAGGATGCGCGAATGGATGAACTCGCGCAGTTCGTCGAACGAGATCTGACCGAAAAGCGCGCCGATCAAGGCCTCCAGGGCCGAACCCACTACCGACGAGCGGGCTCGCCCGCCACTGCTTTCCTCCCCGCGGCCCAGCAGAATCAGGTCCGCAAGACCCATCTCGTCGGCCCGCCTTCCGAGCTCGCGTCGGCTGACAAGGAACCCCTTCTTGCGCGAAAGCGCCCCCTCGTCGTCGTCGGGGTAGCGCCGACAAAGGTAGTCGGCCACGACGCACCCGAGGATGGCGTCGCCCAAGAACTCCAGGCGTTCGTTGTCGGGGATTCCGTTGTTCTCGAACGCGTAGGAGCGATGGGTCAGCGCTTGAGAAACCAGGGCCGCGTTTTCGACCCGCAGTCCGTAGCGCTCCAGAAACTCTTCGATGCGGCTCAGGCGCTTGTCGTCGGGACGGCTCATCCTTCGAATCGCTTCATGATGATGGCGCAGTTGTGCCCGCCGAATCCCAGGCTGCTGCTCAGGGCAATGTCGACTCGCGCCTCGCGAGGGGTGTTGGGAACGTAGTCGAGATCGCATTCGGGATCGGGGAACTCGTAGTTCGTCGTCGGCGGGATGACGCCGCGCAAGATCGTCAGGGCGGTGGCCACGCCCTCGACCCCTCCGGCGGCGCCGAGCAGGTGGCCGACCATCGATTTGATCGAGCTGATGGCGAGACGCCGGCTGTGGTCGCCGAAAACGGTCTTGATCGCCAAAGTCTCGATCTTGTCGTTGAGCGGCGTCGATGTGCCGTGGGCGTTGATGTAGTCGATGTCGGCCGGATTCAAACGGCCCGAGTCGAGTGCCGCCCGAAGACAGCGCGCTCCGCCGTCGCCCCCCGGATCGGGAGCGGTGATGTGATAGGCGTCGGCCGACATTCCGTAGCCCGCCATCTCGGCGTAGATCCGCGCGCCGCGCGCCCGGGCGCACTCGAGCTCTTCGAGCACGAGGATCCCCGCTCCTTCGCCCATGATGAAACCGTCTCGCTCGCGATCGAACGGGCGGCTGGCGCGCTTGGGATCGTCGTTGCGCGTGCTCAGGGCGTGCATGTTGCTGAATCCGCCCAACCCGAGCGGGGTGATGGCGGCCTCGGTTCCCCCCGCCACCATCGCGTCGGCCTCGCCGCGACGGATGATGTGCCACGCGTCCCCTATGGCGTGGGTGCCCGTGGCGCAAGCGGTAACGACGCACGAGCTGGGACCCCGAAGGCCGTGATCGATCGATACCATCCCGGAGGACATGTTGGAGATGATCTTGGGGATGAGAAACGGACTGATGCGCTTGGCGCCCTTGGTGCGAAGGATCTCGTGCTGTTCCTCGATCGTCTGCAAGCCGCCGATGCCGCAACCGATCAGAGTGCCGATCCGGTCGCGGTTCGCCTCGGAGACGATCAACCCCGAGTCTTTCATCGCCTCGCGGGCGGCCACCATGGCGAACTGAGTGAACCGCTCGTTCTTGCGCGCTTCCTTGGGATCGAAGTGGTCGGCCGGATTGAAATCGTCGATCCAGGCCGCGAACTTGGCCGCGATTCCGTCGGTGTCGAAATGCTTGACCGTCTTGGCGCCGTTCTTGCCATCGAGAAGCGCCTTCCAGAACGTCTCGACACCCGTTCCGATGGGTGTGACAACCCCGAGACCCGTGATGACGACGCGTCTATCTTCGCTCATGGTCTTCCAAATTCCTCCGGTCTTGTACTCCCGTCAGATCACGACGCGCGGCCCGTGGTCGTGCGGCGTGAGTCTTACTAGGGAACCGGCGGGCGCGACAGTGGGTAGAAACACACGGGCGCAAGACGATTACCCCTTTCTTGCGCCGCGCCGCCCGATTCAATGCCCATCTGCAAGACGTGGCGGCATGCAGACGGATGGGGAAAAGGGGGCCGGAGCCAGCGCGACCGGCCCCGGTCGGTCATCCCTGGTGGTCGTTGACGTAGGCCATGGCCTCTCCGACGGTTTTGATCTTCTCTGCTTCCTCGTCGGGAATATCCAGGCCGAATTCTTCTTCCAAGGCCATGATCAGTTCGACCAGATCGAGGGAATCCGCTCCCAGGTCTTCGATGAACTTGGCCTCGGGAACGACTTCGTCCGCGTTGACGCCGAGCTGCTCGACGATGATGCTTTTCACTTTCGATTCGACATCGGACATGGTTCTTTCTCTATCCTCCTATGTTAAGTTCACCCACGCCAACCATCTATTATGGAAAGATCGTTGCCCAGAGCAATGCCGCCGACAAAACGGCCGACAAAACTACCCGCTTCTATACTTGATCGGGAACGCAATGCGCAAGGCAAAACAGCTCTCGTGCCGCAGACCATTTTGCGCGACGGAGTCCGCGCTCTCCGCGTTGTTTTCACGGCCCGATTCAGGTCGACGCGTCAGCGACCGACCTCGCGACTCCCCCGGAGCGTTCGGACTTCCGCACGGGCCGCTCGATCGGCCGTTTCGATGGCGTTCCTTTTCCCTCGGACAGAGGATCGGGACTATGGATCCGCAGCCGAGTCCGCTCGTAGCGAGATCCCAGGCGGTTGACCGCCCCAAAAGACCGCGCTCGCTCATTCCCACGAGCAACGGACAGGCCCGCCCAGGCGCCCGCGGAATCCGGCGGACCCGATCCATCGCGAACAACGCCGCGGCGCGAGAGGCCCGTCCCTACTGCGTCGCCTGGGCGGCGCGCATGGCGAGGAACTCGTGGATGGAAAGCGCCACCTCCTCGACTTCCTTGCGTTTCATCCCCGGAAAAACGGGAAGCGAAAGGACGCGCGAGCAGAGGAGTTCGGCGACGGGGAAATCGCCTTCCTTGTAACCCAGGTAGCTCATCGACGGCTCGAGATGAAGGGGGCGAGGATAGTAGACGGCGGTGCCGATCTCGCGTTCGGTCAGGAAGTTGCGCAAGGCGTCGCGTTCCTCGGCCTGAATGGTGTAATAGTTGTAAGTATGTTCGCCGCGGTCGAAGAACTCGGGCAGGACCAAGTCCGTCTCGGCCAAGAGCGAGTCGTAGAACCGAGCGTTCTCGACGCGGTCGGCGATGGACTCTTCGAGCTCGTCGAGTTTGATCTTGAGAATCGCCGCCTGCAGGGGGTCGAGTCGGCTGTTGAAGCCGATCTCGGGAAACGAGCCGTCGGGCGCGCGACCGTGGTCGCGCAGCTGGCGGAGTCGATCGGCCACGCCGTCGTTGTGTGTGACGACCATGCCGGCGTCGCCGACGGCGCCCAGGTTCTTGGTCGGGTAGAAGCTGAAACAGCCGGCAATACCCATCGTGCCCAGGTACTTGTTGCCGATGCGCGCGCCCATCGCCTGAGCCACGTCCTCGATGAGAAAAATCCCGTGGGCGTTGGCCAGCTGGAGGAGCTGGGCCATGTCGCATCCGTATCCGAACATGTGGACGGCCACGATGGCGCGGGTCTTGGGCGTCACGGCCTGAGTCACGCTGTCTATTGCCATGTTGTAGGTCAGCGGATCGACGTCGACGAAGACCGGTCGCGCGCCCAGGCGCACGATCACCTCGGCGACGGACATGAACGTGAACGTGGGAAGAACGACTTCGTCGCCGGGCCCGATGCCGAGCGCCTTGAGCGACAGCAGGAGGGCGTCGGTCCCGGAGTTGACTCCGACGACGTGGGGGGCGCCGAGCATCTTGGCGGCGGCTTTTTCGAACCGCGCCACGGCCGGGCCCAGGACGTAGGGGTCTTCCTCGAACACCTGGTCGATCGCCAGATGGATCTTGTCCATGATGTCTTCGTGCTGCAGACGCAGGTTGACAAAAGGCACTTTCATCCGATTCGATTCCTCGTTTCCAAGGCCTTCGGCGGCCATCGATTGCGCGCTCGTACAGAAACGTCTCCCCCCGGGCCATGGGGCGTCACAACCTCTCGTCCGCCCCATGCTCGAGTGGACAAGGGAGTTACTCTAAAGACCCAGCTGCACAAATGTCAAGTGTGGAATCCCGGCAGATTCGGCCAAGATCAGACACAGCCCTGGGAACAAGGGAGGGGGCGCACTCAGAAAGGAACCAGGACGGAGGCGAATCCGTTGGCTACGAGAATGCCGCTCTAAACCGGCCGTCTTCAACGTTCCGGACCGGACGTGCGGAGGGCGGCCCACTATGCCGCCGCGCCGCCAAACAGGCGGGCCGCCGAGAACCAGACGCATCCTAGCCAGGCGACGAGGAGGATCAGGGTGATCAGCTGGCTGGCCGAAGTCCGCCGACGCCAGAACGTGCTCAGCAGAATCGCCAGAGTCGCCAGGAGAAGAGCCGCCCCCGCCAAGTGGCCGATTCCTTCGAATCCCCCTTCGCCGAGCCCCAGGGACTCGAACGAAACGAAGTTGAGAGCGAGCGAACCCGCCATGAAGAAGAGGGAGAGGAAATGCCGTCCGGCGGCGCTCGAACCGTCCGCTGGGCGCCTGACCGAAGACCGAGATTGTTGGGACTCCGAGCGGAGCGTGGTCCCGCAGTGGAAGCAGTAGCTGTCCTGCGCCAGGACCTCGGTGTGGCACACGGTGCATTCCCGATACTTCGCTTCTTCCGTCTCCTCCGTGTCCACGGGTTCCATCTCCTGAATCGGTTCGCCCTGCGGCTCGGTCGGTTCCTCGAAACGGCTCAACGCGAAGTCCGCCAGACGTTCGAGAAGCGAGCGAGGCCTTGAACTCTCGCCGACGTCCGAGAGCGCGGGTAGATTCTTGTCGGGATCGACCCGAACCAGGGCCCCGCCGGCGGAGCCCGGCTCTGCCCTGGCGCTCCCCTCCGCGGAGCCGCCCGACGCCGCGTCGATCACAACCGGTTCGGCCGAATCCGCCGTTGGCGAGACCGGCTTTGGCGCGGGCAGGGCCTTGATGCCCTGTTGGTCGATCATGTCGGGTTTGTTGAGTTCGATCGCCCGGACGGTGCGTTGCGTCAGCAACGGCGACACTTCGGGCGGGACGGGTTGCCCGCCGCGGAGCATCAAGGGCTGCTCGCCTTGGATGACCGCCTTGTCGATCACGTAAGTGATCTGCGCGGCCTGGGCGCGGGCTTGAAGCTGAGCCAGCCTGAGATCGCGGCTGCTGGGTCCCTCGTCCTGAAACTCGCCGCAATGGGGACACTTGAGGGCCTTGGCGCCGATTTCCTCATCGCAGTATCGACACCGGCGAGCGGGGCGAATAGCCCGTCGAATCGGGGCGTGACAGTACCAACACGCGCCGAGACCTCCCTTGCGGACGTGTTTTCCGCAGCGATAGCAGTAGTTGGGTTCGGTTTCGGCCACGATGTCCTCCAATCACAGATCGGGGAAAGTGGGAGAAGCCACGCGTCCGGTCAACGGATCGTAGTTCCAGGTCCCGGTGGGAGGATCGAGTATCTTCAACCCTTCGGGAAACGCCTCCGCGGGCCAAAACGGGTATCGCCAGTTTGCCGAGAAGAATTCGTTCATTCTGGCGCGAACGGCGGGGAGGAGAGCCTGCTTCAAGAAGTCGCGCGTGTACGTGAAACTGACCACGACCTGTTGGGCTTCGAACACCGTCGAAGAAAGGTCGGGAGTGAGGTCCCGGCGCAGGTAGTAGCGATCGCGAGCGGGATCGGGGTCGAAGGGCGTGGGCGGGATTCCGGATCGCTTGGCGAAGACCGCCTCGGAGATCGTGCCCAGGAGATCGATCGCACGGTGAGAGGGAGAGCCGATCCACTCTTGTTGCCCGCCCAAATCGATCGAGTCGATCAGTTTCATCATCTTGTAGTAGTCGCACGATTCATAGTCCTTGAGATACCCGGCGGCATCGAGCGCTTCGAGACTCCCGGGCGTACGGTTGTCGTGGTCCTCCATGTACCGGGCCAACGCTTTGTGAAGAACGTCGCGGTTCCACTCGTCCGTGTCGTCTTGGAAGTGCATGCGAGCCGTCCGGCGGATGTTCTCGTCGCGCGTGTCCAATCCGTTCAGGTATTCCCAAATCCATCGCTCCATCGCCGCTCGACGGTGCCCGGATTCTCGATCCACGATCGTCTGTTGGCGCCGCACCCATTCCGGGCAATCCGCGGAGCGGACCGCGCGGTTGAGCCAGAGCCGCGCCATCTTGTCGTTCTTGAGCGAATACCAGCTGGTGTAAAAGGCGAGATAGGGGAGGCGATACTTGTCGGGATTGGCGAACCATCCCTTCTTGAGAAGATCGATAGCGCCGAGGTAATCGTGTCCTTCCTCGCTGAGAACAAGCGACCCAAGCCGGTAGGCCGAGAGGAGGGTCGGATCGAGTTCCGTCATGAAGTCGAAATACCGCCGGAATCGGTGCATCATTTCGTCGGTCGCGCCGGCCAGTTTCCATTGCCCGCCGAAAGCCTGGATCGCGCGCATGTACAAGAAATCGGCCAGGATCGTATCGTAGCCCAGGGCGACGGACTTGGCGTACTCCTTGCGCGGGACGTTGAGGCTGTCGATATAGGGGCGATAGAAGCCGATCTCTCGCAATCTCGCGCGCTGCATCCCGATGGCGCCCGTGGCCAGAGCCGCGAACAGCGCGCCGAACGCGGCCCATTTCAGAAACCGACGGCGCAGCCGCCCCATGGGGGTTTCGGGCTCGGACAAGGGAATCATGAAGAGTTCTCCTCGACTCGATCACTTGAAATTGCGTTTGCGGAATATCAGAATCGAGATGAGGAGGACGCATCCGGTGTAGCAGATCGAATAGAGCACCGGATAGCGCCAGACCTGCATCGTATCCTGATACAGCGCCTTGGACGTCACGTTCAGACTGTCGAGATTCGGTACGACCAGAGAAACGAATTCGGCCAGCCGGATCTTGATCTGCGCGCTCAACGTCAGATCGGCAAACGACGTCGCGCTCTGCAATTCCATCGATTTCTTCATCAGGTTCTCGGCCAATCGCATCATGTCCTCGTTCAGCCGTCCGGCCAGGAAAGTCAATACCGTGAACACCGCGCTCAACGTGGGAGTGGAGAACGAGGAATAGAGAATGGCGAGCGCCGTCACGATCATCAGTTCCAGGCAATACATGACCACGACGATCATGATGTTCTGGGTCACGGGGCCGTGGGCGAAACCGGCCAGACTTTGCGCCGCTCGGAGCGCCGAGGCGCCGGCCGACTTGAGGAGATAGCTCGTCCGGATCCAACCGGCGTTCTCCTGCAAGGTGTAGAGCCCGTCCGCTTCCACCTTGTAGATCAGTTCGTCGATCTTCTCTTCCGTTATGCGGCTCTGATAGTTCATCACGAAGAAGAAGAAGAACGTCATCACGGCGACGATGACGTAGACCGTCAACAGGAGACCGAAGTACTTGCCGAGCAGAAACTGGTAGCGATGAATGGGCTTCGAGACGATCGTGTAGATCGTCTTGCGCTCGAGCTCGTTGTAGACGAGCGAAATGCCGACGAAGACGGCCACCATCAGTCCGAAAAAGCTGATGCAGCTCAATCCCAGATGGACGATGAACCGTTCTTCCTCCCGATACACGAGTTGCCGGGTAACGACCGAGGCCCCCATCAGGATGATCGCGAAGAACAGAATGAAGTAGAGCACGCGGTTCCGCACCGCCTCGCGAAACGTATTCAACGCGATCGAGCCGATGCGCGTAAAGACGAGTCCCGCCGCCGTCGCGGCGAGAAGAAGGAGAGAGAGAAGGTCCGCGCCGGTGTTGAAACGGATCGTCTGGCGACTCAGCCCCGTTTGGGCGGACCCGAACAGCTGCTTGAAGTCGCCTGTCAGCACGGTGCGAAAAAGAAGAAAGACGACGATCAGAAGGACCGCCAACCCGACGATTCGGCGGCCCCCGCTCCCTGAGACGCT
The DNA here is from genome assembly GCA_016931035.1 of Candidatus Sumerlaeota bacterium. Lineage (GTDB taxonomy): Bacteria > Sumerlaeota > Sumerlaeia > UBA8349 > UBA8349 > JAFGFN01. Next base: position 25,757 of record JAFGFN010000217.1, read on the forward strand.
TGCGGAGTCTATGGTCTGCCCACTCATGCGGCCCCTCCCTTGCTCCGGGGTCTCGCCCCGCCGCCCACTTGGCGGATGAAATAGTCTTCGAGCGACTCTTTGCGAGGCGTCATGCTCTCGATCTTCCCCCCCGCTTGGATCGTACGACGCACCGCCTCCTGGACCGATCCCTCGTCTCCATAGATCAGAAGCGCCTGGCCCTCGCTGACGAGCACCCGCCTGGCGCCGGACCCGAGTTTCTCGATCTCCGCTTCCGCGAGCCCCGAGACCACGAGTTCGTACTGCTCGGTCTTGGCCGAAAGGAGCTCGTTCATCGAGCCCACGTCGACCAACTCTCCCTTGTAGAGAATCGCCACGCGGTCGCAGATCATTTCCGCGTCCGAAAGGATGTGCGAAGAGAAGAGAACCGTCCGGCCTTCTTCACGCAGGCGCAGAATGATATCGCGTACTTCCTTTCGCCCCAGCGGGTCCAGACCCGATTGCGGTTCGTCGAGGATGACGAGTTGGGGGTCGTTGAGCAAACACTGCGCCAGGCCGATCCGCTGGTTCATTCCTTTGGAGTATCCCTTAAGCGGCAAGTTGGCGGCGTGACTCAACCCGACCAGGTGGAGCAGCTCCTCGATTCGCGCGCGGCGCGCCCCCCGGGGCATGCCGTAAAGCTGGCCGTAGAAATCCAGGAACTCCCATCCCTTGAGGTAGTCGTAGAAGTACGGATTCTCGGGCAGGAAGCCGATCCGGCGCTTGACGCGCAGGTCCCCGAGCGGGCGTCCCATGAGATAGGCCTTGCCTCGGGTGGCGTAGTGGATTTCCATGAGTATCTTGATGGCGGTGGTCTTGCCCGCGCCGTTCGGACCGAGAAGTCCGAAGATCTCGCCCTCCTCGACCGAGAGAGTCAGATCCTTGAGGGCCTCCACCTTTCGGTTGCGGAAACGCACCTTGATGCGGCCGTACTCCACACCGAGAAAGTCTTGGACGTACGTCTTGGATAAACCGATCGTTTCAACCACTTTCATCTTGCCGTTTCCTCACAGTGAGTGGTTCTGAATTCGGCGGGAGTTGCGCCGGACCTCTCGCTTCGGACTTGCGCGACAGACTCCAGCGTCCTCACGCTAGGACTGCTCTTCAATGGAGGATAATCCCGAATTGCGTCGCTCTTTGTCAAGCTTGGCGCTTCCGCGAGCGGACAGGTTTTGCCGTTCCCGGGCGTTGCGGCGGAGCGAAGCCCGTCCCTCGCGTAGGCCTGTCCATCGCGGGCAAACACAGGGGCAATTCCTTCCCGCCCTTTTCGACGTCGAGGGCGCGCCGGGCTTCTCGCCATCATTCGGCGGCAACCGACGGAGCGTGCTTGCCCGACCCTTTCGACGTCGTCTTCTCGCTCGCGGCCCCCGAGCGCCCCGACGCGGGCGCGGCGGCCGCATCGCGGTCGATCCGCTTGATCACCTTGTCCGTCACGTCGACGGCGGAGGAGCCGTACAGGACGATCTCGCCGCGAACGATCAGATCGTACTTTTCTTCCTTCCCGATCGTTCGGATCACGTCGAGGACCCGGTCGAGCGCCGGTTCCATCCGGTCCCTCTCCGCCCGCCGAAGCATCCGGTTGAGCTCGGCGCCCTCCTCGTCGATCTCGATCCGCAGACGGCGCGAGCGGCTCATCATCTCTTCGAGGTCCGCCTCGCTCACGACGGAGCGTTTTCGCTCGATTTCGTCGCGGAGCGACGAGTAGGCGTCCTGCTTGCTTTCCACCAGATCCTTCTTCTGGGTCAGGCTCTTCTCCAAATCGCTCATCATGCTTCGAATGTACGTCGATTCTTGGGCGATTCGATCGATGTCCACATAGCCGATTTTGACGGTGTCGGCCCCGAGAGCGGCCGGCGACAAGGCCCAAACCGCGCCCAACAACCCGCAAGCCGTCCAAAACAGCCTCGAAAACACCTTTGTGTTCATGTTACCGTCTCCTTGCCGTTTCGTCGCGCTCAGCGATCCAGTCCGATCTTGCACTCGTGAGAGTCGCCGTTCGTCGCGGCCTTGAATTTCTCGTAGGCGCGCTCCTCGAATTCGCGATACATCGCCATGCGGCGCATCATTTCATCGAAATCCACTAGGTGCGCGTCGAATTCCGGCCCGTCCACGCACACGTACTTCGTCGCGCCTCCGACCGTCACGCGGCATCCTCCGCACATTCCCGTCCCGTCGATCATCACCGTGTTGAGGCTGGCGAAAGTGGGAATGCCATAGGGGCGCGTCGTCTCGGCCACGAATTTCATCATGACAGGCGGACCCACGGTCATGCAATAGTCGATCTTCCGGCCGCTTTCGAGAATCTCCTCGAGCGCCTCGGTCACCAGCCCCTTGCGGCCGTACGAACCGTCGTCGGTCGTCACGACGATCTCGTCGCTGATCGACCGCATGCGATCCTCAAAGACAATCAGGTCGCGATTGCGCGCGCCCAGGATGGAAACGACGGTATTGCCCGCTTCCTTGAGGGCCTTGGCGATGGGGTAGAGCGGCGCGATACCCAGGCCGCCGCCCACGCAAACAGCGACCCCGAAGTTCTCGATGTGCGTGGGCCGACCGAGCGGCCCCACCATGTCGCAGATCTCGTCGCCCACCTGTTTGGCGCAAATCTCGGCGCTCGACCGCCCCACTTCCTGCACCACCAGATCGAGCGTGCCGCGTTTCGCGTCGGCGTCGGCGATCGAGAGCGGAATCCTCTCGCTCTCGGGATTCGCGCGCAAGATCAGGAACTGTCCCGGCTTGCGCACACGAGCGAGCTCCGGCTCCTCGACGACGAGATGAACCACCTTTTCCGAGAGCGGATCGCGTTCAAGGACTTTGGCCATCGAAAGACTGCCTCAAGCGTTGATTCCGGAATTCTTACACACCCCTTCGAGGCGCTGAACCTGGCGCGTTCCGAACGCCCGTGAGGGGGCTCCTCGGCTTCGCGCGCTCGCGCGCCGAGCAGGGGGATCATGTTGGCCGACGACGAAAAAAGCTGCAAGAAAAATCAGGTCGGCGCATCTCCTCGCACCGGCATCGATCTCTCCCTGTCTCGGCTGCGTCCCGCCATTTTGAAGAAGGCGGTCTGCGCCGCGATCCCTCGCCCCCACCGGTTTCACACCGGTGGAGCGATGGTTCTGCTCCAGTTGTGGGGCGTTTTTCCCTCCTCCCCCTCCTCTTCCTCCCTGCCGACGGCAGGGAGGAAGAGGAGGGGGAGGAAAGAAGGGCGATTGGCGCCGCTCTGGAGCATAATCAGCGCCCCACCGACGTGAAGTCGGCGGTGGCGTTTTCAAGATGGCGGGTTGCACCCTCGAGAAGCCGCGTTCGGCAGTAGTTCTTGCGACCCGGACGCGGAGCGACTAAAATGATTCGGAGTCGGTCGCTGGACGTGCCGGCGCGCCCGGTGGGGAATCGAAACACGCTAGGGAAGAGAGTTCTCCGTGCCATATCAACCGAATGAAGACAACGATATCGAAACGCTCCTGTTGCGCAAGAAACAGGCGGAACACGAGGCGTTTCTCAAACACTATACCCGCCGGTCGGGCCTTCTGCTCGACAAGAGAACGGCCGTCCTTCAGTCCGACGCCCTCGACTGGCTCCACGGCCTGCCCGACACGAGCATTCACGCGGTCGTGACCGACCCGCCGCGCGATCCCGCGGAGATCGATATCCTAGTGGGCGAAGCCAGCGCGCGCGCCGAAGGGGTCCGGCACTGGAATATCTCGGCCAGCCTCGACACGCTCGACGCCGAGCCGACGGCCCGGCTCCCCGAGCCCGAGGAGTCTCTCGCCTACCGCAACATCCGGATCGTCTACACGGCCCTGGGTCTCGAACTGATGCGGGTTCTGGTCCCGGGGGCGCACGTCTTCGTCGGCAGCGACCCCATCCTCTCCACGCCCATCTTCGCCGCCCTGGTCCGCTCGGGCCTTGAGAAACGCGGCGAAATCGTCCGCACCTACGATCGCGGAGAGGGCGGGCAAGCGCCCAGGGACGCTCGCAACGAGTTCCCCGACGTGAGCGAACTCCCGCGCACCCTGTGGGAGCCGTGGGGGATTTTCATGAAGCCGGTCGAGAGATCGGTGTCCGAGAACCTGCGCAAATGGTCCACCGGCGCCCTGCGAAATCTCCCGTACGGACTCCCCGTCGGCCAGCCGCTGTCGGACGTGATCCCGTCCGCTCCGACGCCGCGCGAAGAGCTCGAGATCGCCCCCTACCCCGCCCTCAAACCCCAGGCGTTCCTGCGCCGGATCGTTTGGACCACCTTGCCGCTCGGCCTGGGGATCGTCGTCGACCCCTTTGCCGGCGGCGGCGCCACGGTCGCGGCGGCGGCGGCGCTCGGGTACATGTCGGTCGGCGTCGAGCGACGCTCGGACAACTTCGCCATTTGCTGCAACGCCTTCGCCCGACTCAAAGAAATCCACATCGAGACGATCTAGCCGCTCGCCATCTGACCGCTCGTCATTCTCCGCGACCCCAAGAACCGCAACTCCGGCGGGAGCCGGAAGCAGTACGGGAATTGGCTTGACGCAACCGGCTCTCTGTGGGACGATCCTCGCAATATTCAGAAGACAGCAGCGAATGCATCTCAACGACTAGCCCGCATTTCTCACAGCCCCTCGCATTGGATTGTTCGAAAGGGGTTTTTGGCGTTCGCTGGGCCGTGTGTGCGGATTTGTC
>JAFGFN010000218.1 GCA_016931035.1 Candidatus Sumerlaeota bacterium
ACTGTTCCAGATGCCCAATCGCGCAAATCCAACACACTCAACGTTGTCACCCTAATCAGTCAGAATTCTTGGGGAAACTCCTGGAAATCTCGAGGTCGAAATCTCGAGGTCGCTACGAAACACTCGCTTCGTAGTCTTCGTATGTGAAACTCCGAACTGTTTCGACCTTCCCGTCCAGTCTCTTCACCCGGATCGAGGGCATGGCGAGGCCGTTGAACCAGTTCTTCTTGACCATGGTGTATCCGGCGGCGTCGGCGATGCGAACGGTGTCGCCGGGTTTGAGCTTCGTCTTGAGGCGGTATTCGCCGAACACGTCGCCCGCGAGGCACGAGCGTCCGGCGATCAGGACGCGGAAACCGGGGACAGGCACAGTGCTCGTCGCTTCGCTTCTGCGCCCCTGAGCCAGTCCCCGTTTTCCGATCTTCGGGCTTGTGCGATAGATGAGATGGTCGAGGGTGTGCGCTTCGGTCGATGCGTCCACGATGGCGATGTCGATTTCGTTGAGGACAACGTCGAGCACCGTGGTCACGAGCTCCGTGCATCCGGTGACGACGGCCTCGCCGGGTTCGAGATAGACCTGGACGCCGAATTCGTCGGCGAAGGCGCGCAGGCGCGCGCAGAAACGATCGAGCGGATATCTTTTCGCCGTGAAGGCGATCCCGCCGCCGAGGCTGACCCATTCCATCTTCTTGAGAATCGCGCCGTATTCGCGGCCGATACGGTCGAGCGCCGCCGAGAGGTGGGCGAAATCGTCGTTTTCGCAATTGAAGTGGAACATGAGGCCGCTGACGAGAGGGGCGACGCGCGCGAGGGCCCGTTTGTCGCGGACGCCGAGGCGCGAGTAGCGGCGCGCCGGGTCGGCGAGGTCGTAGTGCGAGTAACTGATACCGGGGTTGACGCGCAATCCAATCTGCGGAAAGGCTGAAGGATGAAGGATGAAGGATGAATCTGGAGAAGAGACAGACTGACCCGGACGCGTCGGCCGACCAGCGGAATCTGAGCGTCGGCGCGCGCGCAACACGTCGGCGCGGTGGCGTTCGAGTTGCGAAATCGAGTTGAAGGTGACCTTGTCGGCGAAGGAGGCGACCTCGCGCACGTCGGCGCGCGAGAAACCGACGCTGTAGGCGTGGACTTCCCTCCCGAACTTCTCGTATCCCAGACGCGCCTCGAACGGCGAGCTGCTGGTCGTGCCGTCCAGGTATTCGCGCATGAGGTCGAACACGCACCACGTCGAGAAGCACTTGAGCGCCAAGACGCACTTCGCGCCCGACTTTTCGCGCACCCGCGCGACGATCTTCAGATTTCGCAGGAGTTTCTTCTCGTCGATCAGGTAGTAGGGAGTAGTCATGGCTCATCTCCGGAGTCGGAAGGCAAAAAGGCGCGCGGACGAGACCGCCCGCGCGCCTGGAGACATCGGATCTTCGCGCGGGGGACTGTCCCGCGCGGGGTGCCGTTCTAGTCGCGCACGAGATAGCGCGAGACTACGCGCTTGGCGCCGAAGAAATCGCGCGCGAATTCCTCGGCGGCCTTCTCGTCGTACCTCTTGCACGAGAAGATGTTGAGGTAGACGCAGTTCGTCCCTTCGGAGAAATGACCGGTGATCGAACTGGTCTCGATGAACTGGAGGAGCGAATAACCCTTTGTGTGTTCCTGCTGTTCGCCGAAATACGGCACCAGGGGATCGCCGTAGGGGACCATTTTTATCACTTCGCACAGTTCGCGAGCGAACTGGCAAATCTTCTCCTGACTCCGCATCGGTTGCGGATCGCACTCGTGAAGGTCGAGGATCAATTCCCACCCGAAGGTCACGGGGTTGGGCTGGGCCTGAGAGGTCTGGCCCACGACGGGGGCGGTTGCACTAATGGCCATCGATGTGATTCCTTTCATCCTGGAACTCTGAAGGCTCCCAAATGGACACCTCGGTCGTGCTGCTCGGTACTGAGGTTGAGCGGCGTGCACTCCTTCTCGTTCGGCCGCTCAGCCGCCCCGCATCGGGCCGACGCCACAATGCGAGACGGAAATACAGGGTGAAAACCCACCAAGGGTGCCGCACACGAAAATATCCATAGCGGCGCGGTTGTCTTTCGGCCAACTATGGATAGCGATGTGCGACTTCCTGCGGAACCGCGATCCCCGTCATCCCACCGTAGGGATGAAACTCGAGGAGGTCGGCTTTCCGCAGCACGGCGCCGCAGACTCGGGCGACGCCCTCCATGATTTCCTCGGTCTCAGCCAAGGAATCGAGAAACCGGTCTGACCGGATCTCGACGGGTCGATGGATGCCTGCATACCTCATGTGTCCATTGGTAGCGCAGAATTCCATCGGCGAAGTGAAGTCAGGTTTCTCCATCGTTTCGCATATAGTCCCCCTTTTCGGGAAGTCGTCCGCATGACAATCCCACGGATCGAACCACTCCTTATAGGGATTTCCCGTCCCCGAGTCCAGGTTTTTTTTCGCGACAATCCGCGCCTCGTCGCAAGCGAGGGGAATCCGCTTGCCAAAACTCGATTCCGCTGCGCACAATAGGGGCTATGGACACGGCGTCCTACAGGTTGGTCGTCCGTCAGCCGATGAGATCCAGGATGGACGTGTCGACCGGAGGAGTACGTCAGGGAATCGAGGGGGTCGTAGCAAGTTATGCGCAAAATACGCGTGTTTTTCGTTGTACCTGCATGGTGTTGCCTTACTCTTCTTGGAAATCCCGCGTCAGCCAATTCGCTCGCTATTGACGACGGCGCCGCCAGGCCCGGAGAGAGCGTCGTGCTCGCGGTGAGTCTGTCGCCGACCCAGGACGTGGCCGGGATCCAGATCCGAATCCTGTTCGACGACTCGGTGCTCGAATCGCCCCAGGTCGTGAGAGGACCTCTGGCGAACGAGGACATGTTCCTCGACGCCTCGACGCCCGAGGCCGGAACGATCAGCGTCGTTCTGGCGACCGGCAGCGGACAACACGCGATATCCGGCGGTTCGTCGCCGGGCGTCGCGTTCTACTTGCGGTTTCGCGTGCGGACCTCGGCCGTCCTGGAAACGTACACGGCCATCCGCTTCGACAACGCCCTTTCCCCCCCCTTTCCGGTCCTGGGCTCCAGTCTGTCGTCGCCCACCGGCGTCGAGCTGGCCCACACCCGGGAGAACGGATTCGTGTTCATTGGTCAGGAGACGAAGGCGGACGACTGGATCCTCTACCAGTAGGTCCCGTGGGGAACGGTTCTCCCCTCATCCACGAGAGAGAAGGATGGTAGGTCCATGATGTTTCCGTACTCGAGCGCGCGCCGCCTCGCGGCGCTTCTTGGGATTCTATTTCTTGCCCTCGCGACGAGCGCGAACGCGCAACTCCCAAAGACGGGCGTGACCGAGCCGACCGAGCACGAGAAGGCCTGGGCGGCCGAGAACATGAAGGTTCTCGCGCCGGCGGCGGGCGGCGCGCTCAAAGCGCCGGCGGTATTGCCTTCGAGCGTCAAGAACACGCAGTATTTGCCCGCGGTGGGCCGACAGATTTGGGGGGCGTGCGCCGCGTGGGCGATCGCGTACTATCAGAACACCTACTACCAAGCGAAAGAACACGGCTGGGTGCAGCCCGATCCGGCCGTGAATCCCGAGCGCGTGTCCAGTCCGGCCTTCTCGTACAACCTCCTGAACGGCGGCACCGACACCGGCAGCGGCATGTTGGGCAACTACGAAGTTTTGACCAAGTGGGGCGCCGCCACCTGCGCCAAGATGGATCCGAACTGGAACTACGGGCAGTGGCCCAACGAACCGCAGTGGCGCGACGCGCACCCGCAACGGATCCTGAACTCGTCGATTTTCTACGTGGATTCGGCCGCCGCGATGACCGAGCTCAAGACGCGGCTTGCCGCCGGCGATATCGCCACGTTTGTCCTGCTCATCTATAACAATTTCGTCAACTACCCGACCGAGGCGCCCGGGTGTCGAGACAACGTTCTGTTTCGCGGCGACGGCGGGATCTATGTCCCAGGCGGGGCGATGAGCGCCTATCACGCCCTGACGGTCGTCGGCTACGACGACAACAAGGCCTATCGCGACGACTCGGACGTCTGGCACACTGGCGCTTTCCTCGTGGTCAACTCCTGGGGGCAGGGTTGGGGAGTCAACGAGCCGACGGCCGGCACAGGGGGGTTCATCTGGATCAGCTACGATTACTTCCTGGCCCGAGAGGACAAGGAAGTCTACTTCCTGGAAGACCGCATCGGGTATCAGCCGACGGATTTCGCCGTGATCGCCCTTTCGCATGGCCGAATGCTCGAGGTGGGTCTCACCATCAAGGGGGGCGATTTCGATTATCCTCTCTGGCAATTCGACGATTGCTTTCCCCGCTCGGGTGGAGAACGTCCTCTCAACGCCCTGGCCGTGATCGATCTGACCGACTATGCTTCGTCTCCGACCTATTCGTACTGGTTCACGGTCCACGATATGGACGTGCCGACTCTCTTTCGGCCCGCGATGACGGGGGTCGTGACTCATATTTCGGTCGAAAAGCCCGGCTATCCCCCGTGGGTCAGTTATGAAACGCCGATCCAAACCATCGAAATGCAGTTGTATCCGTACGTTCCGTCCTTGTCGCTGAACGTGTGTATCGTCGAGCCCATGGGTGCGGTATTCGAGGAATTCGAGATGGGCGACGGCGACGCCGCGTGGGGCGACATCGACAACGACGGCGATCCCGACTTCGTGTGCCAAGGCTGGGACTACGATGCCCAGGAGTTTCTGACCCGCGCGTACCGCAACGACGGAGGCGGGATCTTCACGAACATGGACGCGGGTTTGCCTGGGTATTCCGGTAGTCTGGCACTAGGCGACTACGACAACGACGGCTTTCTGGACGTCGCGCTGAGCGGATACAACGGCGATTGGATGGCGCCAGTCTCATGCTGGACAATGGTGTATCGCAACGAGAACGGCGCGATCTTCACCGACAGCGGGATTCCTCTTTTCTGTCCTCCCCAAAGCTCTTGTCAGGTGGCATGGGTGGACTACGACGACGATGGATGGCTCGATCTGGCCGTTTACGATATTGGGGGCGGTCTCGACCCGGATACCTCGTTGTACCTATACAAGAACGACAAGAATGGAGGGTTGACGCCCGCGCTGACGCTGACGGTTCCCGCCGGCGGCCAGATGGCGTGGGCCGACTACAACCGCGACGGTCTTCAAGACGTGGCGGTAACCGGGCAACTGAAGATTGAAGGATTCACGAACTATCTCACGGCCGTGTACGGCAACCAGTACGGGAGTTTCGCCGCCCCGATATTTCTTCCGGGCGTGTGGAAAGGTCCGGCTGCGTGGGGCGACTACAACAACGACGGCTGGCTCGACTTGGCGGGTCAGAACAGCGCGGGCATCACGATTTTCCGAAACGAGGCGGGCGCCTCGTTCACGGATCTGAACCTCGGGTTGGGTCTGGCCAGCCTCTACGGCGCGAGAATCGCCTGGGGCGACGTGGACGGCAACGGCCTGGCCGACCTGCTGGTCAACGGCGATCACCTCCTCAACGGCATCGGGGACGTCGAGAAATCGAGCCGGGTCTACGCCAACCTGGGCGACGGGTGGTTCGTCAACATGGGACTCAACATGTTGGGGGTCACCAAAGGCGGGATGTATCCCGTCGACTACGACTCGGACGGCGATCTCGACGTGTGCGTTCACGGCCTGGGCGAGAAGCCCTATCCCCTTCCTCCCGTCTCGCGCATTTACGAGAACCAGACCGGGGGATACACCGCCTACCACACGCCCTCGCCGCCGACCGGTCTCGCGGCGGAATGGCCCGGGACTCCGGGGCTGATCGCTCTCACGTGGGACGCGGCCTCGGACGCCGACACGCCCTCCGCCGGTCTCTACTACAACGTCCGGGCGGGACGCAATCCATACTCGGACGACTACCTGAGCGGGGCTTCGGGCGTCCCGATGCGCGGCAGCATAGTCCGTCCCTTCGTTAACGGCACGCAGTTGGGATGCTATCTCTATCCCGAGCCGCCCCAGCCCTTCTTCTTCAGCGTTCAGACAATCGATCCCGGGCTTCAGGCCTCGGCCTGGAGCAAGCCGTGCCTGGTCGCTCCGCCCGGAACGATCGTCGGCGACGTGAACCAGGACGGTCAGCTCGGCGTGGGCGATCTGGTCCAGACCGTCCGGATGAGCAAGGGACTGGAATCCCCCGATCTGACCCGCGCCGACCGCAACGGCGACGGCACGGTCGATACGATCGACGTTCTGTTCATGCGTCGTCTCCTTCTTCTCAACGACGCGCCCGACCCGAACATGTTGGCCGCCGACCGCGTCGGACCCGAGGGGGGCGTTCTCGAAGCGGGCGGGTTCAAACTGACGGTGCCTCCGGGTTCCTTCCAGGAACCGCACGACTTGATTCTTCATCGATCGACCGGCGACCGTCCCTTCGGCGCCGACAGCATTTCGCCCACGTACTCGCTCGTCGGAATGCCGACGAACTTCGACCAAGACCTGCAACTCGAGCTGCAGTCCGACATCGCGCCGGGCGAGACCAACGTCCTGGCAATGATCGCCGACACGACGTTCGTCAGGTCGCTTCAGGAGACGATCTGGACGCACCAGATGGTCCCCTGCTCGGACTTGGGGGAAGGCAAGTTCCTTCTTACCGTCCCCGTTCCCGAGGGGTACGTCCCTCCCGAAGTCTTCTCGCCCGCCATGGCATCGAGCGCCGGCGACGTTCCCGACTTGGCGGTCTGCGCCGCGCCGCTCGACGTGTCGCCGTTCGCGCGGTCCGCGGCGTCGGCTTCGCCCGCCGCCGACGGCTCTTCGAGCGAAGGCGAGAATCTGTGGCGAATCGGTCTGTCGAAGTTCGCGCACGTGCGGACGAGTTCGGCCGCCCCATCGCCCAGTCCGGCCCTGGCCGGACCGAATCCGGCGCCCGCCGACGAGGGCGGACACTTCATCATCTATTTCACCGACAACGCCGACACGGATGGGATCGACCAGCTGAGCCTCGCGCTGGAAACCGCCTTCAATACGCTCAAGGACAGCTATTTCTTCTCGCACGCGGAGAAGCGGTCCTGGCCGGCCACGGTGACGGTGCTCAAGTTGGCCCCAACCGTCTACGGTTACCAGACCTGCTCGATATGGGGCGACAACTACGGCTACATGGAATTCAACGAAGACAAACTCGGGTATGCGGACCGGGAAGCGCTGCGAATCACCGCCGGACACGAGTTCTTCCACATCGTTCAGTCGCTCTACGACCCGCGCAATCGCTACTCGAAGGCGAAGTTCCGCGGACGTCATCTTTGGCTCGACGAAGCGATGTCGACTTGGTCCGAAACCTTGTTCTTAAACCCGCCGAACCCGGACTATACGCCGCCGTTCTACAACCAGTTCAACCTGTTCTTCGACGGAATGCACGTGGAGGGACCTTTGGCCGGAACGCACGGCTACGGCTTGTGCTGCCTGGTCAAGTATCTGGTTAACGAAGGATTCGTCGCGGTCCCTCAGGCCATCTACCGCGACATCGAGGCGGACAAACATCCGGTCGAGGCCGTTTGCCACTACGCCCCCGATCAAGACACAAGGAACTGGTATACGCTCTTCGTGTCCGAGGTTCTCGAGGGAAAGCTCTACGAATTCACAAGCGCTCATATCGAGGCGTTGGCGCCGAGAACCAGCAAGAGGTGGTCGATCGAGGACCAGTTCTGCGTCGAGAATACAAGAGCCTTCTACGGCCAGAAGATCCCCGATCTGGGCGCCTCGCTCTTCATGGCCCAGCCCAACGGCGCGACGATCCCCACCGGCGCGTCGTTCTGCGCAAAGGTGCTTTCGACCGACGCGCCCGTTTCCTGCAGCGCCTTGTACTACAAGGCCAGTCCCGACACGCGCGCGCATCTCGGTTTCGGCGCCTACATGGGAAACAACATCACGAAGATCGAGACCGACAACTTCACGCAAGTGGCGGCGGACGGGGCAAACGTGCTGCTCAACGTGGTGAACGACCGCAAAGTGGCCCCCTACACGAACGAACAGACGGTCGGCGTCGTCATGGGGCTCGCCTACGATCGGACGATCGACTTCACCCCGGTCGAGATCACCACTCCCGTTTCATTCTGGTCTCAATTCCCGCAGTTCAACGACGCGGGATCGATCCAGGGGAGAGGCTTGCTCGACTTGAAAGACTACCCGGCGGCCGGCCTGCATTTCTTCTGGGCGACCGTGATGAGCGCGAGTACTCGAACGTTCGATTTGAACTATACCGTGACGCCCAAGGCGACGGTGTTGACCGAGCCGATGTTGGGCGGCGGCCTCGAGGAGCTCACCTTCCTCGGCGTGGACTCCTATCGTCTGAGCCTGAGCGACGACGAGCACGTCGAATACCCGTACATGACGCTAACCTCGCCTACGGGCAGTTTCCAGTTCGACACGCAGCCGCAACAGCAGTTTGTCACCGCCTACATCGAAGTCGCGTACACGGTCTCGCGCCGCGTCTACAGCGCGAGTGAAGGGACGTGGAGCGAGCCCGAGACGAAGCAGGAAGAAGCCACGACCCTCGTCCTCATGCTGGGGCAGTAGCACTTGTTGCAGATAAGAACCTCATCGATTCGAAAGGATCGTCGAGCCGGCGTCCACGCGGCAGAACGGCTCTGTTTTCACCGGCCGGAACGTGAACGACTGTGTCCTTTCGCGGCATCATGGACCCTCATGCTCGCTCGTATTCCCGGGCCTGGAGAGCAGGCCCATGATTGTACAGGAGCGATTCTCTACATGTTCTCGCAGTCCGACCCGACCGACCCCTCCTACAAGAATCCGGACGTTCCGGTTCGCGAGCGCGTGAGCGACTTGCTCTCGAGAATGACTCTCGAAGAGAAAGTCTCGCAGATGAAGAACCACGCGTCCGCCATCGAGCGACTGGGGATTCCGGAATACGACTGGTGGAACGAGTGCCTGCACGGCGTGGCCCGCGCGGGAGAAGCGACGGTTTTTCCTCAGGCCATCGGGCTGGCCGCGACGTGGAACAAGACGCTCATGCGTCAGATCGGCGACGCGATCTCGACCGAAGCGCGCGCCATGCACCACGAGGCCGTGCGCCGCGGCGACCGCGGCCGCTATAAAGGCCTCACGATGTGGGCGCCCAACATCAACATCTTCCGCGACCCGCGGTGGGGCCGGGGACAAGAGACCTATGGGGAAGATCCGTTTCTGACCGCTTCCTTGGCCGTCCTGTTTGTCCAGGGACTGCAAGGCAATGACCCGCGCTACTTCAAGACGATCGCAACTCCCAAACACTTCGCCGTCCATAGCGGTCCCGAGCCCGAACGGCACCACTTCGACGCGATCGTCGACGAACGAACCCTCCACGAGGTCTATCTCCCCGCCTTCAAGGCCTGCGTGCAAGAAGGCAGGGCGTTCTCCGTGATGTCGGCCTACAACCGGCTCCTCGGGAAGGCGTGTTCGGCGCATCCGGATCTCCTGCAGACCCTCCTGCGCGACGAGTGGGGGTTCGAGGGTTACGTCGTGTCGGACTGCGGCGCGATCCGCGACATCTACGAACATCACAAGATCGTCCGGACTCCGGAGGAAGCGGCGGCGATCGCCGTTCGTTCGGGGTGCGATCTCAACTGCGGCAACGTCTACCCGGCCCTGGTCGCCGCCGTGACTCAAGGTCTCGCGACCGAGGGGGAGATCGACCGCTGTCTCGCCCGCCTCCTCGAGGCGCGGATACGGCTTGGAATGTTCGATCCGCCCGAATGGGTTCCCTATTCCGGAATCCGGTACGACGAGAAGTGCGCGCCCCAGCATCGCCTGATGAGTCTCACGGCGGCGCGCCGGAGCATCGTTCTTCTCAAGAACGCCGAGGGATTCCTGCCCCTTCGCAATTCCATCCGGACTATCGCCGTCGTCGGTCCCAATGCCGATTCCGTCGAGACCCTTTTGGGCAACTACTTCGGTACGCCGCGCAATCCGGTCACCCTCCTGGAAGGAATCCGGCGCAAGGCCGCTTCTTCGGGGATTCGGGTCCTGTTCGAACAGGGTTGCGGCCCGATCCGAGAGGCGAACGAGCCGACCCTCGTCTCCGGTCCCTCGATTCGCTGCCCAGCGGGCACCGGTCTCGAGCGCCGGTTCTACAACAATCCCGATCTCTCGGGCACACCCGCCCAGATCCGGCGAGACCGCCAGGTCGACCTCAGGTGGGGAGCGGGCGATCCCATGCCCGATCTCAAGGACCATGATTTCTCGATTCGGTGGACCGGCGAGATCGTCCCGCCGCAATCCGGCGAGTACCGGTTCCACGTCACGGGACACGACGGGTTCCGCCTCGAAATCGACGGCGCCGTCGTCGTAGACGAATGGCGAACGGGAGAGACGCGAACCGTGGCGAGCGCCCCGATAGGACTGCAGGGGGGCCAACCCTGTCCCATCCGGCTGGATTTCTTTCAGACTCGCGGCGACGCCGTCATCCGACTCGCGTGGCAAACGCCCGCCCAACAGACGAGCATCGCCAAGGCCGTCGAATGCGCCCGCCAGGCCGATGTGGCCATCGTCGTGGGCGGGTTGTCTCCCACCGTCGAGGGAGAAGAGATGAAAGTGGATCTGCCCGGCTTTCGGGGCGGAGACCGCACTTCGATCCGGCTTCCCGCCATACAAGACGAGCTCATTCGAGCCGTCCACGCCTCCGGGACACCGACCGTCCTGGTACTAATGAGCGGCGGCGCCGTTGCCGTCGATTGGGCCGACGCGAACCTTCCGGCGATTCTCGAAGCGTGGTATCCCGGCGAGGAAGGAGGCACGGCGCTGGCCGAAGTGCTCTTTGGCGAATACAATCCCGCCGGACGTTTGCCCGTGACGTTCTATCGTTCCGACGACGATCTTCCTCCCTTCGAGGACTACGGGATGGAAGGCCGCACCCACATGTACTTCCGCGGCGAGCCCCTCTATCCGTTCGGACACGGCCTGAGTTTCACCCAATTCGAGTACTCGGACCTCGAGATCGACAACGCCGAACCCGGACCGGACGATACCGTCCACGTTTCGCTGACCGTTCGGAACACGGGTGACGTGGAGGGGGCGGAGGTGATCCAGCTCTACGTTCGAGAGGATTGGTCGCCAGGCCTGCGTCCCCGCCAACGGCTGCGCGGGTTCCTGCGCAAACCGATCCAGCCGAACCATAGTCGCCGTATTGCAGTTCCTCTGGCGATCAACCATCTGGCTTACTTCGACGCCGAATTGCACCGACATCGAGTGTTTCCCGGTAAGTACGAGATCCTCGTCGGAGCCTCGTCGACCGACATCCGCCTGCGAGGGACAATCCGGGTGAGTGCCTAGTTGAGGAAAGCAAAAGGCGAAAACGCCAACGCCTCCCGGACCCGGGAGGCGTAAGTGCTTCAAAATCAGTGGCGTCCCCAAGGGGATTTGAACCCCTGTTGTCGGCGTGAAAGGCCGGTGTCCTAGGCCAGACTAGACGATGGGGACGCATCTTGACCCGTCGCCACACGCAACAAGAGACGACTAGCTACCTGATCGAGACCCGTTTTTCAACAGAAAAACGGGGTCCCTCGCCGACGCCGCTCAATCGCTCGGCGGCCTCTTCGAGTGGAGGCCGAGCGCATCGCACGCGGAGAGCCGGACACGTCTGTGTCCGGTCGGGCGAGCGACGTTCCTGTTGCCGACGGGGAGAAGGCGGTCGTCTCGTCGCCAGAGCCGCCCAGACACCGCCGAGCGGGGTTGCGCTCCGGCCCCTTTCTGCTGCATACTGCCGACAGTCGTCAGGTCCGCGTGCCCCCGCGGGCTGAGTCAATGGGAGAAGGCAGAGTGAGCAAGAGAATCGTGCTTCTGTTGGCGGCGTGTACGGCGGCCATCGCGACGCTGCCGAACCTCTATGGTCTTATGAAAACCCCTCAAGGCACGCTCTACCTTTGGAGCGGGCCCGCCTGGGACATCAACACGTATTTGATTCTCATGCGTGTCGGATACGACGGCGCGTTGCTGCAGACCAACCTCTTGACGAGCGAACCCCATCCTCCCGTCCTCTCCCTTCCCTTCTACATCCTTCTCGGCCACGTGGCCCGGTGGTATGGGGCGCTCTGGGCGAGCGTGTCGGGGGAGCCGATCCCTTCGTGGAGAGTGATTCCCATCGCATTCCAGCACGCACGGACCATTCTAACGTTCCTGCTCGTTCTCGCAATCTACGGCATGACGACGCAGCTCGCCACGCGCCGCCACCGTCGCCTCTGGATCGTCGCCTACAGCGTGTTTGGAGCCGGGACGATCCTGGGTCACAACACAATTCTGACCGAAGGCAGCGTCATCGCCTCCTGCGTCACGTATCCGCATTTCGTTGCGGCGTTGATCGCCTACATGGGGGCGGTCGCTTCCCTGATCATGGGGCTCCGGTCGGACGAATCCGCGCGAGACGCCCGGGAGCGGAAACGCAAGGTGTGGGCCTATGTGCTGGCTTTCCTGGGCGGACTCGGCCTCGGGTGGATTCATCCGTTCGACCTCCCGCCGCTGTTCGTGGCGGGAGCGGCCGTCTTGGTCGTTCGACGGTTCCAGACCGGCCGATGGCCGCGCGCCTATCTCAAGATCCTCCTCGTGTTCTGCGCCGTGTCGGGACTGTCGGTTCTTTATCAGATGTCGATCATGTGGCGCTTGCCCGATTTCCGACAGATCGACAGCAACAACGTTCTGTACTGGTGGACTCGCTGGAGTTCGCTCGAAGCGATGGATGGCCTTCTGTACCTCTCGATTCCGGGACTGGGGCTGCTCCTCCTTCGTCGCCGACGTCCCGAGGCCGTCTTCCTGGTCGTATGGGTGGCGGCGATCGTCGTGACGATGCACGCGCCGGTCAAGTTCCAGCGCCGGCTGATCGAGGGTCTCCCGATCGCGTTTTCGTGCATCTTGCCTTGGACGGTGGAAGCCATCTTGATTCGGCCTTTGCGGCGTCGCGGTCCCCGGCCTCGGAACGTGCGCGCCCGTATCCGTCTCGTTCGTCACGCGACGTATCTCGCGGTCCTTCTCCTTCTGCTCCCGAGAACGTTCTATATTCTCTATGATCGCAGTTTCAACGCGTTTTCGCTGCTGAGCGACAGTCACTACGTCGACATGAGGGAGGTGGAGGCGGCGGACTGGCTCTCCCATCACGCCCCGCCGGATTCGGTCGTCTGGGCTTCGAAAAGACGCGGCAACCGTTTGCCGTTCTTCACCGGTCTGCGGGTCTATTACGGGCACGACATCATGACGGTATATTCCGAGCGCAAAGAGCACGAGACGAACTGCTTGTTCAACTACGTACTTCCCGTCGAGGACTTTCGCCGGATCGTGAGAGAGTACGGCATCGACTATGTCTTCTGGACAGCGTTCGACCCGACCTACCCCGATGGGGAGCACATGGGCGACTACGATCCCGAGACCCTAGGCGAACCGGTTTTCGATAGCCAGTTCGCCAGGATCTATGCCGTGTCGAAGCGCAGCCGCGAGGCAGCCGCTCTACGCTGAGGGCGGCGCGGAAGACGATCCGAGGCGGGCCACTCGTTTCCGCAGGGCATCGACGATTCGATCTTGGACTTTCGCGCCCTGTCCCTCCTCGCGCAGCGTCGCGGCGTCGACCGGCTCGCCGAATGCGACCTCGATCCGACGCGGCCTGGGAAACGCTCGGCCCACGGGCATGGCTCGGTGCGCGCCTCGGATATGAACGGGCACAACGGGCGTCCCGAATCGTCCGAGAAGGATCCCGATACCCGGCTTGAAGGGTTCGAGGTTCCCGCGGGTCGACCGCTGTCCCTCGGGATACCAGATCAGGTTCTTCCTGCGCTTGAGAACCGCGGCGCCCAACGCCAGACTCGAAACCACGGCGTGGTCGGCGTCCACGGGAACCGCTTGGGCCAGACGACACACCCACCGGTTGAACGGGTTCGCAAACGCCGCTCCGATCCATGCTCCCCAGTACGTTCCGCGCAAACGTCGAAAGCCGAGCGCCGCCGCCAGGACGAACGGATCGAGATAACTCGTGTGGTTCGGAGCCAGGACGTAGGGTCCGGCAACGGGTAGGTTCTCGCGTCCCCGAACCCGCAATCGGAACATCGCCTTGACCAGGAGCCACACGATCCCGTAGAGAACCGACGCAAGAACGACTTGGAGGCGATTCAACGGTCGGAGCCACTTCTTCTGGCGATCGCTCATGGCCATCTCGGGGTGTTCGAGGGGATCGGCCGCGGACGGCGTCTCGTCGGCTTCCGAGCGTTCGACCGCCGCTTCCAGGAGGTCGCGGATCGTGTCGATCCGCCCGATGGCTTCCTCGCTGAGTTCGACCCCGGCGCGCTCGCGGATCTCCATCGTGATCGCAAGCCATTCGAGCGAGTCGACCCCCAAATCCATCTGGGGACTGGTTTCGGGAGTCAGGCGACAATCGCCGTAGCGTTCGGCCAGCCAATCCCACACGGTCTGCGCCACGGGATTCTCGAGAAGAAGCCGCACGTCGTCGGACATTTCCTCGGGCGACATGGGACCCGTCTCGCGCGAGGCGAGGCCGTTCTCCGCGGCTTTCGCTTTGTCGAACAGGTCGGCCAGGAGGTGCCGTCGGATCTTGCCCAGGCGCGTGCGAGGAAGTTGCTCGCGCGTGATCGCATGGTCGGCCAGGCGCTGGTAGGACGGAATGCGTTTCGAGCAATCGGCGACGGCGCGACGCACCGCTTCCTCGACCTCGAGACCCAGGTCCTGGATCTCGGTCAGGTCGGGCACGATCAGAGCGACTATGCGCCCCCCGCGCTCGAACACGCCGATCTCGCGGATCGCCGCGCTCGACTCGTGCGCCGCCTCCACGTCCTCGGGTTGAACGTTCTCCCCTCCCTCGGTCACGATCAGGGTCGAGGCGCGACCCGTCAGATGCAGAAACCCTTCCGAATCGAAAAACCCCAGATCGCCCGTGCGAAACCAACCGTCGGACGAAAGGACCTCGCGGGTCTCGTCGGGAAGGTTGCGGTAACCCGAGAAGACGTTCGGTCCCCGGGCGATCACCTCGCCCGAATCGACTCTGAGTTCGATCCCCGGCACCGGACGCCCCGCGGTATCGACCTGGCCGTGGGGCGGAACACTCAGGGTCAGAAGCGGGGAGGTTTCCGTGAGCCCGTAGCCGATGGCGATTTCCCAACCGAGCGCCTGTAGATTGCGCGCGAGCGCGGGATCGAGCGCCGAGCCGCCCGAGGCCAGAATCCGCAACGAAGGTCCGAACCGCCGGTGAAGCGGGTGAAACAGCGTTCGCCCCAACCGAAGCCCGAATCGATTTCGCGCCCAGGCGCTCAACGCGAGACTCGACCGAAAGGCCAGAGCGGCCACGCGCCCGCGCGATAGGGCGCGCGAACGAATGCCACCCCAGAGCGCCCCATAGAGGCGCGGCACGCCGACGAGCAGCGTCACGCCTCCTTCGGCAACGGCCCGCAGGATCTGCGGGCCCGTTCGCGAATAGGGCAGGACGATGGGAAGTCCGATCGCAAGCGGGGCGAGCGTCGCGACCACAAACGGATAGACGTGATGCATCGGCAACGGCATCAGGATTCGGTCGTCGTCGCGCACCAGACCCGCTTCCACCACCGTCCGGATCTGAAAAGCGAGGTTTGCGTGCGTGAGGGGGACGCCCTTCGGACGTCCCGTGGTGCCCGACGTGTAGAACAGGGCGGCGGGATCGGAGGGAGCCGGATCGGGAAGCGTGGTCTTCTCGTCTTCGAGAAGGCGTTTCCAGCTCCGTTTGTCTTCTTCCTCCGCGTCGAGAAGGACGATGCGGGCGACGCCCAGGGCGTCGGGGCCAAGCGCTTCGATTCTTCGCCCGTCGTGACGGGTCGCAAAAACGAAGCGGGGCTCGCAGTCGCGCAGAACGTGTCGCAGCGCGCTCTCGCCCATCTGCGCGTCGATCGGGACCGCGACGCCTCCGGCGCGAATGGCGGCCAACGCGGCGATCGAGTATTCCGGTCGGTTCGAGGCGAAGATCGCCGCGCGATCCCCGGGCTGGAAGCCCGACCGGACCAGTCCGCGCGCCAGAGCGAGGCACGGCTCTCCGATTTGGCCGTAGGACCAGACCGTCGATCCCGCCTTCTCCATGACGACAAAGGCTTCTCGCGCACCCAAGCCCTCGAATGCATCGACCACGTCGGCCAGAGTCCGGACGGCGAGGTGGATGTTGGAGAAGTCGGCGCG
Source organism: Candidatus Sumerlaeota bacterium (assembly GCA_016931035.1). Taxonomy (GTDB): domain Bacteria; phylum Sumerlaeota; class Sumerlaeia; order UBA8349; family UBA8349; genus JAFGFN01. The sequence continues at coordinate 16,157 of JAFGFN010000218.1, forward strand.
TTTCTCGGTCATGAACGCTCTGTCTCTCGACGCGATGGTTCCAGGTCTCTCCGCTCTTATTCATTATCACGACTCGGATTTCGGTCGCCAGGGAAAGAGATTGCCTGGACGCGCGGTCGAGAAAAGAGATATGATCGAAAGAGCGTGGGCAATCCTCCACACGGCGCTCCCACACGGGGTCCTGCTATGGCATCGGCGGTGTTCCTCAAACCCGGACGCGACAAGTCGCTCCTGCGGCGGCATCCGTGGGTCTTCTCGAATGCGGTGGCTCGCGCGGAGGGAGACCCTCGCGCCGGGGACACGGTAGACCTCGTGAACGCCGACGGGCGGCGGCTCGGGCGCGGCGCATGGTCGCCTCTGTCGCAAATCGCCGTTCGCGCCTGGACGTTCGACCCCGACGAGAAAGTGGACGAGGGATTCTTTCGCGAACGGTTGGACCGCGCGTTCGAACTCCGACGCGCGGAGGGGCTCTGGGACCCGACGGGCGCGTGTCGGCTGGTGAACGCCGAATCGGACGGTTTGCCGGGTGTGGTGGTGGATCGCTACGCCGGATTCGTCGTTTGTCAGTTTCTTTCCACCGGCGCCGAGGCCTGGAAGGAGACGATCGCCCGAGCCATCGCCGAGACGATCGAATGCGAGGGGATCTACGAACGGTCCGACGCCGAGGTGCGCAAGAAAGAAGGACTCGAAAAGACCGTCGGCGTCCTGCGAGGCGTCGAGCCGCCCGATCTTGTCGAGATCCGCGAAGGCGCGTATCGGTTTCTGGCGGACGTGCGCGAAGGACACAAGACCGGCTTCTATCTCGACCAGCGCGACAACCGCCTCGCTCTCGGCGACTATGCCGCGGGCGCGGAGACCCTCAACTGCTTCTCCTACACCGGCGCGTTCGGCGTTGTCGCTCTCGCCTCGGGCGCGGCGCGCGTGACGAACGTGGATTCCTCGGGTCCGGCGCTCGCCGTGGCGCGACGCCACACCGAAATCAACGGTCTCGACCCCGAGCGGATCGAGAACGTCGAAGCCGACGTGTTCGACCTATTGCGCACGTACCGCGACTCTCGGCGCGAGTTCGACCTGATCGTCCTCGATCCGCCCAAGTTCGCCGAATCGCGCGCGCAGATCGACCGCGCCGCGCGCGGCTACAAAGACATCAATCTTCTCGCGTTCAAACTCCTGCGTCCGGGCGGGACGCTCTTCACTTTTTCGTGCTCGGGCCAGGTGTCTCCCGATCTGTTCCAGAAGATCGTCGCGGGCGCGGCGCTCGACGCGGGACGCGACGCTCGGATCGTGCGCCGACTCGCGCAGTCGGGCGACCATCCCGTCGCGACCAGCTTCCCCGAAGGCCTTTACCTCAAGGGATTGGTCTGCAAAGTGTGACGAGGTGGAACAATCTCCAGCCTAAAGCCTCAGGTATCGGGTCTCCCTCGGATTGCGGCTAGGCTGCTCCGGGTTTCTTCCCGCGTTTCTTCGAGGCGAACCGGTCGTACCACGGCTTCTCGGTCCGCTTGCGGTCGGCGGGGCGCTCCTTGGGCGAGGCGGCGTTGGGCGCTTTCGTCGTCCGCCGCGGTTTGTCGCGGCCGACCGGTTTGTCGCCTCCGCTTCGTCCGCCGGCGCCCACTTTCGTTTCGGGCTTTCTCATGATGAAGAGATAGTTGAATCCGCGAAGGAAGTAGTTCCCCTCTTCGGCCGCGGCATGATGGTGACGACGCAGAAGCGCCCGGTTGCGCCGGACGACGGCGACGATTTCCACGACCTCGAAATGCCGCCGCAGAATCGAGAACAGCTCGAAACCGATCGGGTGGAGCGGCTTTCCTTTCCGAAACGAATCGCACACATAGAGCGCCATGTGGCGGCCCGGCTTGAGAACGCGATCGATCTCGGCGACGACCCGCGCCATCGCCTCGTAGTATTCCGGGCCGGCGGCGTCGAGTTTCCCGATGCAGGCCGGATCGGGACCGTAGTCCACGTGGGTCGAGTAGGGCGGATCGACGAAAACGAAGTCCGCCGTCTCGTCCGCGAGCGGCAGACGCCGCGCGTCGGCGCGTTCGACCCCCTGGCGCGAGGATTGCAGATCGAAGCACGCGGAGCGGCGCCCCAAGTCGCGCGCCACGTCGAGCGTCGTCCCGCTTCCCGCCATCGGATCCGCCACGAGGTCGCCCGGCCGGGTGTAGCGCTGGAGGAGGTTCCAGACGATGTAGGCGGGCGTCGCGCCGACGTAATCGGGATCGCCCTGTTTCTCGTCGCCGTACTGCTGCGACGGGAAGTCCCAGAGCGTCGTGGTCATGAGGCTGGGTTTGTAGGCCATGGGCTCTGTCTCGCGCGTGGGTGTGTCCGGCTCCCTGTGTCGCCGCTCTTCGATCGTCCCTTTGAGCGCACGATTATTCATTGCAGGGGAACAGGAGTCAAGGGACGAGCCTCGGCGGTCCCGCTCCGAGGCGCGCCTTCCGAATTGGCGGGACACTCCCGTCGCCCCGCCCGAAGCGCCTTGACATACCCGATCTATATAGTATAATCATACCGGATAGACCGGTTATACCGGCTATTCCCGTGGCGAAAGGAGACCGGAGAACGTGCAGAAAAGCATTTCCACCCAGGAACTCAAGACCCATGTCGGCGAAGTGGTAGACGCCGTTCGGCTTCGCGGCGATCGATACGTCATCGAGCGCCGAGGCAAGGCGGTGGCCGCCATCGTCCCCCTGTGCGTCAACGAGAGCGATCGACGCAATCGTTCCCGGCTCTTCGAGCTGATCGAGAGCGCGCACGAAAAGAATCGCGGGATCCCCGCCGAGAGAATTCAGGCCGCGATCGACAAAGCAATCGCCGTGGTCCGCCGCCCGACTCGAAAACAGGGTAAACGGGCATGATTCGAGCGGTTCTCGACACCAATGTCGTTGTGAGCAGCTTTCTGACGGCGAGTGGCATGCCGAGCCGAATCGTTCGCGCCTGGAAATCCGGCGCGTTCGAGGCTTGCCTTTCCCAACCCCTCTTGGACGAGTTGGCGGGGGTTCTTTGCCGTCCGGAAATCCTGAGGGCGACCCGCGTGTCGGCCGACGAAACTGCGGAATTCCTCGACCTGATCGGGAAGACCGCGATCTTCGCGCCCGAGCCGCTCGCGGTTCCGCCCGTCGTTGCCGACGATCCGGCCGACGATCCGGCCGACGATGTCGTGGTCGCCACGGCTCTGGTCTGCGAGGCCGATATTGTCGTCTCAGGCGATCATCATCTCCTCGCCCTTCGCGAATACGAAGGGATACCGATCGTGAACCCTCGGCAGTTCCTCGAAACTCTGGGCCCCCCGGAGTAGAGGGCGCCGTTTCGCACTCAAGTCCTCACGGCGAAAGGAAGAAACACCGAGATGATGCCTCAAGACCCCAGCCGCGATCTCAGGCTCTGGTACGCCCAACCCGCGGGCGACAAGAGCGGGAGGAGAGTAAGCGACGAGTCCGAAAAGGGGTGGAACAACGCCCTGCCGGTCGGAAACGGCTTCCTGGGCGGGATGGTGTTCGGCAATCTCGCCGCCGACCGCGTCCAACTCAACGAAGACTCGCTTTGGTACGGCGGCGCGCTGGACCGCAACAATCCCGACGCGCTCGAGCATCTACCCGCGATCCGGCGGACGATTCTCGAAGGTCGCCTGACCGAGGCGCACGACCTGGCGGCGATGGCCCTGGCGGGCGTTCCCCAGAACCAGAGATGGTATCAACCGCTCGGCAACCTGAACCTGATCTTCCCCGACCTGCGCGGACGCGAGGGCGACGCGGCCGACTATCGTCGCGAACTCGATCTGACAACCGCCATCGCGCGGACCGAGTTCCGGTTCGAGGGGGTCGGCTACGCGCGCGAAGTGTTCGCGAGCGCGCCGGACAACGTTCTCGTGGTGCGTCTGACGGCCGACCGGCCGGGTTCGATCCGCGTGCGCCTGGGCCTGCAACGCGGTCACTATGGCCGGTTCAGCTACGGGAGTCGCCCCGCCGCCTCGGGTCCCGACGAGCCCGGCCGAAGCGATACGATGGTGTTGCGGGGTCAGGCGGGTGAGGGGGGCGTCGCGTTTCGCGCGGTGATCCGCGCCGTGGTCGAAGGCGGCGAGTACCGGTCGATCGGGGAATACCTCGCGATCGATCGGGCCGACGCCGTAACCGTGATCGTGGGCGCGGCCACTTCGTTCCGTCACAAGAACCCCGACAAGGTCGTCCTCGAAACGGTCGAGAAGGCGGCGAAGAAATCCTACGTCGATCTGCGCGACGACCACGTCGCGGACCACGCCCAGCTTTTTTCGCGCGTCGATCTCGCCCTCGACGAAGGCAACGCTGATCTCGAGCGGATGCCGACCGATCGGCGGCTCGAACGGGTCCGGTCGGGCGAGGAGGATCCGGGACTCGCGGCGTTGTATTTCCAGTACGGGCGGTACTTGTCGATCGCGTCGAGCCGTCCGGGGTCGCTCCCGGCGAACCTCCAGGGGATCTGGAACGAAGAGATGGACCCGCCGTGGGACAGCAAGTACACGATCAACATCAACACCGAGATGAACTACTGGCTCGCCGAGACCTGCAATCTCGCTGAGTGCCACACCCCGCTTTTCGATCACCTCGAACGCATGCGTCCGAACGGACGCCGCACGGCCCGCGTCATGTACGATTGCGGCGGGTTTGTGGCGCACCACAACACCGACATTTGGGCCGACACGGCGCCGCAAGGGGTGCACCTTCCGTCGAGCTTCTGGCCGATGGGCGCGGCGTGGCTCGTCACGCACCTGTGGGAGCACTATGCGTTCGGTCTCGACCGCCGTTTCTTGAAACGCGTCTATCCGACGATGAAGGAGGCGGCGGAATTCCTTCTCGACTTCATGATCGAGGACGCGCAGGGACGCCTTGTCACGTGTCCGTCCGTCTCGCCCGAGAACACCTACGTTCTGCCGAGCGGCGAGACGGGCCAACTCTGCGCGGGTCCCTCGATGGACTCGCAAATCGCTCACGCGTTGTTCTCGCAGTGCATCGAGGCGGGCGAAATCCTCGACGTCGATCCCGAGTTCCGCAAACGCCTAGACGAGACGCGCGAACGTCTCCCCCGGATCGAAATCGGGAAGCACGGCCAGATCAAGGAATGGGCCGAAGACTACGACGAGCGCGAGCCGGGACATCGACACATCTCGCACCTCTGGGCGCTCCATCCCGGAGACCGGATCACGCCCGACGCGACGCCCGATCTGGCTCGCGCCGCGCGCGCGACGCTCGAACGCCGCCTCGCGCATGGAGGCGGCCACACGGGTTGGAGCCGCGCGTGGATCGTTAACTTCTGGGCCCGGTTGCGCGACGCCGAACTCGCCCACGAGAACGTGTGCGCGCTGCTGGCCAAGTCCACCCTCCCGAGCCTGTTCGACACCCACCCGCCGTTCCAAATCGACGGCAACTTCGGCGGCGCGGCGGGCATCGCCGAAATGCTTCTTCAGAGTCACGAAGGGACGATCCACCTTCTGCCCGCGCTCCCCAAGGCGTGGCCGACGGGTCGCGTCCGAGGGCTCCGCGCGCGCGGCGGGTTCGAAGTGGAGATCGAATGGCGAGAAGGCAAGGTGTTGTCGGCGCGCGTCCTTTCCCGGGCCGGACATCCCTGTCGGGTTCGCTGTTCCGAGCCCTTGCGGGTCGAAACGGCGGGCCAGTGGGTGCGCGCGAAATCGAGCGGCGACGTCGTGGCGTTCGCCACGAAACGGGGCGGGGCGTATTCGCTTCGGCCCGCGTAGCGCGATACGGGGTCGAATCGCGGGACTCCATTCTTGACATCGAGTCCGGCCTCATCCATCATCGGGCACCGATCGCGCCCTCGCGCCCGGAGATTTTCCATGCCCGACCTTCGCAAAGACGCTCCTGCCCCCTCATCTCGCGGAGTTGGGTCTGCGCCCGAGTGGTCGATCGTCGTTCCCGCTTACAACGAGGCGAAAACCGGCCGGCTTCGCACGACGCTCCAGGCGATCCGGGCCTACGTCGCGCAACGCGCCCTCTCTGCTCAGATCCTCGTAATCGACGACGGCTCGACCGACGACACCGCCGATCTGGTCGCGCGCGAGTTCCCCCAGATCGTTCTCCTGCGCAACCCCGAGAACCGGGGCAAAGGCTACAGCGTGCGACGCGGCCTTCTGCATGGCGACGGGAAGTACCTGCTCTTCACCGACGCCGATCTCTCGACACCGATCAAGGAGATCGAGCGCTTCGAAAAAGCGTTCGCCGACGGAGCGGACATCGCGATCGGCTCGCGCGCCCTCAAGGACTCGCGCATCGAGATCAGACAGAGCCTGTGGCGCGAGACGAGCGGGCGAATCTTCAACCTTCTCGTCCGGGTCTTGTCGCGATTGCCCTATCACGACACCCAATGCGGCTTCAAGGCGTATCGCCGCGAGGTCGCGCGCCGCATCGCCCGGCTGCAACGACTCGACGGATGGGCGTTCGACGTCGAGCAGCTCCACCTGGCCCGCCTGCTTGGGTATGCCGTGCGCGAGGTCCCGATCCGATGGATCAATTCTCCCGCCTCGCGCGTGCGGTTCTTCCGCGATTCGAGCCGCATGATCGTCGATACAATCCGCGTGCTCCGGACACACTACGATCTGTCGGACACTGCGTGAGTGGCACGGGCGTTTCGCCCGCGGTACATGGGCCGGGAGCCCATGCTGGGAATCATGGCCGAGACGGCCATGCCACGAAGCCATGAAACGCGCTCCATCCCAACTCACCGAAGAAATGTTCGATCTTCTCGTCGTCGGCGGCGGGATCAGCGGCGCGGGCGCTTGCCGCGACGCAGCGCTGCGCGGTTTGCGCGTCGCGCTCGTCGAGAAGGGCGACTTCGCCTCGGGAACCAGCTCCGCCTCCTCGAAACTCATCCACGGCGGTCTGCGCTACCTCGAACAGATGCGGCTGCGCCTCGTTCGCGAGTCGCTCCGCGAACGCCGGACGCTCCTGCGAATCGCCCCGCACCTGGTTCGTCCTCTTCAGTTCCATATCCCGATCTATCGCGGTCAGAAGAAAGGACGATTCCTGCTCGGAATCGGACTCTGGCTCTACAACTCGATGGGGGGACGCCGAGGCGCGATCGCCCCGCACCGCATGTTGTCGCGCGCGGAAATCGCCAGCGTCCTCGACGGCCTGCACCCGGACGGCCTCGTTGGCGGGGCACAATACTACGACGCGACGATGGACGACGCGCGGCTCTGCCTCGCCAACCTGATCGACGCCGACCGCCGCGGCGCCCGAGTCTGCAACTATGTCGAGGCGACCGGCGTCCAGCCCCGGGCCGACGGAACGTTCGTCGTCGAGACGCGCGACGCCCTGATCGGCGAGGTCCGCCCCGTGCGCGCCCGCGCCGTTCTCAACGCGACCGGCCCGTGGTCCGACCGCTTTCTGAAGCGCGCGTGCGACAGGGACGCGCGTCGTCTCCAGACGAGCAAGGGCGTGCATCTGGTCTTTGCGCGTCCCGCCGCCGACTGCGCCACGCTCCTCTTCGCGCCCGACGACCGAATCTTCTTTGTCCTGCCCTGGCACGGGTTCACGATCGTCGGAACGACCGACACCCCCTGGACGGGCGACCCCGCCGAGGTCCGCGCGACGCCCGAAGACGCGGACTATCTCCTCGACGCCGTATCGAGCTACATCGGCTCGCGCGACGAATGGGAGCGCGGCCTGATCGGTTCGTTCGCCGGGGTGCGGCCGCTCGTCGCGGGCGGCAAAGGGACCGGGGCGACTTACCGCGTGAGCCGCGAACACCTTCTCGTCACCGAAGCGCCGGGCTTCTTCTCGCTCGTCGGAGGCAAATACACGACCTATCGCGCCATGGCCGAATCCGCCATCGACGCCGTCTGTCGCCATCTGAAATCGAAGGCGGTCTGCGCGACCGCCCGCGAGCCCTTGCCCGGGGGCGATATCCCGGATTTCGCCTCGTGGTCGGCGGAGACGGATCGGCGCTTGGCGTCCGCGATTCCCGATCCCGAGATGCGGCTCTACCTGATGCGAACCCTCGGGACCGAGATCGACGCGTTCGTCGAGCGGTATGGCGCCGAACATCGGGCGTTCGAGCGAATCGACTCGCGCTTTCCTGTCCCGCGCGCCATGATCCGCCGCGCCCGAGAGGAGGAGATGGCGATGACCGACGACGACCTCCTCCATCGCCGCACGCCGTTGGCGTTGCTCAGCGGCAACGAATCTCTGTCGGATTGAAGAGGTTGCTCGTTTCTGGAATACAGTCGAAGAAAGGCCTTGAGATCGCGATGCGGATGTAATACGCTGTATTGCGGATGAAGTATGGAGGCGACAGATGAATACACTATCCGTCAGATTGCCCAACGAACTGGCGAAAAAACTCGAAGGGGTGGCCAAGGAAGCGGAACGGCCCAAATCGTTCATCGTTCAGAAAGCGATCGAGGCCTATTTGGACGACTATGCCGACCTGCAGATTGCGCTCGACCGTCTCCGCGACCCTACGGACGCCCTGATAGACGGCAAGGAACTGAGAGCCTCCCTTGGCCTATAGAATCCTCTACAAGAGTTCAATCCAGCGCGACCTCCGACACATGAGCAAGGCGGAGGCAAGGCGGGTGTTGGATCGTATCGAGAAAGACCTTGCCAAGAAACCCGACGCTTACCCCTGTCTGAAAGGGGAATTCGCGGGTCTGAGGCGTTGTCGCGTCGGCCAATACCGTGTTCTGTTCGCCATTCTCGACAAGGACGTGTGGATTCTTCGCATCGCCCACCGCAAGGAAGCCCACCGATAGGCGGTCGAGGGCTCGCCCTGCACGACGACATGAAGGAGGGGAAAATGGAGGAGTCTCCCGGCAACCGTGCGGCGATCGAGAAAGAACCGTCGACAAAACGGAAGAGCCGGTTTGGCCTAGTCGGGGTGATCGTCGGCATTGTCTCTCCGTCAGCGGCCGTTCTCTGCCTCTGGCTCGGGCCCATCCATCCGCCCCCTCCCATCGACGAGGTCGTGGCCGAGAAAGCGGTCGGGATTCGCGACGCCATCGCCGCCTTTCAGTTCTTCATTCTCTCCATCGTCGCCTTAGCGGTGCTTCTGGTTCTCGCCCTCCTCTTCTACGTCAAGGAGTGGTTCCGATGCCGCCCGGTTTCTCCTGGATTCCTGAGTCCTGAAACCAGGAGTTTCCCCAAGAATTCTGACTGATTAGGGTGACAACGTTGAGTGTGTTGGATTTGCGCGATTGGGCATCTGGAACAGTCCG
>JAFGFN010000219.1 GCA_016931035.1 Candidatus Sumerlaeota bacterium
CGGACTGTTCCAGATGCCCAATCGCGCAAATCCAACACACTCAACGTTGTCACCCTAATCAGTCAGAATTCTTGGGGAAACTCCTGGGATCGCTTGGGCCGTCGCGGCGGCTTTGTGCCTGAGTTCGATCGGCTGGGCGGGATTCCAGTTGGAGCCCATGGACGACGAGGCCGGGCCGCAGGTGCCCTTTGGCCTCTACGGCTCCGAATCCGGCCCGAGACGCCCAAACCTGGTGACGAAGGACGTTGAGACCAGCGGGACGAAGTCCTACGGCCGGATCTACTCCACGCGCGTGCCGATGGCTTACGTCCGCGTCTCGCCTCCCGAGGGGAGCGTCGAGTCGGAGAAGCTCATTGTTGACTGGAACGCGAACCGCGATCTGACCGACGACACCCCGATCGAGTTGGAGCCCTTGCAGGAATCCCAGGTGGTCGAAATCACGACCGCCGACGGAGTCGCGCACCGTGCCTTGTTGCGTTGCGAGGCGGGAAGCATGGCGATGTTCCAACCCGCGGAGTGGTATCGCGGCAAGATCGATCTCGACGGGAAACGGATCGAGGCCGCTCTGATCGACACGGATTTCGGAGGTCTGGATCTGGAGAGGCAGGATTTGCTCGTTCTCGATCTGAACGGCGACGGCTCCCTGTCGCCCATGCTCGGGGCCGGGGAGAGGTGCGAGGCGTTCTATCTTCGCGACACCGTCTTCTTTGGAGGCGATCTCTATGGCGTGTCGCTCGACGAATCGAGGACGAGCGTCTCGATCGCGTCCTACGCGGGCGACACGGGCTTTCTGGCCGTCGACGTGCGTTTGGGCGCGGGCGCGGGCGCGGGCGCGCCGACGATGTCGGGATACGTATACACGGGTCGAGGCATGCCTCTCTACCTCTCGAACGTCTCCTCCGCGAAGCCGGTCCGTTTGCCCGTCGGGGCTTACCGGTCGGTCTCTCTCAATCTGAGCCCGTGGATGCTCCAGGTGCAGGCGGCGCGGAGACGGGTCGGCGTTCGCAAGGACGAGACGACTTCGCTGGTCGTGGATGCTCCGGCCACTCTCACGGTGACGATTGCGCGGCAAGGTCTGAACCTGAGCGTCGGAAGGCAGTGTCTGAGCCAAAGCGGGGACGTGGAGTACGTCCAGTTCTCCAACTCGCCGCGGGTCGAGATCTTCTCGACGGCCGACGGCGCGAAACTCGGCGGGGGCGAGATGGAATACGGTTGAGGCGGGTCGTGCGAATACTCGTGGAGTATTCCCCCCAACGTGAAGGAAGACGACAAGGTACGAATCGTAGTGGAGTGGGATTCCGTCGATCTCTTTGGCAAGATCCGAGGCGAGAAGGAAGTGGCTGTCGGTCCGGGCGGTCCGAACCGTCCGGGCGGATGGAACCTGGGACCCAATCAGGGGACTCTGCTCAGCTACTCCCGCGCCCAGAACTCGCTGCGCATGATGAAAGTCGGTCTCGAAGCCTACCGGGTCGATAACGAACGATACCCGCCCAGTCTCTATCGCCTGACGACCCCCATTTCCTATATTCCCGAGGCCTATCCCGATCCGTTTGCCCCCGATGGCGCGGGTTTCGGCTACACGGCCGACGAGAAGGGGTGGCGGATCTGGAGCATCGGTCCCGACGGGAAAGACGACCGGGGCGAGGCGCTCTACGATCCGACCAACGGCACGGACTCGGCGGGGGACGTGACGTTCTCGAAGGAGTGAGCGTGATGAGTGGAACCGATTGAGGGTCTCGGGACCCCTGGCGCGGCGAAACCTCGGATGAGGTTAAGAGGTTCATTCCGAGCATTCGGCGAAGCGGAACGCCCCCAATTCCCCCCTGCGGCGGTCGAGCGGCGGGGGGCTTTCCCTGTTTGGGGGGTGCAGATTCTTCTTGCGCGGAGGGGCGGGGGCTTGTTAGGGTTATCGAGGCTGTGCCGGAAGTCCCGCATTTTCAGAGGGTTGGAAAGTTATGCACAGCGGGACGGCCGGGACTATTGCTTATTTTCGACAAAAGGAGAATACCGAGATGCGTCGCTCCCGTGGATCCCTCCCGTGCGCCGTTGCCGTTGCGGTCCTGGCCCTTGTCGCCCTTCTCCCGCTCAGCGTCTCGTTCGGTCAGGACGCGTCGGACTCCTCGAGCCAGAAAGGCGTAGTGTCTTACGAGGTTGCCCGCAAGTTTGTGGTCGAGAAGCCGTACCGCCCCGAGGAAAACGAACTTCAGCCGGACAATGTGTTCCTGTCCACGTCGGACCAGGTGGACGACAAGATCGACGTCCCGACCTGGAAGTCGCCCGATAAGGTCGGCGACCTGAAACAGGATCTTCCGCAAGTCAGTAAGACGTGGCACCGGGCCCTTCAGGATCCGGCCATCGAGCGAGAGAAGTTCTTTGATCTCAACCGTCCCCCCTACTTCATGGGACGCAATTCCATTCCGCTCAGCGACGTCGAGCAGATCGTCAGGGATCGCCCCGGCGAGATTCGATCCAAGGAGAACCCCAAGCTGAAGATGGTCACTCGGACCCTGGCCCGCGGTGTCATGAACACGTTCTGCGGATTCGGGGAAATCCCGTATCGCATGAAGAAACACATCATGGAGACTGACGCGCCGACGGGCTTGGCCTACGGCGCGACCGAGGGGTTCGCCTTCGGCGTGGCCCGGACCTGTACGGGGGCGTTCGAGATTTGCCGCGGGTCGATCGATTTGGTGCTCTTTCCGTTCAAGACGCCCGAGAAGCTCGATCATCGCGTGATCGTTTACCCGGAGAATATCGTGTCGAAGATCTGGGGCGATCCGCCCGCTTTCTTGGCCGAGCATTACTACAAGGGCGACGAGCCCTTCGTGCGAGACATCGTCATCGAATAGAAGAACCCGTCCTTAGGCGCTCTTTGCGTCGCGGGACGCGGGGGAGCGGGACGGTGCGCGCATTTCCAATCGAACCGACCGGACCGGATTCGCACGCAAGGCGGGTCCGGTCCTTTTCCTTTCGCCCATGCGTCTCGCGTTTCCATATCGCCTGATTGCCTCTCTCGTCGTCTCGGTCTCGGTCTCGACGGCGAATCCCGCCGTTGCGCAACACGTTTTTCCCGAGCTGATCCCTCCCGACGCGTTCCTGGTCGTCAGTGTGCCCCGGGCCGACGGCGCATGGCGCGCGTTCGAGTCGATGCGGATCGTCAAGGCGGCCGAGACGCTTCTCCACCAACAAACGGCCGGCGCCGATCTGGCGGCCGGCGCGCTCGACCAGGAGATCGCCTCGCGACTCGGTTTCACCCTTGACGGCCAGACGCTGTTCGGGGGCATCCTTTCCGCGACCGAGCTCGCCCTCCTGCCTCGGCGGTCGGGCCGACCTGAGATCGGGTTTCTCTGGCTCGGGCGCGTTCGCGACGCCGTGCGTCTGCGCCAGGTCCTGGACGTGTTCGAGGCCGAAATCGTGCGTCGCTCCGCCTCGGAGTCGAACCCGGTGACTCGCGCGACGGAGTCGATCGGCGATTGCCGGGTGGTGATTCTGACCGACCCGACAACGTCGATCGGGTATTTCCTGAACGGCCCGCAGGCCGTCTGGGCGTTCTCGAACGATCCCAAGGCGCTGCGCAACGCGGCCCGCGCGCTCGAGTCCGCTCCCGAGGCGACAGAACGCCCGTCTTCCTCCTCGGCGGAGGACACAGCCGACCGCGCGCACCTCCAACCCGCCCTCGAGGTCATGAAGGGGTTGCGCGACTCAGGCGGAGGAGACGATTTCCACGTCCGATTCTACATCGCGCCACCCCGGATCGACGACTGGCGGATGCGCGAAGGGCAGAGCGGTTTCGAACCGGACGGCATGGGCGTGTCGGGGATCGACCCGCTCCTCAACCGGTTTCGTTCCCAAGGAGCGACGGGAGGCGGACTGCGGTTCGGGCCCGAGGCCATCGAGGTACAGAGCCTGACCCTTTTCGCTCCCAACGAATCGAGTTTGAGTGCGGACCTGTATCGCTCGACCCCTGCGATGAAGGAATTGCCCGATTTGCGGTACATGGCGGCCGACGCGCTGATCCTGGGCGGCAACAATCTGCTCGACATGCCCCGTCTGCGCGGCTATCTCCTGGTGGCGGTCGATGGGTGGGCGTCGGCCCTGCCTCCCGTCCATCGACCCGGCCTGAACGATGCGTCGGCCCAGGCCCGCGAGCGTCTCGAATCGCTTCGGACGACGCTCTCGGACCCCGATCTTCTCTCGGAACTCGGGCCGGAGTGGTTCTTTGCGCTCAACGACTTCGAATTCCTCGGTCCCGGCAAGTTTCCCCGGGTCGATTTCCTGATCGGGTTCCGCACCCGCGACGCCGCCCGAACCCGCGATCGGATGACGCGGATCGAGGACGGGCTCACTCAGGCGGCGAGCGATTGGGCCCGCGAGCGCCTGACGACAGCGCCGCTGTCGGCACCCACGCAAACAGTACTCCCAACATCCACGCCGTCCACTTCGCCCACGATGTCGGTTTCGACCTCGACCCTGACGAGTGTCGCATCGGCCTCGTCCATCACGCTCGGCTTCGACCAGACCTACTTCACACCCGCCCCCGACGCTCTGCCCGTCGCGATCCGCTTCTTTCGCTCTTCGCGCCTGCCCGAGCATTTGCGCCCGGCCTGGTGTATCGCGAACGGCACGCTTCTCATCGGTCTGTCGCCCGACATGGTGTCCGAAGCCGTGAGACGATCGACTTCGGCGTCGCCTCTGGAAGACGATCTTCGTTCGCTTCGCGCCGAAGCGGGGATGGATTCGGTGCATGCGTACCAGATCGTTCGCTTTAGCCGCGCGACGGGGGTCCTCCTGGCGATTCTTCAGCCGATCGTGTCGAAGGTCCAACCCGGCGCGATGCCACAGCTCGGCGCGATGGCCCAAGCGCTCGAACCCATCGAAACCATCGCTTTCTTCCGCCAGGGGAGCGCCACGGGAATCCGCACCGCCGGAATCGTCCGGATGCGGGAGAGCAAGACGCGGAAATAGGTCCGTCGGTGCACCGGCCGAGTCCGAGAATGGCGGCTTTCTCTCCACGTGTACCCGCTGTACCCTGGATACGTGGGGCGCATCTTGACTGAGCACCGAGAATTGAGGGAGACTGAGTCCGGAAGTTGGGTAGAGGGGTTCGATTCCATAGCAAGCGAGGCCTGTAGCCATGAACGAGAGAGAGTCCAGGCGCTCCCTTTTGGCCGAAGTGGAGTGCGAG
>JAFGFN010000220.1 GCA_016931035.1 Candidatus Sumerlaeota bacterium
ACGACAAATCCGCACACACGGCCCAGCGAACGCCAAAAACCCCTTTCGAACAATCCAATGCGAGGGGCTGTGAGAAATGCGGGCTAGAGCCTCGCGAGCGTCGCGTGAACCTGCGCCTCGCGCTCGAAGGCGTGGGCGGCGCGCAACAAACGCCCCTCTTCGAAGTTCGGCGCCATGAGCTGCAGACCGATCGGGAGCCCGTCGGTCGAGACGGCCGCCGGGACGCTCACACCCGGAATGCCCGCCAGGTTGGTTGAAATCGTGTAGATATCGGACAGATACATGTGGAGCGGATCGTCCATCTTCTCGCCCTTGCGGAACGCCGGAGTCGGCGACGTCGGGGTCAGAATCGCGTCCACCTTCTCGTACGCCCTCTCGAAGTCGCGCTTGATCAACGTGCGGACTTTGAGCGCTTTGAGATAGTAGGCGTCGTAGAATCCGGCGCTCAACACATAGGTCCCCAGCATGATCCGGCGCTTGACCTCGTCGCCGAATCCCTCGCGCCGGGTACGCGAGAACATGTCGATGATGTTCTCCGTTCCCTCGGCGCGGTGACCGTACTGCGCTCCGTCGTACCGCGCCAGGTTCGACGAGGCTTCGGCGGTCGCGACTAGGTAGTAGGTGGCCACGGCGTAGTCCGTGTGGGGCAGCGACACGTCGACTAGCTCCGCCCCCAGACTCTCGAACGCCGTGCGGCTCTCGTCCATCGCCCGCGCCACCTCCGCGTCCATCCCCTCGGCGAAGTACTCCTTCGGAATGCCGATCTTCATCCCTCGAACATCCTGGTTCAGGAACGAGCGGAAGTCCGGGACATCGACCGGCGCGGAAGTCGAGTCCCGTTCGTCGTGGCCCGAAATCGCGTCGAGAAGAATCGCGCAATCCTCGACGTCGCGCGTTATGGGTCCGATCTGGTCGAGCGACGAGCCGAAGGCCACCAGACCGTAGCGCGACACGCGCCCATACGTCGGTTTCATCCCCACCACACCGCACAAGGCGGCGGGCTGACGAATCGACCCGCCCGTGTCGCTCCCGAGTGCGCCCAGCGCTTCGCACGCGGCCACGGCGGCGGCCGATCCGCCGCTCGAACCGCCCGGAATGCGTTCCAGGTCCCACGGATTCGCCGTGGGATGGAGTCCCGAGTTCTCGGTCGAAGAACCCATCGCGAACTCGTCCATGTTCGTCTTCCCCAGGAGCACCGCCCCCGCCGCGCGCAACCGTTCGACCACGTGCGCGTCGTAGGGCGGACGGAAGTCGCGCAGGATCTTCGAGGCGCACGTCGTCGGAAAGTCGGTTGTACAGAGGTTGTCCTTGAGAGCGAGAGGAATGCCGCAAAGCGCCGGCGCCGACTCACCTTCGGCGCGCAGCCGCTCGTCCGCCTCGCGCGCCATGGCCAGCGCGCGGTCGGCGTCGACCGCGATGTAGGCCTGGACCCGCGGTTCGACCCGCTCGATCCGATCGAGCACGGCGCGAGTCAGTTCCTCGCTCGAAAACTCGCCCGCGCGGAGTCCGGACGCCGCTTCATGAATCGTGAGTTCGTGCAGTTCGGCCACCCGAATCCCTCTTCTCTGGAACCAAGTCTGTCTTCTTCCACCCCATTGCATACCACGCCGCAGGTCTATCGTCAATCGCCCTGGCATCGGCGAACCTGGAAGACGAGGCGCACGAGCATACTCAACGAAATACAGCGGGACGACCGACCGATCTCCCTGATCGCGGAGCCGTATCGCACCTCGGATTCCTTATACCACCGCCCTATTCTGGATTGTTGTTGACACTTCTCTCGGATCCACTCATTTTGGTCGTCACAGGAAAGGGAAACACCCGTTCGAGCCTGTGCAGCAGACTGGCGGTCTTTCGCTATTCATACCATACCTAGCGAGATGGAGGAGGAATCGGGACAATGAGAAACAGTGCATTGCGTAACGTGATTCATGCCACATTCATGACAGCGATGCTCCTCGCGGCCGCGGGCGCCGCAGCCCAGACCGCGGAATTCGTCGCCGCCGACACGACGGGCGGCGATCGATTCGGCACCTCGGTCGCCATCGAAGGCGACCTGATCGTCGTCGGCGCCGACGGCAACGACGATGCGGGCTCCGACTCAGGATCCGCCTATGTGTTTGAGGATACGGGAACCACCTGGACCGAGGTGGCGAAACTCGTCGCCGGGGATGCCGCCGCCGCCGACTGGTTCGGCAAGTCCGTCTCCATCTCGGGCGACACCGCCGTCGTCGGCGCCTACGGCAAGAAGAACACTTACACCTATGTCGGCGCGGCCTACATCTATATCGATACGGGCTCCGCCTGGACCCAGCAACAGAAACTCATGGCCAGCGACTGGGGCGCGAGCGGCTATTTCGGTACGGCCGTCGACATCGACGGCGATACCGCCGTCGTCGGCGCAATGGACTACGGCGCGAGCGCTCCACACAGCACCGGCGCGGTCTACGTCTTCACCCGCACCGCCGGCGTCTGGACCCAACAGCAGAAACTCAAAGCGAGCGACGCCGCCTCCCAGGACGAGATGGGGAAATCCGTCGCGATCTCAGGGGACACGATCGTGGCCGGCTCCCCGAACGACGACACCACGGCGGGAAACAACGCCGGCTCCGCCTACATCTTCACCCGCTCGGGGGGCGTCTGGACCCAACAGGCGAAACTCCTCCCCTCCGACGAAGTCTTCTACCAGTCTTTCGGCAATGCCGTCGACATCGACGGCGACACCGTCGTGATCGGAAGAGCCATGGACGGCGACGGCGGCGTCAACGCCGGCGCGGCCTACGTCTTCGTCCGGGAAGGCGGAACCACCTGGACCCAGCAGCAGAAACTCGCCGCCAGCGACGCGGCATTCGCCGACTCATTCGGCTCCTCCGTCGCAATCTCGGGCGACACCGCTGTCGTCGGAGCGAAAGACGACGACCACCCCGGCGCCGACGACGCCGGATCCGCCTACGTCTTCACCCGCACGGGCACCTCCTGGACCGAGGACTCGAAACTCACCGCGCCCGTTCCCGTCGGCAGCGACTCTCTCGGAGGAGCCGTGGCCATCGACGGGAACGTGGCGGTCGCCGGCGCCCGGTACCGCGACACCGCCGCAACCGATTCAGGCTCGGCGCTCGCCTTCACTCTCGGACCTGTGACCCATACCGTCGACTTCGAAACCGATGGCACTCCCGGAGCGACGCTCACGGGAGACACCTCCCAGGTCGTCAACGACGGCGAGGACTGCACCCCGGTCACGGCCAACGCCCCCGTCGGCTATCACTTCGTCAAGTGGACCGAGTCCTCCGTGGACTACGCGACCTCCAACCCGCTGACCGTGACCAACGTCACGCAATCCATGACTCTCCAGGCCGTCTTCGCAATCAACGAGTACAACACGCGCTTCCGCACCGACGGCACGCCCGGCGCCACCCTCACCGGCACCACCACCCAGCGCGTCCCGCACGGAAGCGACTGCACCCCAGTAACGGCGAACGCCCCGGCCGACTACCTGTTCGTCAAGTGGACGCGCTACGGTTCGGACTACTCGACCGACAACCCCCTCACGATCACGAACGTGACGGGAACGTGGACCTTCATTGCAAACTTCGAGGTTGACGACACGGTGTTGCGTGCGAAGAACTCGGCACTCTACGAGTAGAACCCGCTGAGAAACTCCTTCTGGAGCGAGGGCGCGACCCCGCCGTCGCCGCCTCCCCCCCCCGACTCCAAAACGCCCTCATCCGCCTCAATACGTCGCGGATGGGGGCGCTTCACCTCAAGGACGCGGAACGATAGATCCGCCGGATTCGCCGGATGGCGCCCGGATCGCTCACGGAGTCGCGCCAGCCTCTTCCGTCCCCGCCCGCAGACTCCGGATATGGCCGACCAGCGCCTGGATCTCCGACGGCCTCAACTTCTTCTCGAACGCAGGCATCGCTTTCGGACCCAACTCGATCGCCGCCGCGATCTGTTCGTCCGTCACGCGCCCCTGCCACTCGGCGTCGGTCAGATTCGAGGCGCGGACCATCTTGGCCCGAAGATTCGTCGCCCGGCCATCGTCGCCATGACACTTCGCGCAATTGTTCGCAAACAACACGATCGAGTCGGCTTTCTCCGCAAGACCATCCGCCTTCCGGACCTTCTGCCTCCCCCCGCACGACAAGGCGACGATGCACAACACGCAAACGCAAAGTGCGAACGTCAGACGCCATACAAAACGGTTCATGGTCGCGACTCCCTTCTCGAAGAATGAACGGCCGTCACTAGAACGGGGCCCGCGCCCCTCGAATCGCATCGATCGCACACGCAATCATCTCAACCACCGCCCAGGCGGTCAACGGAAAACGAGAATCCTCCCTCTCACTCGTGCTCTATCTTCCCGCCTTCTCCTCCCGCCGGTTCTCTTGACACGGCAACCGGCCGGGGTGTAGCATTCCCATTATGCCCACCGTGCCACGCAGCGGCCCGTAGCGGTTCTACTTCTACTCCCACGATCTTCTCAACGAGCCGCCTCACGTTCACGTGGACCGAGCCGAGTTGTCAGCCAAGTTCTGGCTCAACCCGGTGGCTCTTGCTGGAAACCTGGGATTCGCCGCGAGCGAGTTGCGCAAGATCGAACGAACGGTAGGAGCAAACCAATCCGGACTGCTTGAGAGGTGGTACAAGGAATATGAACGCACATCCGGGTGAGCAAGTCAAAAACGTCCGATGCACCAGAGATACGTTGCGGGTCGACCTCCTCGATGGTCGGTCCATCATCGTCCCGCTCGCATGGTATCCGCGGCTCCTCCACGCCACGACGCAGCAACGCTCGAACTGGAAAATCGCGGGTGGCGGATACGGCATTCACCGGCCCGACGTGGACGAAGACCTCAGCGTCGAAGGCCTCCTCCGCGGCCTCCCCGCGCCGCGAGCCGCCGCTCGTGCCCTCGCACATGCTACCTAAGCGGGTCTCGGAAAGAGTGTGATTCGCGAGTCTGACCCCGACCGGCCCCGGCACGAACCCCGCGCCATGCCGCCCGTCGTCGGTGCCTTTTCTATCTACGCCGACAACCATCCTCGCTAGGTGCGGCTCTTCCTCTGAACATCCACCTCAACACCTTCAGCGTGACGGACCGGTCGTCTTTGCGGCATATGTATGCGAGAATCGGCAAGAGCATTGTGACCCCGCCGAGGAAGATCGCAATGCCGGTCTTCGCGAGCCGCACCCACACGATCTCAGCGCGATCGTCTCCCTCGATCCAAAACCGGGTCGGTACGTCCCTATCGTGGCGGACCCGTATCTCGTCTCCCACCTCAACGCCGCTGCAGAGTCTGTCCGGACCATCGACGGGCAAAGGACGAATCGGTTTGCCTTCGGGAGTCTCGAACTGAACGTGGAGAATCCACTCGGCGACTACCGAACTCTTCTTCGTGCCCGCACGAAATGCAGGATTCGCTCGCTTTTCCGTCACGCGAGCGACGGCGCTTACGGATCTCCTCGCCTGTCTCTCGCCCGAGATCCTTCACGCCAAACGGAAAGCGAGGGGTGGCGTAGGACGCGGGGTGGTTTTTGTTTTTTGCGGTCGCGCGGGGGGTGTG
>JAFGFN010000025.1 GCA_016931035.1 Candidatus Sumerlaeota bacterium
CACAAAACGGGAACGTCTTTTCCCTGGGTTTCACCCAGGGCTATTCGAATTGTTCCCCTCCGGGGAACCTGTTTTGGACACTACTGATTTCAGATTTCAAATCTCAGATCTCAGATTTCAGATTGTGGATTCTTGCACAGCGGCACGCTATCGATTTCCATTCCCGATTCGATTCTCTTCAATTTGCATTCCACAATCCGCAATCCGCCATAGTCTGTCGCGCTTCGATGCGTCGGCCTCTACTCTTCCCAATTCTTCCCAACCCGCAATCCGAATTCCGCAATCCGCCATCTCGGGGTCGGCTTTGTGCTTGAAACTCGGCCCTCGCGTGGGGTTCAATGATTCGCCGCAACGGGCGAGAGCCCGCGCATCCTTTCCAGGTTTCCCTTTTGCCGATGACGCCTACCTCCACACCCCCTCCTCGTTCCGATTGGGAAGCCGAGTATCTGGAGGTGCAACTCGCGGCGGGCTACGCCGCCGGGGTGGGGAAACGCTTCGACAGCGTCGCGATCGACGTGGCGGGTCGCGAGGCGCTCGATATCGGTTGCGGTCCCGGGGTTTTCGTCGATCATCTCGTCGAGCGAGGGGCGCGCCGCGTGGTCGGGGTGGACGTGTCGGCCTTCTACCTGTCGCGCATCCGCGAGCGGCACCCCGAGGCGCAGTGTCTCGTCGCCTCGGCCCATTCCCTTCCTCTGGCCGACGAAACGTTCGACGTCGTCTTGTTGCTCGACACTCTTCTTCACCTCGATGCGCGCCGCGCGCTCGACGAAGCGCGGCGCGTCTTGCGTCCGGGCGGGTTTCTCTGGGTCTCGCACAAGTTGGCGGGCTATTATTGGTGGAACATCCGACACCGGACGGGCCGCAGCCCCGGGCGGTTCGTCGTCGAGACGCTGAGCAGCGTCAAACGTCTTCTCGAACCCAAGCTCCGGTTGTCGCGCCGTTCGACGTACACGAATCCCGAGGCGTTCGAGCGGATGCTCGAACCACTCCAGGTCGAGCATCAGAATATCATCTTCAGCCACGGCGTCGCATGCCAGATCGAAGTCCTCGCGCGCAAGCCGTCCTGATCTCAACGCCCAGGTTCGCGTCTCTTCGAGATAGCGTATTCCTTGAGCGATTCGGACTCCGGTGCAAAGGCGCGTCAGTCCTCGATCTCCCGTCTACACCACGTCCCGGCCTTCCGTGCCGGCGATTCTGCGCGTCTCCCTACGTCCCGCCCGACCCCGCCGGCGACCTACCGCCGAGTATGAAATCGACTGCGCGTCCTACCTATGGGTCGCCTGCGTCTTGTCGTAAGTCTTCACAGATCAATACGATACGCTAGCGCGGCGGTCCGGATCAAAATCGGCACGCGGGTTGCTCCTTCACTCGACGGCGAGAAGCGAGGCAGGGGGAGTGTTGTGTCTCGCGAGTCCCTCGAATCAGGAGGCGTGCGCAACATGGGCAAAATCGTAGGGCGATTTCCTTTCTGGTTTCTTGTGCTCTTTATCTTGTTCACCGTCGTGGCGACGGTGCGGGCGGCCGAAGGACCCGAAGCGGGTCCGGCGGTCTCGACCGACGTTTCCCAGGTGCAGGCGGCGGAATCTCAGCCGCCTGCACCCTCTTTTTCCGCCCCTGCGCCGCCGGCCTCGACTATCGACACAGGCGACACCGCCTGGCTCCTCACAAGCGCCGCTCTCGTTCTGCTCATGACTCCCGGACTCGCCCTCTTTTATGGCGGACTCGTTCGCCGCAAAAACGTTCTCTCCATTCTTATGCAGTGCTTCATGGTGGTGTGCATCGTCTCGGTCCAGTGGGTCTTGTTCGGCTACAGCCTCGCGTTCGGTCCCGATGTCAAGGGCCTCATCGGCAACCTCGACTGGTTCGGTCTCAAGGGCGTCACTACGGAGGCGTATCCCGCCTATGCGAGTACGGTGCCGCACCAGGCATTCATGATCTTTCAGGCGATGTTCGCCGTCATCACGCCCGCGCTGATTCTCGGGGCTTTCGCCGAGCGGATGAAATTCAGCGCCTTTTGCCTCTTTTCTCTCCTGTGGGCCACCTTGGTTTACGACCCGATGTGCCACTGGGTGTGGGGCAACGGCGGACTGCTGAAACAGGCGGGAGTGCTCGACTTCGCCGGCGGCATCGTAGTCCATATCAACGCGGGCCTGGCCGCCTTGGCCGCCGCTTTGGTGCTCGGGCGCAGAATCGGATATCCCAGCAAGATATCGCCTCCCCACAATCTCCCCACCGCCGTCCTGGGAGCGGGACTGCTCTGGTTCGGATGGTTCGGGTTCAACGCCGGGAGCGCATTGGGCGCGGGCAGCCTCGCGACAACCGCTTTCGTGGCGACCCATACGGCGGGCGCCGCGGCGGGGCTGACATGGTCGTTGCTCGACTGGGTCTTCAACTCGCGCTCGACCGTCTTGGGAATGATCACGGGCGCCGTGGCCGGTCTGGCCGCGGTCACTCCGGCCTCGGGATTCGTTACTCCCGTGGCGGCGCTTTGGATCGGCATCGGGGCCTCGACGCTTTGTTTCGCCTCGATCTCCTTCATCAAGTCCAAATTCAGCTACGACGACTCGCTCGATGCTTTCGGCGTCCACGGCATCGGGGGAATCTGGGGCACCTTGGCCGTGGGGCTCTGGGCCTCCAAGAAGGTGAATCCCGCCGGGGCCGACGGCTTGTTCTACGGCAATCCCCACACGTTCTTCGTCCAACTCGAGGCCGTGGCGGTCACGGCGCTGTTCTCGTTCTGCGCCTCGTTCATTCTGCTCAAACTCGTCGATGCGACCGTTGGGCTGCGCGTGTCGGAGCACCAGGAACGCGTGGGGCTCGATTTGACCGAGCACGCCGAGGTGGGCTACACGTTGGTGGACTGAGGGCGGAGAAGCGAATCGTCTCAGCGAGGGGAGAGCGAGGATTACATGAAATACGTGATCGCCATTATCCAGCCCGACCGGCTGCAGGAAGTCATGGATGAATTGACGAAGGAAGAAATCCACCTTGTGACCGTATCGAACGTCCTCGGGCGCGGGCGTCAGAAGGGGATTTCCGAGGTCTACCGCAGCCATAAGGAGGCCGGCAGCCTCCTGAAGAAAGTGAAACTCGAGATCGCCGTCAACGAGGAGTACGTCCAGCCGACCGTCGACGCGATCTCCCGCGCGGCACACACCGGCCAAATCGGCGATGGCAAGGTCTTTGTCGTCGACCTGTCCAAATGCGTCCGTATACGGACCGGCGAAACGGGCAACGAAGCCATCGGATGATTTTCGTCCGGGTCGTCAAAGATACTATTCCGTAGGTTTGCCTTTTCGAATCCGACGATACGGTGGGTTTCGCTCCTCGCCGCAAGAACGGCGCGATGGCGTCGCGTACACCGTGAATGCGTCACGCGCGACGCGACGAGGATCGCGCCGGGCGGTTCGACGTATGTCGGTTGGCAGTCCAGAGCCGCAGGCTCTGCGCCGGG
The DNA here is from genome assembly GCA_016931035.1 of Candidatus Sumerlaeota bacterium. Lineage (GTDB taxonomy): Bacteria > Sumerlaeota > Sumerlaeia > UBA8349 > UBA8349 > JAFGFN01. The sequence continues at coordinate 3,455 of JAFGFN010000025.1, forward strand.
TCGTCTTCGCATTCTTCCGAGCATGGAACCTCTGACCTCGGAACCTCTAACCGCCTCAACCATTTCCACATTGACTCAGCGACCGGCCCGGCGCAATGATCGCCGGTGGGTAGTGTGGCAGAAGCGAGGTCGAGAACAGCACTCACCGTGACTTGGCGCTCGGCGCGAATCCTGTTTTCTCGTTGTTCAGGTCATGAGTCTTCGCGATAACATCCGGCTTGCCATCCAGAGCACCGAGGAGTACCTAAGACTCCTTGGTGAGCAGAAGCTGGGCGTTCGACGGGTGGACGTAGCGATTGTTCAGACGATAGATCCGGAACACAGGTACGTTGCCGGTGAAGTGAGAATCTGTGCACACTACCGTACCGCGCTCTTTCAACGACTCTCGTCCGATCAGATAGTCACGTACGTCGAGTCGCATGCTCCAAACAGAACGGAGGCTCTGGTAATCGACTACGACCGAAGGACCGGTGATCTCCAGCTCGCTTTCAAGCAGAACGTTCTTCCTTCCAGTCCGGGACATCTTGAAGTTGATTTGCGTTGGCTTGTCCGCCAGCAGCTGGGAAGTCACGGGATGGCTCACGTAGACGTTCTCAACGTTCACCAGGCGCAAGGAAGAGAGTGGGACGCGGTGGTCTTTTCGACAGTGGATGGAACACTGCCGCTCTGCACGCCATTCTTCACGTCTTCTCGGCGTCGGGAGGGCGCTATTACTCTCAACACTGCCATCAGTCGCGTGCGCAAAGCACTATACATTGTCTGCGAGCGCGGCTATTGGCGAGCCAGAGACCATGAATTGTTGAGTGACCTCGTTCGGCTTGCGGAAGATTACGGAGATGAGGATGAGTGAGGCGCCGTCGACACGAAGCCAAAGGGAGAAATCATATGGCGACGTCCGTAGCCCAGACAACCGAAGGGATCGTAGGAAAGTGTGTTGCCGTGGCGCGTGACGTGCTCCAGTTGCCCGCGCGTCACGTGTGGATCGACTACGACAAAGAGGCCGACGTTTTGCACATGAGCTTTCGTAAGTCGCAAGGAGCGACCAAGACCGTCGAGGTGAACGAAGATATTCTCGTGCGCAAGGGCGGGCGGACCGTCGTCGGCGTGACCATCATGAATGCGAGCGCTCACCGGTAGAAATCGGTCTGGCAGGGACAAACGACGGTGTGGTAGTCTGGAAACGGTTGGGGACCGCCCGTGAGGAGACTCGAGAAATGACAACGCGTGCGCAGCAATTCCTGGTCGACGATCGCGGCAAGAAAACGGCTGTGGTGTTGCCGATCAGGAAATACGAGAAGCTGATGGCGGACCTTCACGATCTTGCCGTTGTGGCGGAGAGGAAAGCTGAGAGACCCATCGGTCTGGCGGAGATGAAGAAGAGGCTGAAACGCGATGGCCTCCTATGAAGTCCGTCTCAAACCCTCGGTCGGGAAGGACTTCCAGTCCCTTCCGAAGAACGTCCGCGCGCGGGCGTGGGGGAAGATCGAGTCTCTCGCGCGCAATCCTCTCCCGGCGGGCGTGGCCAAGATCTCGGGCGCGGAGGACGTTTATCGCTTGCGGGTTGGCGACTATCGGATCGTCTATTGCGTCGATCGGGAATCGCGGGAAATCCTGGTTCAGTACGTTCGCCACAGAAAAGACGCGTACCGGCAGATGTGAAGTGGCGCCGCGCGAGCGCGGGCCGCATTGACGGCGCGCAAGCCTTCCCGATGTCAGCTCTCGGGTTCGCGTCTTTTCGAGATAGCGTATTCCTTGAGCGATTCGAATTCCTTGTGCAGGGGCGCCTCGGGGCGAGTGCGATAGAGACTGTTGTTGTGCCAGAGGGGTTCGTCGGCGATCTCGGAGCCCGATATCTCGACCACGCGCGCCCATTCGGCGGTTCCCGGTATCGGCGAGAACTCGTTGAGGTAGGGCGTCGCTCCGGCGCTCGCGACGGCGTCGATCGAGTCGCGCACCTCGTCGGTCGTCTGACCCGGCATTCCCGCCATGATGTAGACGCCGAGCTGGGCGCGGCTGAAACCGCAGTCGCGCAGCGCCGCGACGATATCGCGAAACGCCTTCTTTTCGCCTGGTCTTCCCCACGCCTGGAGACTTTCGTCGCGCACGGTTTCGAGACTCATCCGAATCGTCTCGAAACCGGCGCTGCGCATCTTGCCCGCCAGGCGCGGACCGATCATCCAGTAGTGCAGCCCGTTCGGGACGTGGAATCGGACATGGATGCCCGAGTCGATGACGCGATCGAGAAACGGCTCGAAATCCTTGGGGGCATCGACGAGGAGCGCGTCGTCGTAGAAGACGAAATCCGTGGTGCCCCACCGCTGCGAATGCTCGATCAGCTCGCGCGCGACGGAATCGGGGCTGCGTCGGCGGAACCGGTCGACCAGGAGGGTCGACGCGCAATACGAACATCGGAACGGGCACCCGATCGACGTCGCCAAGGGGAGTGAGCGTCGGTTGTGACAGAGGTCGAATGCCGGCAGCGGCCAGTTCTCGGGATCGTGCGACGGCGTCGAGATTCGCTCGGCCGCGTCGGGGAAACGCTCTCGCAACCACGCGGCGACGGGCGTCAGGCCGTCGCCCTCGACGACGAAGTCGGCTTTCGTGTGTCGGTGCGCGTGTTTGGGGCAGAGCGTGGCGTAGATGCCGCCGAGGAGGATCGGAGTGTCTTCCCATCGGGCGCGACACCGGGCGACGGCGTCGCGCACGCCGTGGTACCAGTAGGTCATGCGCGACGTGACGAAGATGGCGTCGGGCGGACCCCCGAGCCGCACCTGGCATTCGACGAGTTCGTCCTCGAAGGCATCGACCGTCAGACCGTAGCGGCGAAACATCCGCTTGGCGCGGCGACACGGCTCGGGCTGTTCGTCGTAGGGTTCGGAACGGTACTTGCCGGTGTGGAACCGGCCCGGACGCCCGGATTTCGAGGCGAGGGCGGGATGGGCCCGATCGGTGCAGTCGATCAGGTCCACCTTGAATCCCCAGGACCGGAGTCGTCCGCCCCAATACAGGAGCCCGAGGGGCCAGGCCCAGAGGTCGTAGGCGGCCACGTCGGTGATCCAGGGGTTGATGAGGAGGATTCGACGCATTGCGGAAGAACCTCGCCGCGGGCATTGTACAACAAACTATGGGCTTGGCAAAGGGTCGAGAAGATGGGTAAATGACATTCGACGGACGGCTCGCGCGCCGGAAAGACGCGGAGAAAGTGCGAGATGGACCTCAGTACGGTTCCGCTGGGAGATCATGAAGAGAGAGCGCGTTATTCTGTACGTCCTGGGAGGGATTCTGTGCGCGGGTCTCGCCGTGCGCGCGTCCTACATCCTCGAGTACGCCGGGACGCCCAACTTCACCTATCCCGCGCGCGACGCCCTCTATCACGACTACTGGGCGCGCGCTATCGTCACGGGAGATTGGACTCCGCCCGCGTGGCCGCAAGACCCGATGATCGGGTCGGACGCCTATTTTCGCGCACCCGGTTATCCGTGGTTTCTCGCCTGGGTGTATCTGGTCACGGGTTCGAGCTATCTGGGGCCCCGCATCGTCCAGGTGCTGATGGGACTGGGCAATTGCGTCCTTCTCTTTCTCCTCGCTCGGCGCCTGTTCGACTCCGCGAGCGCGCTCGTCGCCGCGGCCCTGATGGCGTTCTACTGGGTCTTCATCTACTACGAGGGAGAACTCCACTCTCCCATTCTATCGGTCTTCCTTCTGTTTCTTTTCGTCCTGGCCCTCATCCGTTGGACCGAGGGAGGACATTGGAGCGCGGCGCTGGCGGCCGGGTCGGTTTTGGGCCTCTTCGCGCTGGTGCGCTCGAACGTCTTTCCGATCTTCCTGAGCGTGGGAGCATGGATGGCGTGGGCGAGTGCGCGAAACCGCCGCGGATGGCGATGGGCTCTGGTCTCGGTCTCGCTCCTCGGACTCGGGACGGCCGTGGCGGTTTCGCCCGCCACGATCCGCAACTACCGCGTCTCGGGCACGTTCGTCCCGGTGACGGCGAACGTGGGTGTGAACCTCTACATCAACTTCAACGACTGGACGATGACCGACTCGGGCGAATACTCACGTTGGGAGGGGACCTCGCTGCCGGGGCTCGGCGAGAACGTCGGCACGACGGGATGGGATTGCTTCACCTATCCGCGCGTCGTCCGCGCCTTGGAGCGCAAGTACGGTCTCGCGCCCGGAACGATGAAGTACGCCGATGCGTCGAAGTACTACACCCGGTTGGCGCTCGATTCCATGCGGCGCCACCCCGGCGCCACACTGAGGCTTCTCGTCGGCCGGGCCCTTCTCTTCTGGGGACCCGCCGAGGTTTCGAACGACGAGATCGTCGCCGCCGAACGGAATCATTCGCGCCTGCTCCGGTCTCTGCCGGGAAACTTCGCCGTTCTCTCGACGCTTTTCGTCCTGGGTCTTGCGATCCGGACCTACGATTGCGCGAGAAAGCGCGGCAGGGCCGAAACCGACTCGGTTTCCGGCGCCGCGCGTCACGCCGTCGAGGGAAGGATGCTTCTTCTTCTGCTCATCGCGACGTATTTCGTGTCGGTTCTCCCCGCCGCTCCCGCCGCGCGCTACCGGGTTCCCGCGATCGCCCTGCTTCTTCCGTTCGGGGGGTATGCGATTGCGAGTCTCGCCGGTTTGGCTCGCCGTCGTCGCGTGCGCGCGCTGGTCGCGTGGTTGATTGTCGGCGCGGCGGTCGGCGCTCTTGCGCGCACCCAATGGGTCCCTTACGAGGCGAACGAGGCGGCGTGGAACTTCTATCGCGGCGGGGCCTACAGCCAACGGGGCGACGTGGAAAACGCCGTCAAGTACTACTCCAAAGCGGTCGAACTCCGCCCGCGCTTCGCGATGTACCGGATCAACCTGGGGGCGGCCTTGGCCGAACAGGGCCGGCTCGACGAAGCGATCTCGCAGTATCTGAAGAGCGCCGAGATCGATCCCTATTCTTCGGAGGCGTACAACCGGTTGGGCTTGGCGCGGGCTCGACAGGGGAAGGTCGACGAGGCGATCGAGTCCTTCTCGAAAGCCGTCGAGTTGTCTCCCGATTACCCCGAAGCGTGCGTCAACTTGGGTATCGCGCTCGGGCAGGCCGGCCGCGCCGACGAGGCGCTCGAGGCGTTCCGCAAGGGAGTGGCGGCGGCGCCTCGGATGCCCGAGGCGCGCGCCAACCTGGCTCACGCCTACGAGGCCGCCGGGGACTCGGAACACGCTCTCGCCGAATGGGCGGAACTGGTGCGTCTGACTCCGGATCGCGTCGCTCCGCGCGTTCGGATGGGGCAGCTTCTGGAGAAGATGGGGCGCAAGCCCGAGGCGCTCGCCGTGTACCGCGAAGCGCTCGCGCTCGCGCGCGAGTCCGGCGACGAAGCCTTGGTCCTGCGCGTTCAGGAACTGATCGATTCGACGAGTGACTCGCACGATAGTGCGTCACAGTAGACCTGGGAACGCCGAGCGCCGGCTCGGCAGAAACGGAAGGACCCCAAAAGGAAAAGCCGAGCTGGCGCTCGGCGTTCCCGGGGCTGCGTCGGGCTGGAGCCCGGTAGGAGACTCGGCCCTATTCCCCGATGAAGACCCGCTTCATGTGGCGTTCGTAGATGTTTTCGAGAACGTTGCGTGCCACGATGGCCTCGTGCGCGTCGAGGGCGTCGAGATAGCGCGCGCCCATCTCGGCGGCGACCTTGTAGCCGACGTGCAGGAGCTGCCGCACGTTCGAGTTATAGTGCTCGCACGCGAGATCGTGCCGCAGCGCGTGGGTAAACTGTTCGCTCGTCCACTTGTCCACGGTCTCGGCCGAAGGCAAGGCTCTCTTGTCGATGTCGATCACGGGGGCGTACGGCGCGCAAAGCTCGTCGAAACGCCCGAACGCGGTGCGGTAGACCTCCTTGGCGATGGCGAGGCCGTCGCCGCCCGCCTCGGCCAGGCCGATGATCTCTTCGAGCCACGTCGTCCCGGCGGTCTTGAGGTGCAGTCCCGCGCCGGTCCTCTGGAGGGTCTCGCGGATCGGTTTGTAGATCGAGAATTTGTCGCTTCCCGAGTGCACGCTGAGTTTGAGGTTCGCGGGAAGGCCGAACTCGCGGACGGCAAACGAGATGACGGCCACGTCCTCGTCGAACTCCTTGGCGAACTGCTTGATATCGCCCGCGTAGTCCACCCCCTTGTTGAAACGGCCCGTGAATTTCGGGGCGATGGTCTGGGCGGGGATTCCTTCGTCGGCCACCATGGCCAGGATGAAAAACATCTCGACCGGCGTCTGCGGCGCCTTGGACTCGTCCACCGAGACCTCGGTAATGAAGTCGTCGCTCCCCTTGGCCGAGAGGACGTGGCGATAGATCTTGCCCGCTTCCTTGACGGCGAGGAGGAAGCGCCGGCCGATTTGTTCGAGCCAGGTTCTCGAGACTTCGAACTCCTGATCGATGCCGGGGATTTCGAGATAGCCCAGGTATTTCGACTGTTTCTTGACGAACGCGTCGAGGTCGGCGGTTTCGGGCGCCTCGTCGATGAAGTCGGCCACGTCGAGCGTGAAGAAGTCGCTCGATGCGATGAAGAGGTCCACGTTCTTGAGGCCGATATGGTCGGCATCCACGTGGTAGGGGCCTTTCCAGTCCCCGGCGCGGACCGCCTCGTCGGCCTCGGCGCGCACGGCGTCGGGCGTCGTTTTGACGATGGTGTGTTCGCGGTGCGACTTGTTCCAGACGGGGACGATATCGACCCCGCTTTCCTTGGCCAGTTTAAAGGCGGCGAGTTGCGCCTTGCCTTGGCGGCCGAAGCGGTCGCCCACGCCCATCGAGAACTTCTCCAATGCCATCATCGTTGTGCGCCCTTTCTGCTAAGACTGTGTTGCTTTGTCGTCGTCCCGCAAAGCCAAATCGCGGACTCCCAACCGTAGAATCCGCGCCTCGAAAGGTCAAGGCTTTTCCCGAACTACGGATACTGTCGGGTGCGACCCAGCAATTTGAGAACGCCACCGCCGACTTCATGTCGGTGGGGCGCTGATTATGCTCCAGATCGCCGCCAGTTGCCCCCCTTTCCTCCCCCCTCCCCTCTTCCTCCCTGCCCACGGCAGGGAGGAAGAGGGGAGGGGGGAGGAAGAAAAAACGTTCCCCCGTCTGGAGCAGAACCAGCGCTCCGCCGGTGTAAAACCGGCGGGGGCGAAGAATCGCGGCCCAAAGCGCTTCTTCAAAATGGCGGGTTGCACCCGATACCGCCAAACGGATCGTCTTCAGGCGGGATCGAGCTTATTCTTCGGCGCGGCGGGATGACCCGGGAAAACCGTGACGCGCACGCAAGAAGCCAAGGCGACAAGAAGCAGGAGGTTGAGGGCAAACGCCGCCGCGCGATATCGGTCGAGCCAGGGAAGGAGTCCCACAAGCATGTACTTCTCCAGGCGGTCTTCCGATTCGTGCTCCTCATCGACGTAGAGTATGCGTTCCGACACCGAGTCGGGGTCGACGTGGATTACGATCGCATGATGAAAATGGCCGAAGTTGGCGTCACGCAACGGCGCGCCACCTCCTCCCGTGACGAGATACGCGGTGTCGCGCCGCTCGATGCGGGCATAACCGTGATAGTCGCCGCAAATGACGTAATCCGGATTCAGACGGTCGATCAAGGAAACAAACTCGTCGCTGCCGTCGCACTCCTTGGTCTCGAAGTCCCTCGAAATGGGAGGCGGAACATGCGTGAACACGAAGATGTGGCGGTACCTCCGTCTCGCGTCGCTGTCGGCCAATCCCCTCAAGAAATCGAGGCTCTCCCGATTCGACTGCCCGTCGGGCAACACGCGTAGGAAGACGAACAGGCAATCTTGATAGGGAAACGAGAAGATCGTCGGGCCGTAGAGTTGCTCGAAGCGCGAGAGGGAAAAATGCTTCTCGTCGACATCGTGATTCCCGGCAATCAAGAAGAGGGGAAAGGGGAAAGCGAGCTCCTCGGCGACTTCGGCGCGGAAGAACGCGTGTTGCGCCTCGCTGGGTCGATTCACGAAATCCCCGAGATTGACACAGAACGACAAAGGCTCGTCGCGTAGTCGTTCCGCGATGCGCTCGAACGTCGAGCCTCCCCGGGTGTCGCCGACCACGGCGAAGGAGAACTCCTCGCGGTCGGGTTGGCTCGTCAGGGTTTCGCGAATCCGGGGGAAGTTGCCGAGAGCGGCGGGCAGCGGCGCGGAACCCTCGGTCCGATGAAGCCAGAGGGCGAGAGCCTCGGCGGCGAAGAACGCGAGGATCGCCACGGCGCACGTCGCGGCCAGGATGCGTCGCACCCGCGGCCTGCCCCCGTGCCCCCGTGAGCCTCGGTCGAGTTTGGCGGTCTGGTTCATAGGTTTCGATCTCCGTTCGGAGTGGGTGTTTCGCGGTCTTGGGGAGACGAGGATTCGGCGGATGGGCGTTGCTCGCGCAGATTCAACGCGAAGCAGACGACCGTCCCGTCCTGGACCTCGACCGTCAAGTCGCCTCCCATGGCCCGGGCAGCCGTGCGGGCGAGCGCCAAGCCGAGTCCGGCGCCTCCCTGCAGGCGCGAGTCGGAGCGTCGGGTGCGCGACGCGTCGCCGCGCCAGAAGCGCTCGAAGGCGCGCTGGGCGAAGTCGGGTGCGAGCCCGGCGACGTCGTTCAGAACGTGGAGCGCAAGATCTCCGGGCGTTGGGACGACTTCGACCCAGACGCGCCCTCCGGGCGGCGCGTAGCGCGCGGCGTTCGCGAAGAGGTTGTTCAGTACGATGCGCAACAGGTGAACGCTCGCCTCGATTTCGGTCCCGGGTTGGACGCGATTCTCGAAGGCGACGCGCCGCAGTCCGGCAACGTTCTCGAGCCCGGACCAAGCAGCCTCTATCTCGACGTGGAGATCGAGGGTTTCGGATTCGGGGCGAGTCGTACCGGCTTCGAGACGAGCGAGCTCCAGGAGGTTCTCGACCAGCGATTGAATCTCGACGACCATGCTTCCGCAACGCTGGATCGCATCGCCCAATTCCTCGGCGGGTCGCGGATGCAGCATCGCCACCTCGATTTCGGCGCGCAGACCTCCGAGCGGCGTGAAGAGCTCGTGGGCGACGTCGGAAGAGAAGCGCTTCTCGCGACGGAACGATTCGGCCACGGCTTCGAGCGAGCGGTTGAGACGCCCTGCCAAGAGGGAGAGATCGGGATCGTCGGGCACGCGGACGGGGCGAATGTCGTCGGGCGTGATGCGCGATACGTCCTCGACGAGATTGCCGAGGGGACGCAGGGCGCGCCATACGATGAGCCATGCACCGAAGACCGCCAACACAAGGCCGCCGCCGAGAACGGCGGCGGAGCGCTTGAGAATCTCGATCAAGCGGCGATCCGCCTCGTCGCGTTCGATGCCGGCGACGACGACGGTCTTCTCGTCTCCCGCCGCTGTAGGCAATCTCACGCTCTCGGCTCGGCAGCGCAAGTGCCTGCCTTGAACGCGGACGTTCCAGCCGTCGCGGTCGACACGGCGAAGGATCTCTTTCCACGAGTATGGGCCCAGAAGGTCGCCGTCGGCGCGCAGGTCCGAGGAACTGGCGAGGACCCTCCCGTCGCTCGCGGAACGGATCTCGTAGAACGTTTCCTCGACGCCCGCTCGCCAACGCGAGTCGATCGTTCCCTCTGCGATCGCGGCGGGATTCGCCAGAAGGACCGCGTTCTGCGCCGAGACTTCGATCACCGCGTCGAGCGAGTCGTCCAAGGAGCCGTTAAGCCCGCTGATCGTGCGTTCCGCCGTGACGATGCCGATGGCGACGAAGACCACGAAGAGAAACGCCATCAATCCCATTGCGATGCGAAACCGCATGGGACGTTTGCGAACGAGGGGCGTAGGGCCGCTATTCCGTATCATGAAGCGGTTCGCCCCCTCTTTCCTCGTGGGTCCCTTCGAGAGTTTGCCCCGAAACGCCCGGCAACTGGAGCGCCGAGTTCCCGGGCACGTCGCGCAGGCGCGACCGCGTCAGGCGGAATCGCGCGGACCAGGCGGACATCACGCGCGCTCCTCGAGAACGTAGCCCTCTCCCCTTCGAGTATGAATCAGGGGGATGGCGTTTCCCTCGTCGATCTTCTTGCGCAGAGAGCTGATGTGGACGTCCACGACGTTGCTCGCGGCCTCGGAGCGGAAATCGTAGACGTGCTCCCAGATCTCGGTGCGCGAAACCACCTCGCCCGTCCTCCGGGCGAGATACTCCAGAATGGCGAACTCGCGTGGGGTGAGCGCGACCGGCTTGCCCGCTCTCTCGACGGTGCGACGGACCGTGTCGATCTTCAAGTCCGAGACCTCGAGGTCGGGACTGCGCTGTTGGTAAACTCGCCGAACCAGGGCGCGGACGCGCGAGAGGAGTTCCTCGAACGCGAAGGGTTTGGTCAGGTAGTCGTCGGCGCCGGCGTCGATCCCCTCGACCCGGTCTTTGATCGCCGTGCGAGCGGTCAGAAGAAGGACCGGGGTGTTGCATCCCTTTTCGCGCAGTCGGCGGAGAATCGTCAGCCCGTCGATCCCGGGGAGCATGATGTCGAGGATGAGGGCGTCGTACCGGTTCGTTTCGGCGTACCAGAGCCCTTCTTCTCCGTCGCGCGAGACGTCGACGGCGTAACCCGATTCGCGCAGACCTTCTCCGAGCGAACGCGCCAACGGCTCATAGTCCTCGACCACCAGGAGTTTCATTTCGCCCGCGGTCCTCTCCGTTGGTATCGCGACACGGCTTTTCATTCTAGTCCAACGCCCTGCGCCGCGTCCAGCGGCTTCGACGGGAGGGGCGTGTCGGTCACCACGATCACGTCGCGGTGACCGATCGCCTCGCGCCACAGGATGCGCCAGGAAAGACCTCGATCCGTAGCCGCCGAAACGAAGCGCTCGTAGTGCCGGTTGTCGCGCATGAGGCAGAAGGCCTGGCCGGGACCCTCGAACGCCCGGATCACCGGATCGAGGCTGTCCACCTCGTCGATGTAGTAGTCGCTGTAGAGATGGTACTGCGAGCGATAGAGCTTGTACCCGAGAACCGGTTCGCCGGGCGACCACTCGCGATTGATCGTCTCGCAGAGTGCCCAGCCCGATTTGCGTTGGTTGAGCGGAGGATAGACGAACAAGAAGATCGTGAGCCAGACCAGCGCGGTTCCCGCCACGACTCCGTAGAAGAGGCGCGTCAGATTCCGGCCCCTTGTACCCGCCAACATCGCCGCTCCGGCCAACGCGAGCCCTGCCGCGATCGACGGGAATGAAAACCATTCCGGGGGAATCGGGCCGCCGAGAATTGAGTCGGCCTGCGATGCCAGAACCGGTGGGCCGGCGAAGAGCGCTCCCGAGCCGGCCACAACCAGAAGGGTCCCCAAGATCCGGGCCACCCATGTGAAGCCGCGTCCCGGGTCGGGCGACGCTTCGAGTCGCCGGTCCATCCAATCGCCCACGAGGAGCGCCAGCGCCGGGTAGAGGGGGAGGATGTACTGCTCGCGTTTCCCCGCCGACAGCGAGAAGAAGACAAACGTGAAGACGAACCAGGAGAGGAGGAAGAGCCGTTGCGAACTCATGGGACGGCCCGCCCGCTTTTCGCGCCAGAGCATGAGGGCGACGGCGGGAAGGAAGAGCGTCATGGGCAGGAAATTCACGGGGAGGTACTCCAGGAAGAACCACGGCGGATTGCGGTGATGCGTCGCGCTGAGATACCGAATGACGTTCTGGGTCCAGAGAAGCTCCTGCGAGTCTCTGCGGGGAATCGAGTGCACCATTGGGATGAGCCACGAAAAAACAACAACGGCGAAACAGAACGCGGCCAGGAGAACGGCTCCCCGGTGGACCCGTTTCCACTCGCGCGAGAGCGCGACGAACAGCGCGATCGAGCCGACCGGGACGATCACTCCGACAGGTCCCTTGCCCAGGACGGCCAAGCCCGCGAGGATGCCGAACCAGGCGGCGGCGGGCAAGGGACGGAGTTTCCCGCCGAACCAAGCGGAAACGAACACTCCCAGGGCTGCGTAGGCGAATACCGCCATGATCATGTCGGTCTGCGCCGTGCGCGCCTGGTCGATGAAGATTTGCGCGATGCCGAGCGCCAGAGCCCCCAGGAAGGCGGCGCGGCGGTTGAACAGCCGTTCGCCGATGAGAAACGCGATCAGCAGGCCGGCGATTCCCGAAAGCGCGGAGGGCAGACGCGTTGTCAGGGAGGTCACGTTGCCGCCGTTGAGCAGGGCGAAGGCGCTTCCGGCCCAGAAGAAAAGCGGTGGCTTGTCGATGTACACCTTGTCGTTGACGTGCGGCACCATCCAGTCGCCGCTCTTGAGCATTTCGCGCTCGACTTGCCCGAAGCGGGGTTCGTCGGCGGGCCACAAGTCCCACGCCCCGAGCTGGATCAGGTAGAGCGCGCATCCAAACGCAAAGAGGACAAGAAGACAGGTCGATTTGCCCGAAGGCGTGTTGGCGAAGAGAGCGTTTCCCATTCTCTGTCTTTCTCCAGGAGTCGGAATCGTTGAGTCCCCGGTTGGCGAAACGGCCGGACAAGGCGTGGCGGACGCTCCGCACGAGGCAGGACGCGCGGCCCCTCCCCTGCGACCGCCACGGTTGGGGTCGGGGCGAGGCACCCTCGTGTGCAGGATGCCGGAGGCCAGATTAAGAAACGATTAAGATCCGGGGGAATCTGCCGGTGGAAAGCGGCAGGCAGTTATCGGTCAACGGCGATCGGTCAACAGCGTACGACATGCGCCAGGCTGGAGACCTCGGACGCTAGGGCGAGAGAAGAAGACTGAAGGTGGGAGAGGAGGCCCGCGGGAGAGCTAGCGGCGCTGGGCGGCGGACGCTTCGATCCAATCCAGGAAGGGGTCGAGCCCGCGGTCGGCCGTGGCGGACGTTTCGAAGACGCGGAGCGAGGGCTTGATTTCGAGCGCTTCGCGCTTCATGCGCTCGACGTCGCATTCGACGTAGGGGAGCAGATCCATCTTAGTGAGGACCATGGCGGCCGAGACGAACAGGGCCTTTGGATACTTGGCGGGCTTGTCTTCGCCTTCGGTGATGGAAACGACGGCCACCTTGACGTCTTCGCCGATTTCGAACCCGGCGGGACAAACCAGGTTCCCGACGTTCTCGATGAAAAGGAGGCGGATGCCGTCGAGCGAGAATTCGTCGACCGCGCGGCGCACCATGGCGGCGTCGAGATGGCACGCGCCTTGTGTGTTGATCTGGTAGGCGCGCAGACCCGCGCGCTCGATCCGTTGCTTGTCGCGATCGGTCTGGAGGTCGCCCTCGATGACGGCGGTGTGGCCGCGCAGGCGTGGGGCGAGGGCTTCGAGGAGTCGCGTCTTGCCGCCGCCGGGCGAGCCGATGAGATTGACGACGTAGATTCCCCTCTCGCGGAAGAACCGTCTGAGCTCGTCCGAGATCTCGCGTCCGTGAGCCTGGACCTTCTTCTCAAGCGCTATTCTCCGCCCCATCCAGTTCCATCTCCTCGATGTAGATTTCCGTGCCGGGGCCCAGGGGCGCGGTCTTGCCGCACTTGGGGCACTTCGCTTTCCCGTTTTGCGCGGTGAGCGTCGGCGTGCGCCCGCACTTCTCGCAGACGATGTCCGAAGCGCCGCCTTCGATATCGACCTTGGCGCCTTCGAGGGGCGACCCGAGCGAGATCGCTTCGAGCGCGAACATCAGGCTCGACAAGTCCACCGCGGCGTAGGTCCCGACAAGAATGCGCACATGCGTCACGCGCGAGTTGGCGTAGCGCGACGCTTGGTTCTGCACTTCCTTGAGGATTTCGCTGGCCACGTAGATTTCGTGCATGACGGCCCCCTGCGATTCTCATCGCCCCCCCTCAGATCCTCATCGGCGGGTCGACGCGCCGCGACAAGTCCGACCCGGGGAGCGAGACACGCGACGGCCTGGGAGGGGACCCGGATTGATCCGGGATTCGCTCGCTCGCGCCCGTCGTTGCCGCCAGAGGTCTCTTCTATCCAGGATAACGCCGACCGGAGGGTCGAGACAAGCCCATTGGTTCCGCCGCCGCGGATTTCCCCGCCGCGGGTCTCGGACCCGCTCGCCGCGCCGCCGGGACTCGGTCGGGGTCGGACGCCCCGATGCTAGCAGTTGCGCTCGGGGAGGGGACTGTGGTTAAGTTCTGGGTAGAAGTGGGGATGTAAGGCCATTGCCGCAGAAACCGGAGGAGCGAAGATGGTCCGAGGCGACGCGTTGGTTCCATGTCCCAGTTGCGGGCATCCCAACGAACCGCCGTATCTTCTGTGCGAGAAGTGCGGCGAGCCGCGCGTGCATTTGAACCGTTGGGGGGTGACGTGGAACCTGACGCTCACCTTTTCGACGCTCGTGGCGTCGTTTCATTTCCGCGAGCTTTTGGCGTGGAACTGGCCCCTCTATCTCCTCTTTGCCATTTTCTTCACCCAGATCTCGGTGGGCAGCGTCCCGCTGAACCGGCGCTCGTCCACACGTTTCAATCTTTGGTTCGCCGTCTTTCTCCTCGGATTCTTTGGGATCTTCTTTCTGCATCACCGCGAGCAGCTGGGAATCGCGTTTCTCTGGCTCGGGGACCTGCCCGATATCGTGGCTGAGCGCCCGCTGATTTCCAGCGCGATCCTGGGTGGAGCGCTCGTTGCCGTCTGCGTGCCGGCGTATTTCGGATGGGGCAAACGCTACGGCTGGGTGAACGGCTACCGGCTGGTTCTCTTGTCGCTGGCCGGGGCGTCGGGGACGATTCTGATCTTTCTCGTCCTCCTCGGCGCCTTGCAGCGCGCGGGGCTCCTGCCCGACGGGATGATGGAACTCGAGGACTTCACCCGAGTCGGTCGGCCGGTTCTGGAGAAATACCTGGCGTTCTTCTGCGCGACCACGCTACGGATCCTCGTGTTCGAGATCGTTGTGTTCTCGGCGCTGCGCGGAGTCGTTGTCACGCGGCGGCGACAAGCCGTCGTGCGGGCCGCGGCGAACGACAGCGGCTTCGTCCGGTCGGCCATGGGGATCGCCCACGCGGTAAACCGTTTCCTGGACGTTCTCGAGAACATGCTGCGCTATGTCTGGGACACGCTCCGGGTCCTGGCGTTCGACCTGTCCCGGGTCGTGGTCGCCTTTCTGCGCGAGGTCGCCGTTCCCGCGATCGCGCTTTCGACCGCGGCGATCCTGTGCTATCGAATGACCTTCTGGTTCGAGTCGTACGTGGCCGAGCAGGATCTCGACGCCTTCATCCGGTTCGCCTGCGGGATCGTCGCTCTTCTCGTCTGCGCGTACGTGTTTGCCGCGTGCAAGACCCCGTTCCGCCACACCCGGCTCGTCCGCAACCTACTGAGCACTCTGACGTGGCTTCTCCCGAATCTCCTGTTGTTCTTTCTGTTGTTGTCTTTCACGCTCTACGCCTCGAGCGCGCTCCTCAACCGCTTCTTGGAGGAAGGGCCCGCGCTGCCGTTCCGCATCGGGGTCCTGACCCAGGGCGTGGCAGCGTTTCTCGTCTTCCTCGTCATCGTTATGTTTCTCCGCAAGCGCTCTCAGCTCTTTGGCGCGTCTCCGGTCGAGGCCGAGGCCGAATCGACCGTTGGGCCGCCGGGGTCTGGCCGAACGCGCGGGCCCCAGGCCGAGAACGAACGCGAAGAGAGCAAGAAGGGGATCGGGTATCTCGTCGAGACCGTTCGAGAGCGAAGCGAAGCGCTGGGCCTTGACAAGAGAACCGACCGGCTCAAACGGTCGGCTCGCGAGCTGACCGACTGGCTCAGGGGCAAACCCTCCGTCGTCAAGGAACTCGAAGAGGCCAAAGGTCTCCGCGATAAGAAGAGCGGCCAACTCGAAGCGCTCGAGCGCACGCGCGATTCGATCTCGGCCGAGGCGTACGAAGGGATGCACACGCGTTACGAGAGGGAGATCATCGAGCTTGGCGAGAAGATCGACGAGGCCCAGGAGGAGATCGACCGACTCTACGCCGAGGAATCGCAGGAGAAAGCACAGGCGGACCGCGACCTGGCGGAATCGCAACGCCGTCTGGCCGAAGTCGAGCGACTCAACATCGCCGGGGCGCTGGACGCCAGGGAGGCCAGGGCGCGCCTGGCCGAGGCGCAAGACGAGGTTCGGTTGGCCGCGGCGAAGATCGAGGTCTACAGTCGCCGTCTCGTCTTCCTCGCTCCTTATGCGGCGAAAGGCCCCGACGCCGCGAACGATTCCGTCCCAAACGATTCTCTTGAGAATCCGCCCCCGTCTGGTAAATACTGAGGGGCCGCTCGGGTCTCCGCGCCGGGCGATGCGAATCCCTCGTCTGTTCATTCTCCCAACATGTCCCGGACCGACCCATGACCTCTCCCGAGAAAGCGGACCCCCTTGCGCGCGCATCCCGCAGACCTCGTCTCGACGAGCGTTGGGACTGGATGTGGATTCTTGTCTTCATCGGATTGCTCGGGTTCCTGGCGCTTACCCGGCTCTACGCTCTCGACGCGAAACCCTTTCATCACGACGAGAGTCTGTTCGCCTACTACGGCTGGATTCAATCGACCGGCGATTACGCGAGTCACGATCCTCTGCTCCATGGGCCGTTGCAGATCCAGATTCTCGGATTCGTGTTCGCCGTCGGGCGCAAGCTGGGGATTCTGGGCGATGGGTTTATGGCGGCGCGTCTTCCGGCCGCCCTGTGTGGAATCGCTTTCGTCTTTCCGCTTCTGGGTCTTCGCCGCCAGCTGGGGCGGCTGGGCATCCTGTTTGCCATTGTCATTCTGAGCGTCTCGCCCGCCTTTTGGTATTACTCCCGGTTCTGTCGCAACGAGATGTTGATGGTCTTCGTCACGCTGGCGTTGACGCTGGCGATTTTGCGAGCTTGGCGTTCTCGTCGTCCCGCAAGGTGGATCGCCGGCTCGTGTCTCCTCGGCGCGGCACTGCTCTGCGTCAAGGAAAACGCCCTGTTCCTCTTGTTCGACGCGGCGACCTTTCTCGTGTTGACCGGCCTGTTCGCCGTCTGGGTGGCGCGCAGTCGCACCAAGCCGGGGCGGCCGTGGGTCGGCGCGGGCCACATCTCGGTGCCCCGGGCGTTTTTCCGGTCCGTGGCCCGGCGCCGCTATATTTGGATCACCGGCTTCGCCATGGGACTCGTCTTGTTGCAGGTTGTGTATACAAACGGGTTCAACACCGACTGGAAGCCGTCGTTCTTCGGCCATTACGGAAAGATCCTCGACTACTGGACGGACCAACACCAGGAACAGAGGCTGTACGGCGAATTCCACTACTACTTGCCGATCATCGCTCTCTACGAGCCCTTCGTCTCCTTTCTCGTTGTTGCCGCGCTCGTGTCGACGGCCTGTCGCGACCGGCGGTTTCTTCCCGGCCTGCTTCTCACGATTCTCGCCGCCGGTCTGGGAACCCTCATCGGCGAGTACGACCGGCGAGGATGGGAAGGAATCGTTCGCCTTGCCCAAGGCATGGCGACGTTCCGAACGCCCGTTCTTCTCACGAGTTTTCACATGACTCAGCCGTGGCAGCTCGGTCTCGCGTTCGTCATCGGATGGCTGACGCTCTTCGGTACGTGGAAGGCGTTCCGCGCACGGCGGCTGTTCCGGGCGTGGCTGGTATGGTGGACGGGCCTATCGTTGCTTCAATACGGCTACGCGGGCGAAAAGGTGCCTTGGCTGGCGATTCACATCCTCTTGCCGATGATACTCCTCACGGCGGATCTGATGGCCGCCTGGTGGCGGAAATCGACCGATTCCTTCGCCCTGCAACAAGCTTTCGCCGTCGTATTCACTATTTGTTGTGTCGTGAATCTGGCCCAGGGGTATCGTCTGTGCTTCGTGCATCCGACGAACCCCGGAGAACTACTGGTCTACAATCACACCCAACCCCAGATGCATCGGGTCGGGTTGGAGATGCGCGACTTGTGTAAGGCGTCGCCCAAGGACAAGTCCCTGTTTATCCAGGGCGAGGCCGTCTGGCCGCTCATTTGGTACATCCACGGATTCGACAACTCCTACGTCGGTTCGGTGGACGATCCCGCTTGGACGCAGACGCGGCTCCTGGTGTGCGACCTCGACTATGCCTACAATCATCCCGAGATCGAGGAGCGGTTCGAACTCGCGTGCGTACCCTTGCGGCGGGCATGGATGCCCGAGCCGCTTCATCCCTTCACGCCCTTGGCCAAGGTCGTCGATGGGCCCCGACAGAGACCGTCACCCCGAGAGGATCGCCCCGCGGCGGACCTGAGGTCGCTCGGAGACAACCCCTCGACCGAAGACCTCGCCGAGTGGGCCGAAGGCGAGAATCGCGAGATCCGCGAAGCCCGGACCATGTACGGCTCCAGGGCGTGGCAAACGCTTGCGCGTTATGTTGTGAACCGGATTCCGTGGGACGCCCGAAAAAGCGCGCAGCCGGTTGAGGTGTACGTCGGCCGACCGAGATGAATCGGGGACTTCCCCAATCCGAGAGCCGCGCGCGTTCTACTCTTGTTCCGCGGCCGGGGCGGACTCGTCGGGTGCGGGGGTGGTGGGCGCGGGTCGCGGCTCGATCAGTCGATGACGGGCCGGAGCGAGATTCTCGCAGTTCCATTTCGGGATCTCGAATAGCCACGGCGCGTGCGATTCGTTGAACTCCGGGACGGACTCCTCGGCTTTCCGGGCCTTCTCCTTCGCCGCCGCCAGGGACTCCGTCGTCGCCGTGTCGTCGTCGGTGAAGAACGGTTCGTCGTAGCGCGCGCTCAACCCGACGAAGTACTTCTTCTTGCTCTCGCTGCCTTCCGCGGACGGGGTCGTCGGCGTGGTGGCCTCGTCCCGTTGACCGACCCGAACGGCATAGACCGATCCGCTCAGGGTCTTGAGCGTACAGGTGGACGTGAAATCGATCGCCTCGGCCTGCTCGCTATCGGCTCGGATCACGTTGGTGAAGTGCAGGTAGTCCAGCGCGCCTCGGACCGACCGGATCTTGTTCTCGTTGGGTTGCATCCCTTCGGGGACCGGGCCCTCGAGCTGGAGTTTTCCGTCGTCCCACGCCAGCCGCACCGGTTCGGTGGTCGCGTGGTCTATGCGGACCCACTCGACGTCTTCGCCCGAGACGCGGGCGATATTGGTCTCGACCCAACCCGTGAGGGCCGTGTCGGCGTAGGTGCGGTCGTTGGCCAGATACACAAAGGGATCGCCCCCCACTCGGACAAACTGCCCTCCCCACGCGCGGCGCATCTCGGCGCCCGGTTCCATCTCGATCTCGCGCGCCTTGCCCAAGGCCAGCGAGGCGATCTCCTCGCCCGAGGACCCGGTCATGCGGACCGTTCCCTCCGTCCCGACCCCTTCTCCAACGCCGAAATCGCCGTACTTGGCGGGGTCGTCCGTGAAACGGTCCGAGGCGACGAGTTCGCTGAGGTCGAACACGAGCCGTCGCACGCGCGCGTTGTCGGCCGGATAGCCGCCGGCGGTCTCGACTCTCCAGTTGTTCCGGTCGTCGCGGACAAGCGCGATCTTGGCGACTAGCCTGTCAATCTCGATGCGGTAGATGTCGCCCGCCCGATCGACCAGACTCGGGAGGAGTTTGGCTCCGCGCCAGGACTGCTCCTCCGAGGGTTTGCCGGGACGGACGGCCGTGTCGCGCCGGTACGAGACAATGGCGGCGACGACCGCGAGGGCGGCCACGACCAGAAGAATGACGAGATTCCGAGTCTTCATGGCGAATCTTTCTCCCGTTTCACGGTGATCTAGGAACCGAGGGTCCCGAGCGACCGCCTCTCCCACAACCTCGTTGCGAAACGCAGGCGCGGGGAGTTCGAAAGCCGCGATCGGCTCAGGCTTTGCCCGCGGCCTGGTTTCTCAGCGCCCGACGGCGGTTGAGGGCGTTGAGCCACGCCACCACGATGCTGCACACGACCACGAGAAGCGGCACCAAGGCGATGTTGACGAATTTGAGCCACGCCCCTAGGCGCTCGATGTCCTCGCGCATGTTCTTGCGCACCTTGCGCAACTCGCTCGACGTTTCGGCCGTCTTGCGCCGCAGCCCCTCGACCTCGGCCATATAGGCCGCGTTGAGAATCTGGTGCTCTTCCGTTCCGCGCTGCAGCTCCGCAAGGCGCTGATTGGCTTTGTCGAGCTCGGCGTTGAGCCGCTTCTCTTCGGCCTGAAACTCCTGGTTGGCCTTGCGCAGGATCGCCTGAACCGTGGTGAACGGCCGGTCGGAACTCCCGCGCGAGCGCAACGCGATCAAATCGTCGGAGCCGGTCAGGTTCTCGACGGCGTTGTGTACGAGGCTCAGGTTGTCGTTCTGGGCGATGACGAGGCGCTGGCCGAACAGATTCTGGATTCGGACCGCCGCCGCATCGGAAATCACATCGACGTCGGCCACCACGACGATCGTGCCGGGACTGCGGCTTTCCGCCAGGTGTCCGTCCGGAAGAGCAGGCGAGGCCGTCTCATCGCGCGTCGGTTGAGCGCCTTTCGGGAAGGCGGTCTTGAACTTGCCCGTGATCTTGGCGGCCAGAGTCAACTTCGAGCTCCCCGGCTTGAACTCGCGCCGCATTTGCTCGGGGTCGAACGCGCCGGCGCGGAACATCACGTCGTCCATGAGCGCGGCTACGTCGGTCGTCTGGATCAGGGGCGTCACCTCGATGTCGGGGCTTGCCGTCGTCTTTTTGATCGACCCGGCGCAGATCATCAGGAGCGAATCCAGGTTGGCGGTCACGATCTCATGAGGGTCGCAGTTCTCGGGACTCAGGCGCAGCCAGACCGGCACGTCCTGGTAGCCTTGTCTGGTCGGCATCGAGTAGGCCAGGTTCGGATCGACGACGATGCCGGGCGATTTCGAATCCTTGCCGGGTTCATAGGCGCCGGGCATCGCGGTGCGCGAGCCGGTCTTCTCGAGTTCGATCCCCCAGGCCTGGAAAAGCGCGGGCAGGTCCGAGGCGTAGCTGAGCGCCATCCTTTGCTCGGGCGACACCTCGGGTTCGTATTGACTCTCGATCTGGGCGAACGGGTCGGCGAAGACGACCACGCGTCCCCCCTTGAGCACGTATTGGTCGATGGCGTAGAGCAGCGGACCGCTCAGGTCTTTCGGATGGACGATCAGAAGGAGCTGGATGTCGTCGGGAATGCGCTCGGCGGCGAGGTCGATTTGCTCCAAGCGGAACGTCTTGCGCAATTCCTCGATGAAGACCCACGGGGTAAAACGCGGCTCGCGATCCCGCATGAACGGGTTTTCGGCGCCGGCCCCCATGATCGGCAGGGGGCTCAACACGCCGACCTTCTCTTTCTCGGGATGGCTGATGGAGTAGATGGCCTTGCTCACGTCGTATTCCAGGTAGGGCTCGCGCTGGTCCGAGAAGAACGGGATCGACTCGTCGCGGCCGGCCTGGTCTTTCAAGACCAGACCGAGGAAGACGCGTTCGCCGCTCGGGAGAGGAACTCCCTGAAGACCGTAGCGGTCGGCCGTGAGCTCGATCTCGGTGTCGGGTCTCGGATCGAGCACCTCGAGGGCGAACCGCCCTTTCGACATCGCCTGATACTCCTCGAGGAGCTGAAGGACGCGCTCGGCGTAGGCTTTGAACTGCGGGATTTCGGCCGCCGCGGTGCGCGAGTAGTAGAAACTGGCCGCGATCGTGTCGTCGAGCGAATTCAGGACGTTGATCGAGCCGTCCGAGAGGGTGTAGAGATTCTCCTCGGTCATATCGATCTTCGCCCGTTTGAACACGGTCCCCGCGATCAGATTGGCCGCCAGAACGATCACGGCGATCAGAACGAGACCCACGATGGTGGACATTTTCCGTTGCATGGTTGTCGAACCCTCTCACAAAACGGTGGAATCATTCCGCCTTCTTGATTTCCAGAATCACGGCGCACGCGCTCAGCCAGCCGACGATGAGCGAGCCGAAAAAGACTAGGCTCGGCGCGCCGACCAAACCTTTTTCCAACGAGCCGAAATGGGTGAGGAAGCTCATCGAGCTGACCGCCTGGGTGAACCAGGCCGGCGCCCACGACTGGAAGAACTCCTGCACCACCGAGAAGCCCGACAACACGAACAACAGGCAAATCACGACCGAGACGATGAAACTCACGACCTGGTTCTTGGCCAGAGCCGACACGCATTCGCCGATCGCCAGATACGCTCCGGCCATGAGGAACGACCCGATGTATCCCGCGACGATGAGACCCACGTCGGGCTCGCCGAGGTAGAGCACGGTCAGCACCATCGGAAACGTGAGGGCCAGGGCGATGCCGACAAACGCCCACGCCGCCAGGAACTTGCCGACGATCGCCTGGGCCGCCGAGACGGGGAGCGTGAGCAGGAGTTCGATCGTCCCGCTCTTGCGTTCCTCGGCCCACAGGCGCATGGCGACGGCGGGAATCAGGAACAGATAGAGCCAGGGATGCCAATCGAAGAAGGCCCGAAGGTCCGCCTGGCCCACGCTGCCCACGTCGCGGGGATCGTAGAAACGACTGACGTTGAACGTGAACAGGCCGGTGAGGAAGAGGAAGATCACGATGAAAACGTAAGCCACCGGCGTGGCGAAATAGCCTTTGAACTCGCGCTTGAAGACCGAATACAGGCGGCTCATGAGCGCTTCTCCTCCCTCGTCGTGATGTCGCGGAACACCTCGTCGAGACGACCGGCCTCGACGCCGATTTCCTCGATCCGCCACTTCTGCTCGCGCGCCAACAGCGCCACCTCGTGAGCCACGTTCTTGCCCTTCTGGGGAAATACCGTGACGAGCGCGACCTTCTCGCCCTCGACCCCGGAGAACTCGACCGACTCGACACCCGGAAGGGCGCGCAGAAGGTTCTCGTCGACCGACCGGCCGTCGGTTTCGACCTTGAGACGGACCGCGCCGTGATAGCGCGAGCGTTGCTTGAGATCGGTCGGCGTGCCGTCGGCCACGATGCGTCCTCGGGCGATGATGATGGCCCGGGTGCAGATGGCTTCGACCTCTTCGAGAAGGTGAGTCGAGATAATCGTCGTTTTCTTCGAGGCCATGTCGCGGATCAGACCCCGCACCTCGTGTTTCTGGTTGGGGTCCAGTCCGTCGGTCGGCTCGTCGAGAATCAGGACGGAGGGATCGTGAAGAAGCGCCTGGGCCAACCCGACGCGCCGACGGTAGCCTTTCGACAGCGTCTCGATGATCTGGTAACGCACGTCGCCCAGCCAACAGATCTCGATCGCGGAGTCGATCCGTTTGGCGAGCGCCGACCCCTTGAGGCCTCGCATCTCGCCGATGAAACGGAGAAACGACATCGGCGTCATGTCGCTATAGAGCGGATTGCTCTCGGGAAGATACCCGATGAGTCGCCGGGCCTCCATCGAGTCCGTGAGGATATCGTGTCCATCCACGGTGGCCGTGCCCGAAGTGGGAGTCAGGAAACAGGTGAGCATCCGCATCACGGTCGACTTTCCCGCCCCGTTCGGGCCGAGAAAACCGAGCACCTCGCCCTGTCCCACGCGAAACGACACGCCCTTGACCGCTTCGATGAGGCCGAATACCTTGCGAAGCTTCTTCGTCTCGATCGTCATCATGGCTTCTGGACGCCTTTCCTCCGGTTCTTTGCCCTCGCGCCGGGACTTGGTCCGTTCGGCATAGGGCACTCTGCGCACGGAACAAGGAGATATCCCTCCCGCGCGCGAACCCCACGAATTCACGGCCAAGTTTGCAAGAACCCGGCCAGGTACATAATAGGACAGAATAAGACTCATAGGCCCTATAGGACCTATCGGTGTGCGCCAATCTGTCGCGACAATTACCGCTCCGAGTAGCGCTGAGACAGATTGGCGCACTCGACGCTCGAATCAATCAATAGTTCTCCACTCGCATTTCGAAGTAGGCCCGGGGGTGACCGCACGCCGGGCATTCCTTGACCGGGCTGACGCCCTCGTGGACGAACCCGCACTTGCGGCAAACCCAACGCACGCGATCCGGCTTCTTGAACACGGCGCCGTTCTCCACGTTGTCGAGCAGCTTGCGATAGCGCGCTTCGTGCTCTTTTTCCACCTTGGCGACCATCTCGAATTTCTTGGCCACCTCGGGGAATCCTTCCTCACGCGCCACCGCGGCGAACCCCGGATAGAGGTCCGACCATTCCTCGTGTTCGCCTTCGGCCGCGGAGCGCAGGTGATCGGCCGTCGAGCCGACGACCCCCGCCGGATACGAGGCCGTGATCTCCACCATCCCTCCTTCGAGGAACTTGAAGAAATTCTTGGCGTGAACCCGCTCGTTGTCGGCGGTCTCGTCGAATATCGCGGCGATTTGCTCGAAGCCCTCTTTCCGGGCGACCGACGCGGCGATCTGATAGCGCCCGCGCGCCTGCGATTCGCCTGCGAACGCCTTGAGGAGGTTCTGTTCGGTGCGAGTTCCCTGGATCGATCCCATTATCGGAGGTCCTTTCTTCGGCGGCATGGATCGGGACCGCACGTTCCCGTCCGCGTGTGCGCCGAGCATGAATGACAGACTGCGATTCTAGAAGAAGGGAGAGGAATAGGCAACCCGAAAGCACCCCCGAGTGTGATCCTCGGATTGCAGGTCTTGTTTGGCGCGGACCGCGCAACACGGACGCCGTGCGAGAGTCGGGCGCAAGGCCGGCGGTCCCTCCCGACGACACTCGCCGTTCTGCCGGCAGAGGGCCGAGGGGACGGAGGACCGTAGAAGGAGCGCGAGAGAAGGACTCAGGAATCGTACGGGTCGTTCTTTGGCGATCATAAACGACGTAGAGCCGCGGGGGGCAAGGCTCCTCGCGGCTCCAAGATCGCGTCAAAGGGAAATGTCGGGGACACACAGGTTGCGTCCCGCGAGCGAAATCAATACAACATCCACGCCTTGACCGAGGCGTCTACTGCGGGCGTAGCGAAACTGACGCTGAGAGTCGTCGGGTTGGTTCCGCTGTACTCGATATGTCCGCCCGGGTCGTCGGTTGTGATCAGTCCGTAGGCGATCCATTCGTCGAGCAGGGCGTCCGACCACCCGTCCGTATCGGGCTTGGGGTCGGGCGGCGCCGCGCCGGGATAGAGGAGCAGCTGGCCGTTGTCGCTGATGACGACCTTGTTGTAGTAGGGGTCGTAGGAACTGAACCGGAAGCCGGCGCCGTCGAGCAGCTCGAGTTTGCCGTTGTCGCGAATCTCGATCAGGCCGGGACTCGCGGCGCCCATGCAGATGCCTGTCGTCAGCCCGTCCCGTTCCATCTGCACGTACCCTTCGCCGTCAATCCTGAGCGTCGCGACAGAGCCAGGGTAGGATATCAGTCCGTTGTCGCCAATGAAGAATTCCATCCTGCCGATGAAGGCGGGGCCGTCGGTGGCCGTCTTGGTATCCACGTGAAGCAAGCAACCGTCGCGAATGGCGCTCTGTCTCCGACTGGTCCTGACTCTCCCGTTGCCGGTGATCGTCAGGCTGTTGCCGTCGCCTGTGATGTACAGTGCACGAATGTCGTCTCCATCCGGGTTGGCGGTATTCCAATCGACGTTGAGAATCGGCTGGTTGATGTGAGTGACTATCCCAGTCCAGGTGTAGTCGATTCCCACATAGATATAGTCATCCGGGGCGTGTGGAAGGTCCGTCCTGGGATTCCCGGAAGTGTTGTCCCAGTTCCCAGGGGTCGTCATGTCGGTACTAATGTCTCCTGTCCAGAAATAGTAGTCCTGAGCCAGCGCCGGGGCGGACAGGCTCAACACCACAGCGACCGTCAGGATTATTACGATGCTTATCTTTTTCATCTGAGTCGTCTCCTTTGTTCCTTCCTTCTCGTTCAGAAACGGACCGGCGCGCAATACCGGATACATCGGAATCGCGCTCGAACAGAAGATTCTCGACGATGGCGCCTCCCTTCCCGCGGGTTGCAAGACGGATTCCGGATTGGGATTCGCACTCCTCCCGCGTTCGAACCGTACGTATAGAAAACTAAGTGGACGATACTCCTTCTCTCACGCCGGTGTCAACCCTCTGAGTTCAAAGAAGTCATGCCAATGGGGCATAGTCTCGATTCGAGACACATGAGCCCGTCGCAAACCTTGACTTGGAGGTCGCAGGCGGGGAAAATCGCTTCAAACGAGATGATAGAGCTCGCTTTGTTCGTCGGGAGGAGAAATGAAACGCGATAGAGGGAAGGGCTCTAGACCCGTTGGCGACTCGCGAGAAAAGACGCGGCCCGAATCGGTGAAACTCGACCGAGACGCATCGCGCGGACGGGAACCGTGGTCGGGAAACTCGGACTCGCCCGCTCCCACTTCGCCTCGACGCGGCGTTTCCGACCGGACGACGATTGCTGTCGCGGCAGTCTGTATCGTCCTCGCGGCGTTGTCGGTCTATCGCAACTCCTTCTCGGTCCCCTTCTTGTTCGACGACGAGGAATCGATCTGCAACAACGCGACGATCCGTCGGCTGTGGCCGCTCTGGGACCCGCTTTTTCCTCCGACCGGGACCGGGACGACGGTGGCCGGGCGGCCGGTGCTCAATTTCTCGTTCGCGCTCAACTACGCGATCGGTGGGATGAGGGTGTGGAGTTATCACGCCCTCAATCTGATCGTTCACGTCGGAGCGGCGCTGTTCCTTTTCGGCGCGATCCGTCGGACGCTGTTGCAGCCGTCGCTGCGCGAGCGCTTTTCGGACGCGGCGATCCCGTTGGCGTTTTCGTCGGCGCTCGTGTGGACGGTGCATCCCATGCAGACTGAATCGGTGACGTATCTCGCGCAGCGCGCCGAGTCGCTCGTCGGCTTGTTCTATCTCTCGACTCTCTACTTCTTTGTCCGCGCCACGCAGGCGCGCGCGCCGCGCGTCTGGTACGTTGCAGCGGTCGTCGCGTGTCTTTTGGGGATGGCGAGCAAGGAGGTGATGGTTTCCGCTCCGCCGGTCGTTTTTCTCTACGATCGCACGTTCGCGGCGGGGAGTTTTCGCGCTTCGTGGAATCGGCGACGCGGATTCTACGTCGCGTTGTTCGCCACGTGGGCGCTCCTCGCTTTTCTAGTCCTTGGAGCGAAAGGCCGCGGCGGAACGGCCGGCGCGCCGTCGCCGGTTCTGTGCCGGTATTACGCGTTGACTCAGTGTTGGGCGATCGTCCACTACTTGCGTTTGTTCGTCTGGCCGAGCCCGTTGGTGTTCGACTACGGTTGGCCGCTGATGCGGCATTTCCCGGAAGTCGCCGGCCAAGCGGCGCTTCTGATCTTGCTCCTTGCGGGCACGGCGGTCGCGCTGTGCCGTTGGCCGGTCGTCGGGTTCCTCGGCGCCGCTTTCTTCGCCATTCTCGCGCCGTCGTCGAGCGTCGTCCCGGTGGTCGATACCGTCTTCGAACACCGGATGTATCTGCCCCTGGCCGCGGCGACAACGTTGGCCGTCGTCGCGATGTACCGGGTTGTCGGACGGCGCGTGGTCGTAGTCGCTCTCGTCTGGGCGGCGATACTGGGGACGCTCACCGTACGGCGCAACGAAGACTATCGCTCGCCGATCGCTCTATGGGGCCGCACGCTCGAACACCGGCCGAACAACGCGCGCGCCCACGCCAACCTCGGGTCCGCCCTCTTTCGCGCCGGACGAACGGCGGAAGCGGCCCAACACTACGAGGCCGCGTTGCGATTGCAGCCCGACATGCCCGAGTATCTCTTCAACATGGGTCTCGCCCGGTTCACCCAAGGACGGACCGAAGAGGCGATCGAACATTACAGGGCGGCGCTCGATATACGACCGGATTTCGCTCCGGGCCTGGTGGGATATGGGAATGCGCTCTTGCGCGACCGACGGTCAGCCGAGGCCGAAACGAGACTGAGGGAAGCGATCGCGGTCGAGCCGGACAACGCGCGCGCCCGCGTCAGTCTGGGTTTCGCTCTACAAAACCAGGGGCGAATACCCGAGGCCGTCGCGCAGTATGAGAGAGCGATCGAGATCGACCCGAGTCTCGTGGAGGCCGAGAACGCCCTCGGCAGCGCCCTGGCTCAAATTGGCCGACACGAGGAGGCCTTGGAGCATTACGAGGCCGCGCTCCGCATCGACCTTGACTTCTTCGAGGCCGAGAACAACCTCGCGGGACTCTTTCTGAGGACGGGGCGCGTCGAAGAGGCGCTCGAACACTACGAGAACGCGCTTCGGCTTCGGCCCGATTCGGTCGAGACGCTCAACAGTCTCGGTGTCGCACTGGTTCAGTCCGGAAGGGAGGACGAAGGAATCGCACGGTTGGAGGAGGCGGTGCGCATCGACCCGCATTTCGCCGAGGTCGAGTGCAACTTGGGCTCGGCCCTGGCCAAGTCCAACCGTCTGTCCGAGGCGCTCGAACACTACGAGAAAGCGCTCGCGATCGATCCGGACTACGCTCTGGCGCACAACAATCTGGCGGTTCTGTTCGTTCGACTCGGCCGGCTGCAAGACGCCGAGATCCACTACGCCGAAACCGTTCGGCTCGATCCCGGGAATTCCGAAGCGCGGTCCGCCCTGGACGAGGTCCGCAAGCGTCTCGCCGGGGGCAAGGAGTAGGGATCGCCGCCCTTCCGCGGTCCACGCGATCCGCGTGGTTGGGATTCATGATTTTCCGGGCGGCGCGCTCAGTGGGCGGCGATGCGCGGGGAGGCTTCGACGCAAACTCGAGTTTCGCCCTTCGAGTCTTGCACGGGAAAGGCGCTCAGATCGACCACGACCGTTCTTCCTCGCGTGTTTAGGAGCCGCGCGGCGTCTGAGCGGAAGAACAAGCGTTCGCCGTCGAACAGCTCGGCGACGCGTCGCCAGTATCGTTGCGAATCGGCGGGTCTCAGGATGTCGGCCAGAGGGCGTCCGATGTGTTCGCCCGGAGAGGCGCCGAGGAGTTGCTCGAACGCCGCGTTGGTCTCGATGAGGCGTCCGTCCAGAGCGAGGGCCGCCATGGGGATTTCGCCATCGCTCGCCGCGTCCAGAGGCGGTTGGGCGCGTGCCACGCTGCGAGACCGGGAGCCGCGCGGCGGACATTTGCCGACGGCCAGCCCGACAATAGCCAGCAGCTCGCCGCTCTCCTCGGGTTCCTGGATGAGTCCGATCGCCGCTTCGGACGAGGCGGCGCGGTCGACGGTCACGGAGTCGCCTCGCGAGGTGAGAAAGACGACGGGAACGCCGAGCTCGAGTCCGATTGCGTCGGCGGCTTCGAACGCCCCAACCTTGCCGCCGACGGCGACGTCGAGAAGCACGAGATCGGGATGTTGCTCCCTGGCGCGATCGACCGCGTCCTCTCCCGACGCGACAAGGGGGAGGACGGTGTAGCCCGAACGGGTCAGCGTTCCGCGGATCTTTCGCGCCAGGGTGGGCTCGTCTTCCGCGAGAAGGATCTTCGGATCGCGCATCTTTCCACTTCTCCCTTCCCCGTCACAGGATGGTGAGTGGCATGGCCTTTGCGGCCGCGAATCGCAGGCGAAACCTCCGTCATACTTCAGTCGGCGATCGAGATCGCTTCGACCGGGCAGCTCTGTACGGCGTCGCGGCACGATTCCTCGGCGTCCCGCGGCACGATCTCGGCGGTCACTACCGCCACGTCGCTCTCCATGACAAAAACCTCGGGACAGATATCCACGCACAGTCCGCATCCCGTGCATAGATCCGCATCCACAATCGCTTTCATGACCGAACCCTTTCCGAGCGAGAATCGAGTTTCTCTTCCGATGAGCTGTTGCACGCGGACGGATGTCTTTCCTCCGTCCGTCTTGGATCCGTGCGGATCGAGTTTCCAGATACCGACGCGGGTTGGCTCGTCGCGCCGCCTCGCGCACCGCCAAAACACGGACTCCCGCACGCAAACGTCCGCACCTTAGAAACACAACCGTTACTCTGATTCGACCCCTCAACTCGATTATTGCACGCCGCGGGGGAGCCAAGTCAACCCGAATCGGTCGCCGAATCGGTCGCTCGGGGATCGTTGGAACGCGGGGGGGGGGGGGGGGGGGATCCCCCCCC
>JAFGFN010000026.1 GCA_016931035.1 Candidatus Sumerlaeota bacterium
CACAAAACGGGAACGTCTTTTCCCTGGGTTTCACCCAGGGCTATTCAAATTGTTCCCCTCCGGGGAACCTGTTTTGGACACTACTGTTCCCAACTCAAGACTTTGCGCCGCTTTTCAGGGCGATTCCGAGCTCCGTCAGAAGCACTTCCAAGAGAAGATCGGCGTCGAGAATTCGTCCACCCATCTCCTTCTGGTACTCGAGAATCCGGTCGAGGGCCCGCGCCACCCCTTCCGGGCCGCTGCGTTCGAGGGCTTGGCGCACCTCCTCGGTCAGATCGCGGTTGATGAGGAGGGATTCGTCAATTTCGCCGTTTTCCCTGGTCAAACCCGCCACGAGGAGATCGCGGAACCACAGGAGAAGGGCCATCATCGCTTCGTTCGCCCCGCCGGTCGCGTCGAGCAGGTTGTTCCCGACTCGAAAGATCGAGGGATATCCCTCGCGCTGAAAGAACTCGAGTTCGGCGCACACGCGCCGCCGCCGTTCCTCGTCCTTGCCCGAGACGAGCTCGAGCGCCAGGCCGGGTCGTCCACCCGACAATCGTACGCTCGCCTCGGCGCGCCGCTGCGGACACCGGGTCTTTTCCATCACCCACTCGACCAGCGTCTCGAACTCGACCGGCGGGCAGCGCACCAGGGCGCAGCGCGAACGCACGGTCGTGAGCGTCTTGTGAATCTGCTGCGTGCAGAGGAGCATGTGAACGCTCGGGGGCGGTTCTTCAAGGAGTTTCAGGAGATGGTTCGCGGCGACGGGGTTCATCGCCTCGATCGGGGCGATCAGGATGACCTTGCACGTCGATTCGAGCGGAGCGAAGTGGGCGCGGTCGTGCATTTCGTCCACTTGCTTCTTGAGAATCTGGCCCGACGCCGAAGCGGGCTCGACCACCAGAACGTCCGGGTGGGTGCCGCGCTCGACCTTCCCGCGCGCGCGCGCGGCCTCCTCGCCGCCGGGCTCCAGATTGAGCGTCACCAGGTGTTTCGTCAGGGCGTAGGCCACAGAGCGCTTCCCCACGCCCTCGGGACCCGCGAAGAGAAGCGCCTGAGGCAGGCGCCGCTGTTCGCACGCCCGAATCAGGAACCGTTTCACGAGATCCTGACCGACGATTGTGTCGAATGTGTGGGCGCTCGCGGAGAGAACGTTCATCCCGACAATCCCTGGCCCTTGGCCGTATCCTAAAGAATCATTTCGGGAGGAAAATGTAAAACAGAAAGCGGAACCGCGGCCAGCGGAAAACGGGAACGCCCGAGACTCCGACGCCGACTCACCTCATGCGTCCTCGCGCCAGGGAGGCAAACATCCCGACAACGCACAGACCGGCGAAGATCAGGAACGCCGTGTGGAGACTGGCGACGAATTGAGGATGGGTGTCGGGAGTGATAGACGCCCGCCCCAAACGGGCTCCCAGAGCGAGGGTCGCCACCCCCATGCTGAGCATTTGTCCGAGCGACCGCATGGTTCCCAACGTGGCCGCGGCGACTCCCAGGTGGCGCTTTTCGACCGATCCCATCACCGCATTGGTGTTGGGCGAGGAAAAGAACCCCATGCCTAGCCCTAACACGATCAGGGGCGGGAGAACGAAGAGGACCGGAGTCTCCAGGCCGAGCCGCGCGAAGAGCAACAAGGCCACAACGATGAGTCCCATCCCCGCCGAAGCCATGAAACGGGGTTCGATCCGGTCGGAAAGCCTGCCCGCAATGGGCGAACATCCGGCCATCACAATGGGCTGACAGACCAGGATCGTTCCCGCGCTCGCCGGTTCGAGCGAACGGACGTTCTGGAGGTAGAGACTCATCAGGTAGCCGACGGCGAAGATGGCGCTGTAGTTGAGGAGCGCCGCCAGGTTCGAGAACGCGAAGACCGGGTTGCGCCGCAGGAGCGAAATCTCGAGGAGAGGCGACGCGACCCGGCCCTCCCACCAGAGAAAGGCCCCGAGTCCGACCGCGCCGCCGACGACAAGCCATACGCCCCTCGGTTCGGGAAGATAGGACAGGCCAAGCATCAACGCCGAGAGCGAAGCCGCGTAGACGACCGCCCCTCGGATGTCCAGGCGCTCACCCTCTGCGCCCCTCCATTCCCCTTTGAGTTTCGAGAACGCACTGGCGAACATGAGAAGCCCCATGGGCACGTTGACCCAGAAGATGCTGCGCCATCCGGCGTGCTGCGTCAGGAACCCGCCGACAAAGGGGCCGCACGAAAGCCCGACGTAGACCGCCGCGGTGTTGATGCCAAGGACGCGCCCGCGTTTGCCCGGCGGGTAGACGGAGGTGAGGATCGCCACTCCGGTGCCGAAGATCATGGCCGAGGCCGCTCCTTGCGCCGCGCGGCCCGCAATCAGAAACGCGGACGACGGGGCCAAGGCGCAGAGAAGCGAAGACAGGGCGTAGAGCGCCGAGCCGCAGAGGAAGATCTTCTTGCGTCCGTGGATATCGGCGATCTTTCCGAACGGGAGAAGACAAGCGGCAATCGCGAGGAGATAGGCCGTGGGGACCCAGCTCTGGACCACGGCGTTCATCGAGAACTCGCGGGCGATGACGGGAATCGCGACGTTGGTGGCCGATCCCATGAAGGGGACCGTCAGAGCGGATAGAACCGAAACGAACAGGGCGGCCCGTCGCGTGGAGGCGTCGTCCATTTCAGCCTTTCTCACCGATCCGCTCGATCTTCGCTCCCAGGACCCTGAACTTCTCTTCGAGGCGTTCGTAGCCGCGATCGAGGTGATAGACGCGCAGGCACTCGGTTGTTCCTTCGGCCGCGAGACCCGCCAGGATCAGCGCCGCCGAGGCGCGCAGATCGCTCGCCATGACGGTCGCCCCCGAAAGACGTTCGACCCCCCGTACGGTCGCCGAGCCGAGTTCGACCGTGATGTCGGCTCCCATGCGGTTGAGCTCGGCGACGTGGATGAACCGATCGGGATACACGGTTTCGGTGATTCGACTCTCCCCCACGGCCAAGCTCAGCGCGGCCATGAACTGCGCCTGCGTGTCGGTCGGGAAGCCCGGATACGGGGCGGTGCGAAGCGAGATGGCGCGCAGGCGGTCGTCGGCGCCGACGAGAAGGGTGTCGTTGTCTTCCTCGACATAGGCGCCCATCTCGCGCAACTTGGCGATCTCGACTTGGACGTGGTCGGGTCGGCACCCGCGCAGGAGCACTCGTCCGCGCGTCATCGCCGCGCCCGCCATCAACGTTCCGGTTTCGATCTGGTCGGGAATCACGCGATAGGTCGTTCCCGAGAGGCGATCGACCCCATCGACTTCGATCACGTCGGTGCCGGCGCCCCGGATCGACGCGCCCATCGCGCTGAGATAGCCCGCCAAGTCGGCCACGTGCGGCTCGCGCGCGGTCCCGCGCAGAACGGAATGTCCGCGCGCCAGGGCCGCCGCCATGAGGACGTTGCACGTGGCGCCGACACTCGGGCCGTTCGGTCCTTCGAGCACGACGTCGGCGCCGCGCAATCCTTCGCTGGGAGCCGAGGCGTGGACGTAGCCGTGTTCGATCCGGATCTCCGCCCCCAACGCCCGAAGGCCGTGCAGGTGCAAGTCGATCGGCCGGGTGCCGATGGCGCAGCCGCCGGGAAGCGAAACCCGAGCGTGGCCGAAGCGCGCCAGGAGAGGCCCCAACACGTAGATCGAGGCCCGCATGCGCCGCACCAGCTCGTAGGGAGCCTCGGCGTCGGCGAAGCCGGACGGATCGATGCGTATCCCGCCGTTCGTGCGCGTGACGTCCGCGCCGAGGTGCTCGATCATGCGCGTCATGGTGACGACGTCTTGAAGATGGGGAATGTGTTCGAGAAGCGAGGGCGAGTCGGCCAACAGGGCGGCGGCCATCAGAGGAAGAGAAGCGTTCTTCGCCCCACCGATCTCAACCTCGCCCGCGAGCGGGCGTCCGCCTTCGATTCGTATCCGGTCCATGACGATCCGTGAATTCCGTTTGCTGGAGATGGTCCGGTCGTACAGAAGACCGGGGGGCCGGTCGTGTGCAAGACCGGGGTCTGGCGAGCGATTCCTTCTACCACTGCCGCGTGGAGGGATCAAGTCCCGCTTGGGCGCAATCGGCCAAACCCATTGTCAGAAGCCGCCGGAACATGATAAACAGGGCGTGGCCTCGGGTTCGGGCCGCGGCGGAATGCCCGGCCCACACACCTCACGATCGGACACCGATGACAAGCACTCTCCAAGCCTCGCGTTGGATCATCTCGGACATCGACGGCTGCCTCGCGCCCGAGGAATCGGTCGCGTGGGACCGCGATCTCTTCGCCGAGCTCGCGTGCATCAGCCAGCACGCCTCTCAGGGACTCGGGCCCGTCGCCCCTCTGACCCTGTGCAGCGGCCGGCCCCAACCGTACGTCGAAGTCCTCATGAAACTGCTCGACGTGCGCGCCCCGGCAATCTGCGAGAGCGGCGCCGTGCTCTACTCTCTCCACGACAACACGTCGGTCCTCGGTCCCGGAGTGACGCCCGGGAAGATCCAGGGCCTTCGAGTTGTCCGAGGTTTCATCGAGAAGGAGATACTGCCGCGCCACCCCGAAGCCGTGGTTCAGTTCGGCAAGGAGGCGCACGTGTCGGTATTCTCGAAACGACCCGAGATCTTTCCCGACATCCGGTCGCGCGTCGAAGCGTTCGTCGCCGAGAACGGTCTGCCGCGCCTGGAGATTCAGCCGTCGCACTACTATCTGAACATCTCGCTCGACGGCGTGGACAAGGGTTCGGCGCTCCGAGTGCTGTTGGAGGAACTGGGGATCGACGGTTCTCAGGCCGTCGGTATCGGCGATACCGAGGGCGACCTTCCGCTCCGCGAATGCGTCGGGTTCTTCGCGTGTCCCGCCAATTCGGTTCGCGCCATCAAGGACGCGGCGGACTACGTGTCGCCCTATCCGAATCTGGCCGGACTCCTCGACATCCTGAGACAACCCGCCTGCCGTCTGGACTACAGGCCGCCCTCGGAGCCCGCGTCATGAAGATCTTGGCCGTCGATCCGCTCGCACCCTGGGGTCACGTCAACTTCAACACCCGTGTCCTTGGGGCCTTGCGCGAGATCGGGCACGTCAGTTTCATCACCTTTCACGACTATCACCAACACTTCACGGTCGACGAACGGATCGACATCCCCGACAAGCGCGGCTTGGAGCATTCGGACCGCCGCTTGCGTTTCGGTCAAGCCGGGGTCCTCCGCTCGATCCTTCGCACCGTCCACCCCGCCGACTACGACGCCGTCGTCTTTCTCTGTTACGAGGCAGTCTCACTCGCTCTTCGGTGGCCTAAGGACGCGCAGGCGTTCGTCTTCGAGCACAACAACACCGACAAGGCGCGCGAAAACCCGGTCAAGATGTTCCTCTACAAACGGATTCCGCGTTCGGTTTCTCATCTCGTCTTCATGGATTACATCGGCGAGTATATCGCGCGGACGTGCGGAAGGCAGTCGTTCACTGTCCCTCTCAACTACACCCTCTCCCCCGAGGAAGCCCTGACCCGTCCGTCGCGCGCCACGGCTCGCGACGAGGGACGCAAGACGATCTTCGTTCCAAGCACCTGTACCCGCTCGCGCGTCGTCCGGCGTCTCAAGGACTTCGTCCTGAAATCGGACCGATGGCGCATGGTGTCGAAAGGGCGGCACGAAGAGGAATCCGAACGGTGTCGCGTCCGGATGTTCTTCGACGACTACCAGGAATTGATGGACGGATGCGATCTGGTCTTTTTCGGCGGGGAATACGGTTGCCGCGCCAGCGCCGCCCTGCACGAGGC
Source organism: Candidatus Sumerlaeota bacterium (assembly GCA_016931035.1). Classification (GTDB taxonomy): domain Bacteria; phylum Sumerlaeota; class Sumerlaeia; order UBA8349; family UBA8349; genus JAFGFN01. The sequence continues at coordinate 5,737 of JAFGFN010000026.1, forward strand.
GATGAGCTGCGGCAAACCGATCGTCGGCCTGGACTGCCCCTTCATCCGGGCGTTCGAGAAGCGGTTTCCAAACGCCGTGTGCTGTATCCGGGAGATGGACGAGATCGACACGGTCCGGTTCGATCTCGCTCTCGTTCGGCAAGATCAGGAGCGATTCGTCCGCGAGAACTCGCCCGAGGCGATCCGCGAGGCGCTCCGCCGCGCCCTTTGCGCCGGGACCCAGACTTGATATTCGAGGGCACGCCAGTCTCAGATTCCCCGAACGTGAAAAGGGACGCCGAGGGACTCCGCCACCCGGCGGCACTCGTCGAGGTCGATCGGGCAGGACTTCCCCAGGCGTTCGTAAGCATTCGGATGCACCGCCGTGACGCGGACGCCGCGGAAACGCTTCTTGGCGAGACGGATGAAATCGAGAAGGGCGGGAAAGGCTTTCTCGCCCCAGACGGAAGGACAAACCTGGGCATAGTCGCGCGCGTTTCCCGCGTTGAGGCTGATCGAGAGCGAATCGACTACCTGGGCCAGTTCGGGCGTCACGTCGCGTCCCAGCCACAGGTTGACCAACCCGTTCGTGTCCACACGGATCGGACGTTCGTGAACGCGAAGCGCGTCGCAGATGGCGATCACTTCATGCAGACGCATGAGCGGCTCGCCCATCCCGCAAAAAACGATCTCCTCGTAGGTCGGATGGGCTCGCGCTACGTTCTCGAATTCGTCGAGGATATCCGAGACCGTCGGCTCTCGTCCCAGCCGCAGGTTGAGGTCGGCCAGATGGTAGTCGTCCAGGTAACGGATACAGAACACGCATCCCGTCTGACACCGGTTCGTGACGTTGAGGTAGATGTTCTTCCCGAGCGGATAGACAACCGTCATTTCTCTCTCCCCCGCTACGCGACTCGCAAAACGAGAGGAGCAGCGATTGCGGGCCCGTGTCCGCCGACGTCCCTTGTTGAATTATCGCACATCCCGCGCTCCTTCCGCTACGGCAAGGGGATCGCTTCCGGAAAGCCGGGGCGGGGATCTGGCACGATGCCGAGTCTCTACGAGCGAAACAACACCTTCTACATCAAACACTAGGAGGACGACCGAAGGGTGCGCCGTTCGTTGAGGACGAGCGATCACGCCCAAGCGCTCAGACTCAAGGAACGGATCGAGCGTCGGTTGGCCGCGGGCCGGGAGCGGCCCGTCCTTGCCGGCCTCGACAAACTTCCCTGTCGAAGCCCTCCTGAATCGGGTATCATGTTCTCTTGAAACCTATGGTGAGTTTTCTGACCCTCTACTTCCTTGTCTATGGCGGTATGCACGCCTACTTCTGTTGGCGCGTGCGCCAGGCGTTCGCCGACGCCCCCGGCCTCTGGCTCTGGGCGGGCGTGGTCGTCTGGAGCGCGCTGACGGTCTGCGCTCCCATCGCGATGCACCGGCTCGAAGGCTCGGGCCACATCGGCGCGGCGCGAGCGGCGGCCTGGATCGGGTATCTGTGGATGGCGTGGGTGTTCTGGATGCTCATGCTGGGCGTGACGATCGACGTGTGGAACGCGGCGGTCCGGCTCGCCGCCCTGGGGCGACCCGCGCTCGAGCGAATGGCGCTGGCGCCGCGTCCGGCGCTTTGGGCGATCTGCACCGTCATCGCCCTCGCGAGCGTCTGGGGGTTCGCCGAAGCGGCGCGGGTGCGACTGCGCACAATCCGGATCGCGCTGCCCGGTCTCCCGGCCGGTGCGCGTCCCGTCCGGCTGGTTCAGATCTCGGATCTGCACTTGGGTCTGACGGTTCGGCAGGGGCTACTCGAAAAGGTGACCCGTCTCGTGGCCGAGGCGCGGCCCGACGTGGTGGTGAGCACGGGCGACCTGGTCGATGCGTCGTTCTATCTTCTCGAGGGCGAGGTGGCGCTCCTTGCCGCAGTCGAGGCCCCCTTGGGCAAGTTCGCCGTCACGGGCAACCACGAGTTCTATCCCGGACTGCCCGGCACCTTGGCGTTCCACGACGCGGCGGGCTTTCGCATGTTGCGGCAGGACGCGGTCCGCATCGCGCCGGGATTGGTCCTCGCCGGGGTGGACGACCCAACGGGGAAACAAATGGGCGGCGAATCTCTGACCGACGAACGCGCGGCCCTCGCCGTCGCGGCCCGAATCGGAAGCGAGGCGAACGGCGCGGGGACGGAGAACTCCGCCGACGAGAGCACGTCGCGCGCGTCATCGCCGCCGAGCGTCATCTTGCTCAAGCACCGGCCCGACCTCTCGCCCGCCCTCACCGAGCGCCCCGCGCTTCAGCTCTCGGGTCACATTCATGGCGGACAGATCTTTCCGTTCGGGCTGTTCGTCCACCTCCAACATCGCTACGGCCCCGGCCTGCACCCGGTGGGGAACGAGGAAACCTCGCGACTCGGCTCCGGAACCGGCTCCGCCGATGCCGCCACGCCGCCTCTCCTCTACGTCAGTCGCGGCACGGGGACCTGGGGTCCGCCGCTGCGCGTCCTCGCCCCGCCCGAGGTCACGCTCTTCATCCTCGAACCCGCCAGGCAGTAGACGGTAGGCAGAGGGCGGCAATACTGCTATGCATTCGAACCCACACATCGGAGGCCCACGAATCACACGAATTTGCACGAATTGAATCGGACCCATTCGTCGGAGGATTCGTGTGAATTCGCGTGATTCGTGGGCGGTTTTTCAGGTCGATACTTGTTCGTGCGTTCCACGCGCTCTTCGAAACGCCAATGACATGCACGAGATCGCTTCATCCCCGTGCGGTTCGGTAGTTTCCGTCCCGGAGAGACGGCTGAACGCTCGATGAGCGAGAATGCTCACTCGTAGAGCGACCATTCGCCCGCTTGGAGCGGGGTCGGACCGGGGGGGGCAACACGGGAGCGATGACGACGCTGTACATGCTCGGTCCGGTGCGCATCGCCGCGTCGCGGTTGGCTCCGAGCGAGACGGGACCCGCCGGGCAGTCCCGGGCGTACAGATTGCGGTTCCCGTCGGTCCCCATGAAGCTCACGCGGAACTCGTCGGGCCCAAGCTGCGGCGCGGCCGAAACGATCCCGCTTTCGAATGCGATACACACCAGGACAAGGAGTCCCTCCAGCCAAAGACGCGATCGCGGGTTCTGCGCGACGAATCCTCCCAGGCGCTTGGTCTCGGAATAGAACTTCGAACCCGACCAATGCGGCAATCTTGGTCCCGAATCGGACCGGCGATCAAACGAAAACCGTGGAGTCGAAACTGGGGACTCGATAGGCTCGCGCACGAGACCGCGCGTTGCGCGCGCCTCGCGTGCGCGAAACTTGCAGGCGGGCGGTCATTTCTCGGGCGCGGGAACCTTGTTCCAGCTCCTGATGACCTGGATGATTTCGCGAACGTACGCGCACTCGCATTCGACGGGACATGGGCGAAGTTCCCTGATGCGGTGGCAGTATTCGGGGCAATCCTCGGTTCCCGCTCGGCTCTCTTGGAACACTTCGCCTTCGTACAGGTCCGCGAAGTCCCCGGCCTCGATCGTGAACGTGGTTCGGCACACGAGGTGGTTGAAGTAGAGAAGCCCCAGGTTCAGGTCTTCGTAAGAAACCTGGTAGCCGAGAATCTCCACCTCGGAATCGGAGAGGAATTCAGAACGCGACAACCATTGATGCCCACACAGGGGGCACTCCTTGAAAACGCCGGGCGGCACGGTGGGTACGTCTCTCATGTTTCAGGTCCTCGGTCCCGTCATTCCCGGTCCTTGGTACACACGATGCGATTCTCTCACAGGTGACGGTTCCTCTTCAACCCTCGGAGGACCCTTCGGCGTTTCGGCGCCGGATTGTCCTACTCCAACGCGACGACCCGCAGCGGGATGGCTTCGAGTCCCTCGACGGCGAGCGGAAGGGCGAAGACCATCACGCGCGGCTGGGTGAGCGCCGCGAGGTTCGCGAGGTTCTCGATCAGGCAGATGCCGTGAGAGAACAGAATCGTGTGATAGGCGTTCTCGGGGACTTCGCGAGTTTCGATGCCGCCGGTATCCACCCCCATCAGTTTGACTCCCTGCTCGACCATCCACGTGAGCGCTTCGCCCGAGAAACCGGGGCGTCGCGCGTATGCGTCGGCGCCGTAGTGGCGGGAATGGCCCGTATGGCACAGGACGATGTCGCCCGCGCGGATCCCTCCCGCCTTCTCGGCGGCGGCCTGGAATTCTTCGAGCGCGATGGCGTGGCCCGGGGCCGCAACGTCGCGCAGATCGAGGACCGCCGCTTCGCCCACGAGTCGGTCCGCCCCGATCTTCGAGAGGTCGTCGCCCTCGCGCAGACAGTGAAACGGCGTTTCGATGTGGGTGCCGACGTGGGCGGTGTGTTTCAGGTTCCCCATGACGTACCACTGCCCCTCGGCGCGCGGGAGGTTCGGATCGATCCGGTCGGCGCCGACGAGCTCGACCTCGAACGGACGGCGTTCCTTTCCAGGGTGAATCACGTGCGAGAGTTCGACGACGCGGCGATACGAGAACATGACAAATCTCCTTAACTGGGGACGCCACTCAGGGGTAGAACACGGGGCCATCCCCCTTGGTGGAAGCGGGAGGCGGTCGCAAACACAAGTCCGCAATCCGCATTCCCCCAATCCGCAGTTCATTGGGATTGTTCCGCCGCCTTCTTCTCGGCGAGTTTGGCCTGGTCGGCCCGCAACTGCTCGAAGCGCGACAGGATCGGCAGATGCTGGGTGCACGACTCCTGACAATAGCCGCATTGCGTGCACGAGGCGAGGGCGGCGTTCGCGTCCTCGATCCCCCAGTGCCACTTGAGCTGGTCGATCGCCGGCTTCGGATCGTCCTTGGCCAGAATCCGTCTATTGTACGACTCCATGAAGCGCAGGACGGGAATGCCCGCGCGGCAATCGCGGCAGTAGTTGCATTGGGTGCAGAACTCCTGGCTCGATGCAATCGCTCGGTTGCGAGTCGCCTCGATTTCTTCGGTCGAGAGCGCCTCGAAGCGCTCAACCGATTCGACCGCGCTGTCGACGTCGGCCTGGTTTCGAAAACCGACGAGCGCGACCGTGACCTCGGGAAGGGAGAGATTGAACCGAAGCGCCCCGTCGAGAACGGAGCGGTCGCCCGGACGTCTTAGGAAAGCGAAATGGTCTTCGTGCCGGGTGATCAGGCCGCCGCCGAGCGTGTTCATCGTCACGACGCCCAATCCGCGTCGCGCCGCCTCGCGCGCCCCTTCGACCCGCATGGCGGAGTTGACCGCGTTGAGCCCGATCAGAATCCCCTCGAAGAGACCCTCGTCCTCTTCGAACATCTCGGTCAGGTACGTGTGTTCCAGGTGCGTGGAAACGCAGATGTGGCGGATCAGCCCCTCCTCTTTCAACTTGCGGAAGGCGGTCAGGACCCCCTTCTTCTTGCGCTCGGACAACTGGTTCGGATGGACGAGACACCAGACGTGGTAGAAGTCGATCGCGTCGACGTTGAGTCTCTTGAGGGAGCGTTCGAGTTGCGCCCGGATCTCCTCCTCCTTGCTTTCCATCGTCTTGGTGGCGATCCGGAACGGCCGGCCCGTTCTCTTCATTTCGCGCACCGCCAGCCCCAGAATGTCTTCGCTCTTGTCGCCACAGTAGAAAGGAGCGGTGTCGAAATACGTCACTCCCCTTTCGAATGCGCGGTACGCCACCTGGGCCATCTCGTCCGGCCGATCGGGAGATTCGAACCGCATGCACCCCATGCCCAGCGCCGAGACTTCGATTCCCGTCTTGCCGTACGTTCGATAAAGCATCTCCGTCATCTTCTCCTTCGTTCTTTATGGTTGGGCGACGTTCCACCTGGGAACGTCGCCCGGTTGGATAGAGGGAAAGCCTGAGCGTCGGGCCCCTGCGCGGCAAACGCGAGAGCCCGAGGCAGGAGTTCGGAACGACCGGCTACGGGGCCTTCACGTCGAGACAGAGGAGTTTCGACTCGTCGCGAATGTAAAGCCGGCCGTTGGCCACGACCGGCATCGTCCAACATTTGGGTCCGACGAGTCCTTCGACCTCCGAGACGATCTCGCACGCTTCGGGAGTCAACTTGGCCAGGGCGAGCCGCCCGCGCTCGCCCAACACGCAACTCATACCCCCGGCAATCACCAGAGAACCTTTCTGGAACCCCTTGAGTTCCCATTTCGATTCACCGGTCATGAACTCGACGCAACGAAACGTCCCATTATCGAATCCGTAGAGATACCCATCCACGAGAATGGGAGTGCCGAAATGCGAACGCATCACTCGACTCCGCCAGACTTCCTTCACTCGGGCGTCGGGCGCCGCGTCCAAATCGATGCGCAGAAGCGCGCAACCGACGTCGTACGCTGAGGAGATAAAGACCAGATCGTCTTGCAGAATCGGGGTGGCCGAGTGAACGTCGTAGCTGGTCTTCCAAGGGAACCGCCACAAGAGTTCTCCGTTCTCGGGGTTGAGCCCCAGGGCGCCTGTTCCGGCAAAGAAGACGATCTCGCGCTTGTCTCCCATCTTGTGCTCCATGGGCGAAGAGTAACCCGCCATGTCGTCGAGCGCTTTCCAGATCACCTTCCCGTTGTTCTTGTCGAACGCCACGATCGAGGAACCGTTCGATTCCCCGACGTTGGCGAGCAACTTTTCGCCGTCGACGAGCGGAGACATGGACACGGCCCACGCGAGGTTCTTGGCGCCGAACTCGGTGAGGGTCTGGCAACGCCAGATTTCCTTGCCCGTGGCCGTATCGGCGCACACCAGGTCGCCCAGTGCGTCGAAGGCGTACACCCGCGTCCCCTCGACCGTTGGGGTCGAACGAGGACCGCTTCCGTTCTTGTTGTCGTAGGCGGGGCCCATCCGTATCCGCCAGAGTCTGTCGCCCGTCTTCTCGTCGAGCGCGATGAGCCACTGCGAGCCATCGCGCTGGAACATGGTGAAGACGCGTCCCTCAGAGACGGACATGCACGAGTAGCCTTCGCCCAGATCGACGCGCCAGACCTCCTGGGGACCTCCGGGCGGCCAGGAAGCAAGCAGTCCGCTCTCCTGGCTGATCCCGTCGCGATTCGGCCCGCGCCACTGGGACCAGTCGTCGCCGAGCGCCGAGGAGGCCGCAAGACAGGACAGAAAGATCGTCAGCACACTCCGTTCGACCAGATTCCTCATTTCTGTTTTCCTTCCCTCTCAAAGACTGTTAGGATAATGGTAGTTCCTTCGCTCGGCGAAGTCAAGGCGCCGCCATTCGAGACCCCGAATTCCTCATGATGCCACATCGCCGCATACAGATTCCTCGGACCCGGAAGACCACGCGATCCGTGCGTCCGTCTTTCCGCTCGCTCGCGACCTCTTTGAGGATCCCGACATTTCTCTGGCTCCTCCTTCTTGGCGCCTTCGTCCAGTCCGTTCAAATCGCTTCGGCCGAAGACTGGCCCTTGGCGAGGGCCAATCCCGAACGGACGGGAGCGGTCGCGGAGACGCTTCCCGAATCGCCAAGTCTTCTCTGGCGGATCGAGGCCCCTCGCGGTTTCGACGTCGAGCCGGTCGTCGTGGGCGAAACGGTTTACGTCGGTAGCCTGGACGGGTCCTTCTTCGCCCTGGACCTCGAGACCGGGGCCGAGAATTGGAAAGCGACTTTGCCCGCCGGAGTCGTCACCTCGGCGTGCGTGGACGAGGGACGCGTCTTTGTCGGAGACGAGAATGGACGCATGGTTTGTCTCGACGCGGCCACCGGTTCGCAGCTCTGGTCGTTCGCGACCGACGCCGAGCTCCACTCGTCGCCCGTTTGCGACGCGGGGCGCGTCTTGTTCGGCTCGTACGATCAGAATCTGTACTGCCTGGACGCGAAGAACGGCCAAACTCTCTGGAAACACGAAGCCGACGGACCCGTGCATTGCGCGCCGTCCGTGGGGCAAGGCCGCGCGTACGTCGCGGGGTGCGACGGGTTTCTTCGCGCCGTGGACGTGTCGACAGGTGCGGAGGTTCAGTCTTTTCAAATGGAAAGCTACGCTTCGGCCTCCCCCGTCTTCTCGAAGGATCGAATCTACGTCGATCAACTCGGGGGTCGAGTGATCGCGGTCGACGTGCAGACGACCACCTCGCTCGTGTGGCAGTATCCCGACACGCCGATCGAATCCGGGTTCTACGCCTCGTGCGCCGTCGACGACGAATCCGTGGTCGCGTGCGGCCGCGACGAGAAGGTCCATTGCCTCGACCGGACGACGGGCGAGCCGCGTTGGGTGGCCGATGCCGGAGCGACGATCGACGCCTCGCCGTCCATCGCCGGCGAACGGGTCTACGTCGCGACGCGCGGAGGAACTCTTCTCGCTCTGGATCTCGAGACGGGCTCCGTGACCTGGCGCTATGTTTCCGGTCCCCCCTTTGCGGCGGGACCGTCCATCGCCTCGGGCCGTCTGGTAATCGGCGACGCCCAGGGGACACTCTTTTGCTTCGGAAAGGAAAGGAAATCGCAACCTTGAAGACTCGCCACAGTTTCACTCTGATCGAGTTGTTGATCGTCGTCGCCATCATCGCCATTCTGGCCGCGATTGCCGTGCCGAATTTTCTCGAAGCCCAGACGCGCTCGAAGGTTTCGCGCGCCTGGTCGGACATGCGCGAGATCGCGGGCGGCGTGACGGCCTATGCCGTGGACCACAACCATCTCCCGCTCGACGGCGACGACGCCGACGTCCCAGGATCGATCCCCTACGACCAGAAGGCTTGGTTTCCGCGCCTCACGACCCCGATCGCCTATATGACTTCGGTTCCCAACGACCCGTTTCACACGATCAAACACCCGCCCGACATGATGACCGACATTCTCTTCCCGGGCGACCCGCTGTTCCCCTATGCCTACCTGACCGAAGGGGGGTTCTATCCCAACCCCATGCGTCCTTCGCAGCCTGTTCACGCGGGCCGTCCCTCGAAATACGGAATCACTTCGCTCGGCCCGAACCGCATCTTCGATTCGGCGCGCGAACTCGGGATCGACGACATCTACGACTCGAGCAACGGCACCGTGAGCGTCGGCGACCTGGTCCGCTACGGACCGTGAGGGATTTTCTCTCATGCGAATTCTCTTCATCACGGCCGGGGCGGGAAGGATGTATTGCGGCAGCTGTCTGCGCGACGGCGCGCTGGCCGCCGCCCTCCTGCGCGCGGGACACGACGTCCTCTACGTCCCCACGTATACGCCCCCCAAGATCGAGGCGGCCGGATTGGGGGAACAACGGGTCTTTATGGGGGGAATCAACGTCTATCTTCAATACAAGTCGGCTTTGTTCCGCCACACGCCCCGCTGGCTCGACCGCCTTCTCGACGCGCGTCCGCTCCTTCGTCTTGCGTCCCGATTCAGTCATCTCACGGCGGCTCACGACCTGGCGCGCCTGACCATCGCCATTTTGCGCGGACCGGAGGGGCCCGACGCCAAGGAGATCGAGACGCTCGTCGATTGGCTCGCGTCTCAGCCGCGTTTCGACGCGGTCGTCCTCCCCAATTCGCTCCTGGCCGGCCTCGCCGCTCCTCTCAAACATCGACTCGGCGCGCCCGTCTTCTGCCTTTTGTCGGGCGAAGACATGTTCATGGACGAATTCCCCGCGAGCTATCGCGACCCGGCCCTGGCGATTCTGCGACGCCGCGCCGCGGACTTCGACGGATTCATCGCCCACAACCGCTACTACGCCGACTTCATGACCCGGTTCCTTGCCGTCGATCCGGCCAAGGTGCGCGTGGTTCGCCTCGGGATCGATCTCGCGGGTTTCCCGGACGACTGCCCGCCGTCTCCCCCGAGATTCACGATCGGTTATCTCGCGCGCATCTGTCCGCAAAAAGGATTGCAGCATCTGGTCGAGGCGTTTCGCATCCTCAAGAACGATCCAGCGACCGCCAACGGTCGATTGCGCGTCGCGGGCTACCTGGGCGGGGAATATCGACGCTATTTCGACGAGATCGTCGAGCGGATTCGCGCGTGGGGATTGGAGGAGGATTTCGAGTACGTCGGAGAAGTCGATCGCGAGGACAAGATCCGGTTCTTGTCGAGTCTAAGCGTCTTCTCGGTGCCCGTCGAGTACCCGGAACCCAAGGGGCAGTTCGTCCCCGAGGCGATGGCCGCCGGAATCCCCGTCGTCGCGCCGCGCACGGGCTGCCTGCCCGAATGGATCGAGGCGACGGGAGGCGGACTTTTGTGCGAACCTTCGGACGCCGCCTCGCTCGCCGAACAGATCGGCCGAATCGCCCAAGATCCCGCTCTCGCCACGCAACTCGCGCGCGCGGGCCAGGCATCGGTCCGGCGCGACTTCGGCGCCGACGTTATGGCGCACAACCTCGCCACCGTCCTCAGCGGACCGCGATAGACCCCTTCTTCCGTCCTGTCCGTGCCTCCAGCGTTCGGAATACTTGCATTGTCGTCCCGAAACGACTATAAAGGAACCGATCTGGGGCAATCCCAATGGAGTACGCTCCCGAAGAGGGCTCGTCTTTCGGGACGTTTCAACCGCCGCGGTCGGTAAGAGGGAGAACGCTAACCATGAAACTCAAGCAGCTGTCCGTCTTCCTGGAGAACCGGGCGGGACGCCTGGCCGAAGTCACGCGCGTGCTGGGCGACGCAGGGGTCAACATCCGGGCCCTCTCGTTGGCCGACACGTCGGATTTCGGCATCCTGCGTCTCCTCGTCGACAAGAACGAGACGGCGGTCAAGGCCTTGACCGACGACGGTCTGACCGTCCGCGCCACCGACGTCCTCGCCATCGAGGTCGCCGACCGTCCGGGAGGCCTAGCGACCGTCTTGGCCCTGCTTCACGGGCGCGGTCTGAACGTCGAGTACATGTACGCTTTCCTGGAGCGCGTCAAAGACAACGCGATTATCGTTTTCCGTTTCGACGACATGGAGAAGGCGCTCGACATTCTCCAGGAGGCCAATATCCGGGTCTTCGGCCCGGACGACGTAGCGGGGATGTAGTGCCCGGCCGCCCCGTCCGAGACGGCGGAAGCCCGCTCCCGACGGCGCCCGGTATTCCAATCCGAGAGGGACCCGCCCAGAGAGGCGGGAAAGGAGGAGGGTCATGCGGTACGTGAAATCGTTTGCTTGGTTGATGGCGATTGCGCTTGTCGCCACGCTTGGAGCGGGTGCGTTCGCTCAGGACGCCCCCGAAGCGGAAGCGAAAGCCGCCACGGCGGCGGCGGATCCGATCAAGATCGGCGCGGTGTTCGCCATCACGGGAAAAGCCGCGTGGTTGGGTGCGCCCGAGGCCAACGTGGTCAAGATGATGGTGGAGGACATCAACGCCAAGGGCGGCATCCATGGACGCCCGGTTGAAGTGATCGTCAAGGACGACCAGGCCGACGAGACCGCCTCGCGCAACGCCGTGGGCGAGCTCCTGCGCGAGAACGTGGTGGCCATTGTCGGCCCCTCGACCAGCGGCTGCTCCATGGCCGTCGCCCCCATGTGCGAAGAGGAAGGAGTCCCCCTTGTTTCGTGCGCCGCGCTGGCTAAGATCGTCGAAGGCCGCGAATGGGTCTTCAAGACGCCGCAGCGCGACGATCACGTCGTCGAGAGAATCTATGACTACGTCAAGGAAAAGGGGATGACGAAGGTCGCCCTCATGTCCTCGACCGATGGATTCGGGGCGGGCGGCCGCGCCACGCTCCAAGCCAAGGCGCCGGAATACGGACTCGAGATCGTCGCGGACGAGACGTACGACCCCAAGGACACCGACATGACGGCGCAGCTGACCAAGATCAAGGCCGCGGCGCCCGACGCGATCGTCAACTGGACCATCGCTCCCGCGCAGAGTATCGTGCTGAAGAACGCGAAGCAGTTGGGCGTCGAGGCGCAGATCTTCCAGAGCCACGGATTCGGCAACTACCAGTATCTCGCCGCCGCGGGCGACGCCGCCGAGGGAGTGATCTTCCCCGCGGGCCGAATTCTCGCGGCCAAGGATCTGCCCGACGACAATCCGCAGAAGGCCCTGTTGGTCGATCTGACCGAGAAATACGAAGCGAAATACAACGACAAGATGAGCACTTTCGCCGGTCACGCCTACGACGCGCTGCAGCTCGTTTTCGAAGCGTGCCAGAACAAGGAGCCCGACCGCCAGGACATCCGCGACTATATCGAGGAGCGTCAGGGCTTCGTCGGCACGGGAGGCGTGTTCAACTTCTCGCCCGAAGACCATACCGGTCTTCAGAAGGACTCGCTGGAGATGCTGACGGTCAAGGACGGCCAGTTCACCACGTTGGCGAAATGATCGAGGCCGGCTGCTCGCCTTGCATCATCTGAGACGTCGAACATAGGGCGCGCGGCCCGGCAGTTGGCCGCGCGCCCTTTTCGGATTGCGGGTTTCCGATTCCGAGCATTCTGAACCGCCCACGAGCAACCACCCTGGGCGAACGGACCATGGGGCACCATTTCCAGACCGCCGACCTCATGCAATACCTCCTGAGCGGGGTCGCGCTCGGCAGCATCTACGCCATGGTGGCCATCGGGTTCAACATCATCTACAACGCCACGGGCATCGTCAATCTGGCCCAGGGCGAATTCGTCATGCTCGGAGGCATGGTCACCGTCTGGGCCCATAACCGCCTGTCTCTGCCCGTCGCGGCGGCGGTCCTCGTCGCGGTCGTCTCGGTCGCCTTGATCGGAATCGCCTTCGAACGTCTGGCCATTCGTCCGGTGCGCAAACCCACGGTTCTGACTCTGGTTATCATCACCATCGCGGGTTCCTTTGTCTTTCGAGGCGCGGCGCTCCTCGTCTGGGGGCGCAGCCTTTCCTGGATGGAGCCTTTCCTGGGAGAAGCCCCCGTGCATCTCCTCGGAGCGCGCATCACCCGCCAACACATTCTCGTGTTCTTCACCTTGATCGTCGTCGCGTTCGCCCTGATGTTCTTCTTCGGCTACACGATTGCGGGAAAGTCGATGCGCGCCTGTTCGTACAATCGCACGGCGGCCCGTCTCGTAGGAATCAACGACCGCACGATGGTGATGCTGGCCTTCGCTCTCTCGGCGGGGATCGGAGCGCTGGCCGGGGCCGTCGTGGTTCCCATCTCGTACATGGAGTACGACAACGGGGCGATGTTCGGTCTCAAGGGATTCGCCGCCGCCGTGTTCGGAGGCCTCGGGCACAATCCCGCCGCGGTCGTGGCGGGGATACTGCTCGGAATCATCGAGTCCCTGTCCGCGGGATTCATATCGAGCGACTACAAGGACGCCATCGCCCTGGGCGTTCTTCTCCTCGTTCTGTTCGTTCGCCCGCGCGGACTTTTTGGGCGCACCGACCTCGGGCGGCTTACGGAGTTCTGATGGGTTGGCACAACCGCATAGGTCTCGTCGTGTTCGCCGTCGCCATCGGGATCGTCCCCTGGCTTCTGCCGTCCTGGTATTACAAGCTCATCCACATCGGCTTCTACGCTCTGATCTGCATCGGCCTCTCGCTTCTGATGGGCTACGCGGGGCAAATCTCGCTCGGACACGCCGCCTTCTATGCCATCGGCGCCTACACCTCGGCTGTTCTGTGCACGCGGCTCGGTTGGTCTCCGTGGGTCGCCGTCTGGGCGGGCGTCGCCCTGTCGATGCTGATCGCCTGGGTTGTGGGAATCCCCTCGCTGCGCCTTCACGGCCACTATCTGGCCATGGCCACCCTCGCCTTCGGGGAAATCGTGAGTGTCGTCGCCAAAGCCTGGATCCGCGTGACGGGCGGGCCCTCGGGCCTGGGCAACATCCCGCTCCTGTCCGCCTTCGGCCACCGCCTGAAAACCTACGGTACCGATACACAGACCTTCTACGTCGTTTGGGCGGTCGTTCTGATCGGACTTGTCCTCGCCATCAACCTGATTCATTCGCGCGTGGGGCGCGCCTTGCGGTCGATTCACGACGGCGAAATCCCCGCCAACGTTCTGGGCGTCGCCACGGCGTCCTACAAGGTGAAGGTGTTCGTCCTTTCCGCCGCCTACGCTTCGGTCGCGGGAAGTCTCTATGTCCACGTCACGGGATACATCAACCCGAGTCCGTTCGGCGTCGAGAACTCGATTCTGTTTGTCATCATGGTCATCGTCGGGGGGATGCGCACCGTCTGGGGCGCCGTGGTCGGAGCGTGCGTCATGGGGGTCTTGTCCGAGCTCCTGGCCGATCTCGAAACCTGGCGATTCCTGGTCTACGGCGTGGTTCTTCTCCTCATCATGTTGTTTCTGCCCCAAGGAGCGCTTCTGGGACTGCGCGATCTCTGTGTCCGGATCGCAACCGCCACGGGGCTTTGGCGCCCCAGGACGACGAAATGACGGGATCGAGCGAACAAGCCTCGGCGAACAAGTGCCTGCTCGAGGTGCAGGGGGTCTCGAAGCGGTTCGGCGGATTGCGCGCCCTGGACGGCGTGAACTGCCGCGTGTCCGAGGGCCGGGTGAGCGCCATCATCGGTCCCAACGGCGCGGGCAAGACCACGCTGTTCAACTGCTTGACCGGAGTGGACCGCCCGACCGGCGGGTCGATCCGGTTTCTCGACCGCGAGATCGCGGGCATGGCGTCGCATCGCATCGCCGCGGCTGGAATCGCCCGCACATGGCAGACGATTCGTCTCTTCGAGCACATGACCGTGCTCGAGAACGTTCTCGTGGGATGTCATTGCAGAGGACGCTGCGGGATGCTTGGCGCGGCGCTGCGCCTGCCTCGCCACTATCGCGAGGAGCGCCGGATGCGCCGGGCGGCCATGGATCGACTCGATTCGCTAGGAATCGTCGAGCTGGCTCGACTCCCCGTCGGGGCCCTGCCGTTTCTCCAGCAACGGCGCGTCGAGCTGGCGCGCGCCTTGGTCTCCGAGCCGCGCCTGTTGCTTCTCGACGAGCCCGCCGCCGGACTCAACGCGCGAGAGACCATCGAACTGGGCGAACTGATTCTCCAAATCCGCGACTCGGGCGTCACCGTCGTCCTCGTCGAGCACGACATGTCGCTCGTCATGGAGATATCGGAGAGAGTTTTTGTTCTGGACCACGGCACCCCTATCGCCGAGGGAACGCCGCGCGAGATTCAGAACAACCCCCAGGTCATCGCCGTGTACCTGGGGGTGGAAGCGTGAAATGAAAAAGATGAAGGATGAAGGCAGAAGGATGAAGGATGAAAAGGGAAGAGAGGAAGAGGACGGACTTCTGAGTTCACGTCGTCCACGTCGTCCACTCCGTCCACTTCGTCCACTTCATAGGAGTCGTTGAGTCGTGCTTCGCGTCGAAAACCTCACCAGCGGCTATGGCCGGATCGTGGCGCTCAAGGGCGTGTCGCTCCATGTGAATCCGGGCGAGATGGTCACGCTGATCGGCGCCAACGGCTCGGGCAAAAGCACCCTGCTCTCGACTCTCGCGGGTCTGATCCGTCCCATGAACGGAAAAGTGTTTCTCGGCAATCGCGAGGTGACGCGGCTTTCGCCGGAGAAGATGGTCCGGCAAGGCGTGGCCTTGGTTCCCGAGGGACGGCAGCTCTTCGCCCCGATGTCGGTCGAGGACAACCTCATTCTGGGGGCCTACACCCGCCGTCGAGACGGACAATCCGGAACGCTCGACGAGGTGTTCGGCCTTTTCCCCATTCTGCGCGAACGTCGCGCGCAGCCCGCCGGCACTCTGTCGGGAGGCGAACAACAGATGTTGGCGATCGGCCGCGCGTTGATGTCCAGACCCTCGCTTCTCTTGCTCGACGAGCCGTCGATGGGTCTGGCGCCGCGCATCGCCCAAGATATTTTCGCCACGCTGTCCGATCTCAAGCGCTCCGACACAAGCATGCTGCTTGTCGAGCAGAACGCCCACCTCGCCCTTCGCGCCGCCGACCGGGGATACGTGATCGAAACGGGACAGATCGTCCTGGAGGGCGACAGCGAGTCGTTGCGCTCGAACCGCGACGTCCAACGCGCCTATCTCGGTCGCGGATACCAGGAAGCGTGGGACGCATAGCAAGTTCGAAGGTTCCAGGTTGGAAGGTTTGAGGCTCCAGATCCAATGTCCGCTCTGTCCACCGCGTCCACCCTGACCAGCCGAGAGATCGTCCGGCGGACCCTCGACCGCGAGAACCCGCCGCGCGTGGCCCGGTCCTTCGCCGAATCCGACTTCGTCGGCGCCGGGTGCAGCGTCCGCGGGCGATCTACATCATGGAGCGAGGTCGGCGGCGGACGCTGGGAGCGTCTCGACGAATGGGGCAACACATGGGCGCGGGTCGATCCCACGTCGAAGGGCGAGGTCGCCCGGGGCGTCCTGCGCGATCTGAACGACCTGGACCGATACGAGTTCCTCGACTACTCGCGCCCGGAGGACTATGAGAACGTGGCGCGAGTCCGCGGCGAGAAGCCCGACAAGTGGCTCATCGCCTGGCTGCCCGGCTTCGCGTTCAACATCGCGCGCAAAATGCGAACGATGGAGCAATACCTGATCGATCTTCTGGTCGAACGAGACCGCATTCGAGCGTTGCACGATCGGATCGACGGGCTGCTCGAAAACATGATTCGCAACCACGCGCGAGCGGGAGCCGACTCGGTCATGTTTCCCGAAGACTGGGGAACGCAGCAACAGACTCTGATCGCGCCCGCTCTTTGGCGCGAGGAATTCTTCCCCCGGTTCCGCAATCTGTGCGCCTTGGCTCACGACCTCGGACTGCGTGTCTTCATGCACTCGTGCGGAGCGGTCGGCGACATCGTGCCGGGCCTCATCGAGGCCGGGATCGACGTTCTGCAATTCGATCAACCCGACCTGCACGGGATCGACAACTTGGCGCGGCATCAGGAGAACGCGCGGATCGCCTTCTGGTGCCCGGTGGACATTCAGAAGGTCTTGCCGACGGGGGACGAGCGTCTCATCCGCGCCAAGGCGCGCGAGATGGTCGAGAAACTCTGGCGCGGACGCGGCGGCTTCATCGCCGGATTCTACGGCGACATGGCCTCGATCGGCGTCCGCCCCGAATGGCAACAGTGGGCGTGCGAAGAGTTCACGCGATGTGGAATACAAGAGACGAGAGCCGTCAGGTCGAATCTCCGATAAGGGGGGAGCGAATCCCCACCGGGAGGAATCCGATGCCCATTCTCGATCCGAAAACAGAAACCGCCAGTCGCGTCGTCTTGCGACAGGTTCAACTCGAACGCCTTCAGGCGACCGTGAACCGGGCGTACCGACACGTAACCTACTATCGCGAGACGTTCGACCGCGCCGGCATCCTGCCCGAGAACATTCGGTCGCTCGACGATCTGGCGCGTCTGCCGATCACGACGCGCGACGATCTTCTCGCCCACCAGCCCTACGCCCTCTTCGCCGTC
Source organism: Candidatus Sumerlaeota bacterium (assembly GCA_016931035.1). Taxonomy (GTDB): domain Bacteria; phylum Sumerlaeota; class Sumerlaeia; order UBA8349; family UBA8349; genus JAFGFN01. The sequence continues at coordinate 22,940 of JAFGFN010000026.1, forward strand.
CCGCTGAGCGACGTCCTGCGCCTCCACCCCGCCGCGGGAGCGGGCGGACCCGTCGTGGTCGGCTACACGCAAAACGACATCGCCACCTGGACCCGCATGGCGGCGCGCTCGCTCGCTTCGGCCGGGGTCACGCGAGAAGACGTTCTCCAGATCACGCTCGACTACTCGCACGGCTCCGCGGCGATCGGGACGCAATCGGGCGCCGAAATCCTCGGCGCCTCGGTCATCCCGTGTTCGGGCCTCTCGCCCGAGCGACAGGCCGAGGTCATGCGACACTACCGCGCAACGGTTCTGGCCGCGACCCCGTCGCAGGCGCTTCGTCTCGGAAGCGCCCTCGGCGACCTGGACCCCGCCTCGATCACGCTCCGCATCGCGTTCATCGTAGGAGAAGTGTGGTCCGATGCGCTGCGCGAAGAAATCGAATCCGTTCTGCCGGTCGAGGCGTTCGGCAGCTACGGCCTGTCCGAAATGGCCGTCCCGGGATTGGCCACCGAATGCGAATGCCATTGCGGACTCCACGTGAGCGAGGACAACGCCCTGGCCGAAGTGGTGGACCCCGAGACCCGCGCCCTCCTCCCTAACGGCAAGGCGGGCGAGCTGGTCCTGACCACCCTCACGCGCGAAGCCGTCCCGATGATTCGATACGCCACGGGCGACTTGACCGTCCTCGACGACGCGGTCTGCGCGTGCGGCCGAACCTATGTCCGGATGTCGCCCACCCACGAACGCACGGACGACATGGTGGTCGTCGGAGGCGGCCGAGTGTCTCCGAAACAAATCGAGACCGTCCTCCACGGCATTCTGCCCGACGCCCCGTTCCGAATTCACACGACGGGGGGCGAGGGACTCGAGAACCTGGAGATTCGCGTCGGAATGTCTCCCGAGTGGCTCGACGGCGAGATGCGACGCGTGCAGGAACTGCGCGACCGGATCGAGACGGCCATTCACGAACACTTGGGCGTGAGCGCCGAAATCCGCCTGGTCGAAACCAGCCGGATCGACCGTCCGCCCCGCGGAGGAGAATGAAGCGAAGATGAGCTACGAGATCTGGCAACCCGAATTCGAGTGCCTGCCGCGCGAGGAGATGCAGGCGCTTCAACTCACGCGTCTCAAGGAAACGCTCGCGCGCCTCTGTGAGAACGTCCCCTTCTACCGCGACCGTCTCAAAGAGGCGGGCGTCTCGCCCGATTCGATCCGCACGCTCGACGACGTGCGGCGCATCCCCTTCACCACGAAGGCCGATCTCCGCCAACACTATCCGTACGGTCTTCTCTCCGTCCCGCTGAAAAATGTGGCCCGGATCCACGCCTCGACCGGGACAACGGGCCAACCGACCGTGGTCGCCTACACGCGGCGCGATCTCGAGACCTGGGCCGACCTCGTCGCGCGGTTCGTTGTCGCGGCGGGAGTCCGCCCCGACGACCTGGTGCACATCGCCTTCTCCTACGGTCTCTTCACGGGCGGCTTCGGCCTCCACTACGGCATCGAGCGAATGGGCGCGGGCATTATCCCCGTCGCCGCGGGCAACACCGAACGCCAGGTCCGGATTCTCAAGGAGATGCGGCCGACCGCGCTGGTCTGCACCCCGAGCTACAGTCTCCACATCGCCGAGGTCATGGAATCGATGGGGATCACGCCCGAGGACATCGCCTTGCGGATCGGCCTATTCGGCGGCGAATTCTGGAGCGAGAGTCTGCGCCGCGAAATCGAGATCCGCCTGGGCATCGGCGCCACCGACAACTACGGCCTTTCCGAAGTCATCGGTCCCGGCGTCTCGGGCGAGTGCGTGGTCAAGAACGGAATGCACCTTCAGGAAGACCATTTTCTCATCGAACACATCGATCCCGAGACCGAACGGCCCGTCGCGCCGGGAGAAGTAGGCGAGCTGGTCATCACCCCTCTCTCGCGCGAAGCGTTCTCCGTTCTCCGCTATCGCACCCGCGACCTCTGCACGTTGATCGACGAGCCGTGTTCCTGCGGCCGAACCACCCGACGGATGACCAAGGTGATCGGCCGCACCGACGACATGCTCATCGTCCGAGGCGTGAACCTGTTCCCCTCGCAGGTCGAGACGGTGCTTCTCGACATGGGGGGCGCGGAACCTCACTATCAAATCGTCGTGGGTCGCTCGGGAACCCTCGACGAGATGGAGATCCAGGTCGAGATGCCGCCCGAACTCTTCTCGGACGAAATGAAGGAACTTCACCAATTCGAACGCAATCTCGAAAAGCGGCTTCAGGGCGAACTCGGGGTGTCGTTCAAACTCACTCTCGTCGAGCCCCGCACGCTCGAACGTTCGATGGGTAAGGCGAAACGCGTCGTGGACCTCCGAGGCGAACAACAAAAGACGACGTGATCGCCCCCCCTGACCTTCGTCGGTTCCCGGAGCACGCCATGCGCTGGAAAGCGCTCCTCTTCCTGGCCGTCTGCGTCTCCGCCGCGGCGGCGTTTCCCGGCCTCTACGGATGGGCGAAGACCCCGCCCAACGCTCTCTATCTGTGGAGCGGCGCCCCCTGGGACAACAACGGCTACCTGCTTCTCATGCACCTGGGCTACGACGGCGCGTGGCTCTACGACAACCTCTGGACGACCGAACCCCACCCGCGCATTCTTTCCCTCCCCTTCTACATCGCCCTCGGCCACGTCGCGAGAGGGTATGGCTGGTCGTGGGGACGGTTTTCCGGAAATCCCATTCCCGTCTGGAAGGCGATCCCACCTGTTTACGAGATCGCGCGCGCCGTCGTCACTTTGCTTCTTGTTTTCGCGATCTACGGCATGACGACGCTACTCACCGCCCGGCGACACCGCCGCCTCTGGATCGTCGCCTACTGCCTCTTCGCCGCGGGAACGACCGGTTTGGGAAAAGACATCACCGGGTTCACCGAGGGGAGCGTGTTGGCCTCGTGCAGCGCCTATCCGCACTTCACCGCATCTTTGATCCTCTATGTGGGCGCGTGCTCGGCGATGCTTCTCGGGCTGCGACTCGATGAATCCGCCCACCCGACCGTCCGCGATCCCCGCTTCCGAGCGTGGGCGTGGGTTCTTGCGATTGCGAGCGGGTTGGGACTCGCCTGGGTCCATGCCTTCGACCTCCCGCCACTCTTCGCGGTCGGCGCGGTCGTCCTCCTGGTGCGATGGCGCCAGGCGCGGCGAATTCCGCGCGTCACGCTGACCGTCTACCTCGCGTTTTGCGCCGTCGCGGGGGTGTCGGTTCTCTATCAGATGTCGATCATGCGGCGCTGGGAGGTTTTTCGCCTGATGGACAGCAACAACGTGTTGTATTGGTGGAGCCGGTGGGCGTCGCTCAAGACGATGGACGGCCTCCTGTGGCTTTCCGTCCCCGGCCTGGCGTTTCTCCTACTGACCCGTCGGCGTCGTCCCGAGGCCGTCTTTCTGGTCGCGTGGGTGGTCACGGCGATCGTCGCGATGCACGCGCCGGTCAAATACCAGCGACGCCTGATCGAGGGACTCCCGATCGCCTTGGCGTGCGTTCTCCCCTGGACGGTCGAGGGACTCCTCGTCCGCCCCCTGTTGCGCCGAGGCGCGCGGCCGGTCAACGTTCGCGGTCGAATCCGCCTCGTACGTCACGCGGCCTATGCGCTGGTCCTCGTCGCGCTCCTGCCGCGCACGATCGCCATTCTCTACGAACGCAGCGTCGGCCGATTCGGCGCCGCGGACGATCTCTACTACGTCGACATGAGAGAAGTGGAGGCGGCGGATTGGCTTGCGCGTCACGCGCCCGCCGGATCGACGGTTTGGGCTTCGCGGAGACGAGGCAACCGCATGCCTTTTCTCGCCGGGCTGCGCGTCTTTTACGGACATCAGATCATGACCGTGCACCCGGAGCGCAAAGCGTTCTTGACCGATTGCCTGTTCTCATTCGTTCTTCCCCTAGCGGAGTTCCGCCGCATCGTCGAGGAACACGGGATCGACTACGTCTTCTGGACGCGCGCCGACCGGACTCGCGGCCCCTTTCCGGACGGCGACATGGAGACCTACGATCCCAAGACGCTCGGGAAACCGGTTTTCGACAACGGTTTCGCCAAGATCTTCGCCGTTCGCAAGGATTGACCCCATGTCCGAAGGGTTCCAACTGGACGGCGTCCGCACAGATTGATACTCTGTCTCCCTGACCGCACCCGTCGCGGGCGCGGGTTTGAGGCACCGCGCGAAGACGATGGAGGATGGGGTCGAACATGACCGAGACCGAGTGGATTCTCGTCTTCCTGACGGCGATCTTCGTCCTGGGAATCGGCGCCCAATGGCTCGCCTGGCGGTTGCGCGTCCCGTCGATTCTCCTCCTCCTGGCCTTCGGATTACTCGCCGGGCCGGGCCTGGGTTGGATCGATCCCGACGCGTTGTTCGGCAACACGCTCTTCCCCATCGTCTCGTTGTCGGTCGCGGTAATTCTGTTCGAGGGCGGCCTGAGCCTTCGTCTCCACGAGCTGCACGAGACTCTGGCCGTGATTCGCAATCTGGTCACCGTCGGCGCGCTGGTCACCTGGGTTTTGGCCTCGCTCGGCGCCTGGCTCATCCTCGGTTTCGACCCCCAGGTCGCCGTCGTCCTGGGCGCGATCCTCGTCGTCACCGGACCGACGGTCATCGGCCCTCTCCTCCGCCACATCCATCCTGTGCGCCGCGCCGGGGTCATCTCCAAGTGGGAAGGCATCATCATCGATCCCGTCGGTGCGTCTCTGGCCGTCCTGGTCTTCGAGGCGACTCAAGCCATCGGTTCCCACGGACTGGGCGAGGCATCGGTCCAGGTCGGCCGGAGCATCCTTCTGACCGTCGCAACGGGAGGGGTCATCGGCGCAGCCGTAGCCGGACTCGCCGTTCTCCTCTTGCGCCGCTACTGGATGCCCGACTTTCTCCAAAGCCCGATGCTCCTCATGTTTGTCGCCGCCGCGTTCACGGCCTCCAACCTGATTCACGAAGACTCGGGATTGTTGACCGTCACCCTGATGGGGATCGTCCTCGCGAACCAGAAGGCCGTGCCCATCCGCCACATCGTCGAGTTCAAGGAGAATCTCCGCGTCCTCCTGATCTCGACCCTCTTCATCCTGCTCGCCTCTCGCCTCAAGCGCAGCGACTTGGCGCAGCTCGGGTGGCACAGCGCGGTGTTCGTCGCGTTCCTGATGCTGATCGTACGTCCCGCTTCCGTTCTCCTGTCCACGATCCGCTCGGGCCTGAATTGGCGCGAGAAAGCGTTTCTCTCGTGGCTCGCGCCGCGCGGCATCGTCGCGGCCGCGGTGGCCTCGGTGTTCGCGCTGCGCTTCGGCGAGGAAGGGACGAGACTGGTCCAGGAGACCTTCCTGGTCATCGCGGCCACGGTCGCCATCTACGGCTTGACCACCCCATGGCTCGCGCGCCGCCTCGGCCTGGCGACCCCCAATCCCCAGGGAATCCTCATCGTCGGCGCCAATTCGGTCGGACTCGCCATCGGCGCCAAGATCCGAGAGGCCGATTATCGCGTCGTCTTCCTCGACACGAACCGCCGAGCGGTCCGCGAGGCGCGCATGGCGGGTTTCGAGGCGCACTGCGAGAACATCCTGGCCGAGGGCGTGTTCGAGACGATCGACCTGGGAGGCGTCGGGCGCATCCTGCTCCTGACCCCGAACGATGAGGTCAACGCCCTGGCGGCGCTCCACGTCATGGAGGTGTTCGGCCGCGCTTCCGTCTTCCAGATTCCGCCCCAATCCGAAGGCGTGAAGACCAAACCCGAGGCCGTCTCCGGCAAGCGGCGCGGACGCCCGCTTTTCGCGCCGCACTCCAGTTACCTCTACTTCTGGAACCGCTTGAGAGAGGGCGCTCAGGTCAAGAAGACCCCCCTGAGCGACGAATTCGGCTATGCCGAGTTCCGGGCGAAGTACGGCGACGCGGCGTTGCCCCTCTTCATCATCGACAAGGACAAGAACCTGTCCATTTGCACGGCGGACCGCGAGGCCGCGCCCCAGGCGGGAGAATCCCTGATCGCCCTGGTCGACGATCCCGACCCCGATTCCCCGACCCGCGACTCGGACGAACCATCCTCTTCGTCCTGACTCGACGAGTTCAAACTGGACGAAGCGGGCCGGGCTTGGTAGGCTGCGTAGTCCGCTGTTCGCGTCGCGACGCAACCCGGAGTGCGCCGTTCGTCTCGCTCTCGATCGAACCGCGAAAAGACTCATCCGGCATCGGAAATCGCATGAAATACGAAACGATCATCGGCTTTGAAGTTCACGTCGAGCTCTCGACGAATACGAAAGTGTTCTGCGGGTGTTCCACCGTCTTCGGACAACCGCCCAACACACAGGTCTGTCCCGTATGCCTCGGGCTGCCCGGGTCGCTGCCCGTCCTGAACCGGAAGGCGCTCGATCTCTCGCTCCGCACGGCGGTGGCGCTGAATTGCCGGATCAACCGGCAGTGTCAGTTCGAGCGCAAGAACTACTACTATCCCGACCTGCCCAAGAACTATCAGATCTCGCAGCTCCGGCAGAACCTCGGCGTGGACGGCTTTCTCGACATTCCCATCGGCGACGGTTCCGAACAAAAGCGCATTCGCATCCACAACATCCACCTCGAAGAGGACGCCGGGAAAAACGTGCATCCCGAAAACGCGGCGGCCGACTGCAGCCTCGTCGATCTGAACCGCACCGGGACCCCCTTGCTCGAAATCGTCTCCGAGCCCGACATCCGCGGCGCCGACGAGGCGATGGCCTATATGCAGGCGCTCAAGAACCTCCTGGAATACATCCAGGTCAGCGACTGCAACATGCACGAGGGGCGTCTGCGATTCGAGGTCAACATCTCGCATCGCCTTGCGGGCGAAACCGAGCTCCCCTCTTTCCGGTCCGAAATCAAAAACCTCGGGTCGATGAAAAGCGCCGTGCGATGCATCGAGTACGAAGCCAAGCGTCAAACGCGCGCCCTCGATCGAGGCGAAACCCTCGGGCGCGACACTCGTCTCTGGGACGACGAAACCGGTCGCTCCCAGGCGATGCGGTCGAAGGAAAGCGCGCACGACTACCGTTACTTCCCCGAGCCCGACCTCGTCGAACTCGACATCGAAAACGATTGGATCGAGCGCGTCCGAGCGGAGTTGCCCGAACTCCCCGCGGCCAAGAAGGCGCGTTTCATCGAACGGTACGGTCTTCCCGAATACGACGCGGGCGTTCTGACCGCCTCGCGTCCCCTGGCGGAATACTACGAGCAGGTCGTCGCCGCGCACGACAATCCGAAAGCCGCGAGCAATTGGATCATGACCGAGCTCCTGCGCGAACTCAACGAACGCGAAATCGAAGCGCGCGAATCCCCCGTCGCGCCCGAACATCTGGGAAAGATGATCCGGATGATCGACGCGAAAACGATCTCGGGCAAAATCGCCAAGGACGTGTTCGCCGAAATGCTCGCGGGCGGAGGCGATCCCGAACGAATCGTCCAGGACAAAGGTTGGGTCCAAGTCACGGACAGCGGTCAGGTCGAAACCTGGGTCGACGAAGCGATCCGGGCCAATCCCGGACCGGCTAGCGACTACGGCCAAGGCAAGGACCGCGCGATGGGATTCCTGGTGGGCCAGGTGATGCGCCTCAGCCAGGGCAAGGCCAACCCCGGCCTCGTCAACGAGCTGATCAAGAAACGCCTTCGCCCCTGAGAGTAAACATCGGACGATGGACGCCGAGAGTCCGCCGCCCGCTGAGCGAAAAAAGCCGTGCAAACAAATCGCCGTCGAAGTAAGAATTAGAACCGGCGGGACCTGAATTCAGGTCCACCCAGTCCTGCGAGTCTATTTCGTCCACTCAACAAAAACCCCGAAAGGAACCCGAACCCGATGTCCAACCTGATCGACACGCTGCGAGAAAAGGCCCGCGCCCTGGGCAAAACCATCTGCCTGCCCGAGGCCGTCGACGACGCCCGAACCGTGAAGGCGGCGCGCCAGTTCGCCGACGAGAAACTCGGCACCCCTCTCATCGTCGGTTCGGAAAAGGCCTTGAAGGAAATGGCTCAGAAAGCCGAGGTCTCGCTCGACGGCATTCGGACGATCGATCCCGCGCAGTTCGAGAAGATGGACGAAATGGTCGCCCTCTACCAGACGCGCCGCGCCAAGGAAAACCTGACCGACGATCAGGCGCGCGCCGTCCTGGTCGATCCGCTCTACTTCGGCGCCATGCTGGTCTCGATGGACCTCGCCGACGGCATGACGGCGGGCGCCATCCACACCACCGCCGACGTGATCCGCGCGTCGATCAAGTGTATCGGCCCGCGCCAAGGACTCAAGACCGTGTCGTCGGCGTTTCTGATGATCGTTCCCGACGCCTCGTTCGGCATCGACGGCGCGCTCATCTATTCCGACTGCGGCGTGATCCCGGCGCCCACGCAGGCGCAGCTGGTCGACATCGGCGACGCCGCGGCGCAAACGTTCCGGCAACTGGTCGGCGGCGAGCCGATCGTCGCCTTCCTCAGCTTCTCGACCAAGGGCAGCGCCGACCACCCCGCCGCGAAGAAGATGGCCGACGCCGCGGCCGCCTTGGCCGAACGTCGTCCCGATCTCCAGGTGGACGGCGAACTCCAGGGCGACGCCGCCCTGATTCCGTCCGTGGGCAAGAGTAAGGCGCCCGGCAGCCAGGTGGCGGGCCGCGCCAACACCTTGATCTTCCCCGATCTCGGCGCGGGCAACATCGCCTACAAACTCACCCAGCGCCTGGCCAAAGCCGAAGCGTTCGGCCCCTTGCTCCAGGGTCTCGCTAAACCGGTCAACGACCTTTCGCGCGGCGCGACCACGGACGACGTGGTCCAGGTAGCCGCGATCACGGCATTGCAGACGCAGTAAAGCGGTGACAGGTTCGAAGGTTCCAGGTTGAAGGTTGAAGATGGTGGGACGGGAGCGATCGCGGAATGCGGTTGCTCCCGTGTTCTTTTGCGGCGGCCAGCTACTCGGTCGGAGTTCTGGAAGCTTCCGCCGGTGGCTCGACTCGGTACTTGCGTCCGAAGAGTTTCCGGATCGAAGCGCCGGCGTCGTCGAAAAGCGAATAGGCGACCGGGATCGCCAACAGGGTCAGCGTGAGCGACAGGGTCTGGCCCCCGATGATGACGCTGCTGATCGCGCGGTTCGTCGCCGCTCCCGAGCTCTCGGAAACGAGCAAAGGCAACATGCCCGCGACAAACGCGGTGGTCGTCATGAGGATCGGGCGCAAGCGGTGGCGATTCGCGATCATGAGGGCGTCGAATCGCGCCATCCCTTGGGCGCGGAGTTGGTTGGTGTGGTCGATCTGAAGTATCGCGTTTTTCATAACGACGGCGAACAGGACCAGCATCCCAAGAATCGAGAAGATGTTGAGCGATTGCCTGAAGAGGAGCAGCGACAGAAACGCGAAGGGAAGCGTGAGGGGGAACGCGAGAAGAATCGTAAAGGGATGAAGCCACGATTCGAACTGCGCCGCCATGACCAGATACGCGAACAGGAACGCGAGAACGAAGACGAAGAAGAAACCGCGGAACGCGCGCGCCATCTCGCGCGAGCGCCCGATGAGGCCCGTCTTGTACTCGGGTCCCATGTTGAGTTCGGCCGCCTTCTTGTCTAGGGCGTCGATCGCCGTCTGAAGCGAAGCGCCTTCCTCCATGTTGGCCGAAAGCGTCACCTGCCGCATTCGGTTCAGACGGTTGATTTCGCTCGGGCCGGTTTGCTTCTCGAATCGAACCACGTCGCTCAGGGGAACGGAGCCGAGAAGCGACGAAGGGACGGTGGCCTGTTTAAGCTCTTCGGGATCGTTGCGATACAGGTCGTTGGCCTGAAGGAATACGTCGTATTGCTCGCCCCCCTCGTTGTAGTCCGAGACCTTGCTTCCGGCCACGAGCAACCGAAGGGTCGAGGCGATGTTGGAGACCGAAACGCCGAGCGCGGCGGCCTTGTCGCGATCGATCGAGACGCCGAGTTGGGGTTTGCCGACCACGAGAGAAGAGTCGACGTCGGTTACGCCGGGGGTCTGGCGCAGCGCATCCATCAGCGCCTTGGCGTAAGTCTCCAACTTGGCCATGTCGCGTCCGCCCAGGACGTATTGAAGCGAGGCGGCCGTCATGCCGCCTCCCGAGAAGACCGGCACCTCGGCCAGGCTGACGCGCAGATTGTCCCTGGCGTGCGCGGGCAAGACGTCGCGTCGAACGTATTCCATCATTTCCATCTGAGAGAACGTGCGTTCGCCCAGATCGACCATGCGGACGTAGATGCTTCCCTGGTTCGCGATCTTCTGCTCGGTGTCGGCCACGCTGGCAATCGTATAGCGCACGCCCTCGAGTCCCCGAATGTCGGTCGCCAGCCGTTGCACCATCAGGTTGGTCGCTTCGAGCGAAGTGCCTTCGGGCGCGCGAATCGACACCTGGAACTGCGATTGGTCGTCGTCGGGGATAAAGTTCTTGGGAATGCGGCGCATGACGCTTGGGATCGTGGCCAGAAGGCCGGCCGAGACCAGGACGACGACCCAGCGATGGCGCAGAACGAAACTCAACGCCCCGCTGTACGCGAGTTCGATGGAATGATACAGAACGTTGTGCTTGGATTCGCCCTCGCCCGACGCGTCCACGCGGGCGGGCTCCTTCTTCAGCCACCGCGCCGCCAGCATCGGCGTGAGCGTGAAACTCACAATGAGGCTGACGACGATGGCCGATACGATCGTGACGCCGAAAGAATACAGAAACCGTCCGACGATGCCGCTCATCAGGGCAACCGGGATGAAGACCGAGACGAGAGAAAGCGTGATGACCATGACGGCGAGGCCGATTTCGCGGGTCCCTTCTCGCGCGGCCTCGAACGGATCGAGTCCTCTCTCTTCGTGCAATCGAAAGATGTTTTCCATGACGACGATGGCGTCGTCGATCACGATGCCCACCGCGAGCGTCAGAGCGAGAAGCGTGAGGCTGTTGAGAGTGAACCCCATCCAATGGACCACGGCAAAGGCGCTGATAATCGAAGTCGGAATAGCCAGCGCCGAGATAGCCGTCATCCGGACGTTAGCCAGAAAGAAGAAAACCACGATGGCGGCGAAGATCGCCCCCAGAACCAGGTGCTCCTCCACCGCTCTGACCGAGTCCTTAACGAACACCGACTGATCGCGGACAATCTCCACGCGATATCCCTTGGGGACGGACTGGGCGATCTCGACCAGACGTTCCTTGATCTTGTCCGCCACGGCAACCGTGTTGGTGCCCGACTGCTTGCGCACCTCGACCAGGACGGTCGGCGAATCGTCGAACTGCGAAAGGCTTTCCAGTTCCTCGGTGCCGTCGACGACTTTTCCCACGTCGGACACCGTGATCGCGTGGTCCCCCTCGTATCGAATGGCGATGCGAGAAAGGCCCGGCACGTCGCTCACGCGGCCTAGAGTGCGCACGGTGTAGTCGGTGGCCCCGAACTTCACGTTTCCGCCCGGCAGCTGGACGTTCTGCGTGGCGACGGCTTGCGCCACTTCCGCGGCGGAAACCCCGTGCGCTTTGAGACGCGAGGGATCGAGCTGAATGTTGATCTGCCGTTTCTGTCCGCCGATGATTCGCACTTGTCCCACGCCCTGAAGCGATTCCAGGCGGCGCTTGAGCGTCTTGTCGCAATACTCGGTGATGTTGCGGACCGAGTCGGCGGCCGTCGCGGCCAGCGTAATCACGGGCACGGCGTCGGGATCCATCTTCTCGACGAACGGCTGATCCACGCCCTTGGGAAGGTCGGGAATGACGCGGTTGACCTTGTCGCGCACTTCCTGCGACGCGACATCGATGTTCTTTTCCAGGACGAACGAGATATAGACCTGGGAAATGCCTTCGGACGAGACGGAGCGCAGGTCGTCGATGCCGCTGATGGTGTTGACGGCCTCCTCGATCTTGTCGGTGATTTCTTGTTCGATTTCCTCGGGCGCCGACCCGGGCATGGTGGTCGTGACGGTCATGAAGGGGATATCGATCTTCGGGAAACGATCGAGACCCAACTGCGTGTAGCCGTACACGCCGAAGACAACCATGATGATGATCAAGACGGTGGCGAATACCGGGCGGCGGATGCAGATTTCAGCCAATACGTGCATGAGGGAATAGGTGCTCCATCGGATTGTGGCGCGGAAGCTTGCCCGTGAGCCACGGGCGGGACGCCCGTGTCACCCCGAAGGCTATCTCACCGGCGCGTTTTCCGCGGCCTGAGCGGGATCGGCGACGACTTCCTCTTTCGCGCGCAGTCCGTCGAGTATCTCCACCGTCCCGCCTTCGGCCTCGCGAGTGGCGATTACGCGGCGGCGGGCCAAGTCGTTCTCGATCACGTAGACCATCGTGGCGTCGCCCGAGCGGAACTGCGCCGAAGCGGGCAGGTAGAGGCGTGTGCGCTCGTCGCCCGTGGCGAGTTCGGCCGTCGCGAACATGCCCGGCATAAGACGGCCCTCGCTGTTGGCGACCAGCGCCTCGACCGTCAAGGCGCGATTCTGGCCCGCCACGGAAGGAGAAATGTACTTCACCAGGCCTTTGAAACGCTCGCCAGGAAAACTGTCGACCTGGAACTCGACTTCCTGCCCCTCGCGAATGCTCCTCACGTCCTGTTGGGGCACCGTCAGCGCCAACCGCAAAGGGTCTATCTTGACGAGGGTAATGATCTTGGAATCCGATCCCATCGGGTTGGACATAACCTTCTCGCCCAACGAGGCGTAGCGCTCGAGCACTTGAGCGTCGAACGGCGCGACGATCGAGGTGTCCTCGATCGCTTTGCGCCGGATGTCGAGTTGGGCGAGGGATTGAAGGTAGTTCCGATAGAGCTGACGCGCCTGCACAAGGGCCTGTTCGTATCGTTCGCGTCCGGCAACGAGTTCCGCGTTGGCCTGGTCGAACTCGGTCTGAGAAATCACGTTCTGCTCGTGGAGATTGTTCAGGCGGCTCCAATTGGCCTCGGACAGCTTCAGTGCCGCGTAGGCCAGACGCACTTCGGGCTGATTCTTCTCGTCGAATTCCTCGCGGCTGCTCTTCAGGCCCAACCTCACGCGCAAGGCTTCGGCCCCGGCCGCGGCTTCCGCCAACTTCTGCCGCGCGTCGGTCGAATCGAGCTGAATCAGAAGGTCGCCCTTCTTCACCCGGTCGCCGCGCTCGGCCCGCACCTCGCGAACGATACCGTCGACGTTACTCGCCACGTCGGCTTTCTCGGCCGCCTCCAGAGTGCCCGTGAGGCGAAGGATGACGCTCTCCTTCTTCGCTTCGACAAACACGGTTTTGAGAGGAGAGCGTTTCTCGACGCCCCCTTGCGGAGCGGCGGAGGCGGCGGCCCGGGACCCCAAACTCACCTTGTCTCCTCCTCCGCAACCGGTCAGCCCCGCGCAGCATACCAGCGCTGTCGAGAAGATGAGAACCTGCGAAAAACGACTCAGAAACATATCGTAACTCCAACCCTAGGAGTCTTGGTGCGCGAGCGACTCGCGACAAGCGGCAATGCCGCCCAATGAAAACCGGGTAATGTGCTCGGCGTGGCGCGGGATGGACCTTTCGTCGAAAGCCGACTCCGGCTCCATGCGCGAAATGATCGCCCGCGCGTGGCTCAGAAGGAAGCACTGCGCCAGAACGCTCCGGATGCAATCGCTCACCGCTTGAGGCGAAGCTTCGGGGCCGAGCAACTCCTGCACGATGGCCCTTGCAGGCGCATGCACCACGTTGACCGCCTCCGCAACGAAAAGATCGATGGCGGAGGTAGGATCGAGCAGCTCGTGCGAGACGATTCGCATAAGGTCGTCGGGCGAACCGGCCCCAAGCATGTGCGTCAGTTGATCCGAGATAAAGTGGAAGAGCCTTTCTTCCGCGGTAACGCCTTCGTGCAAGGGCTCCCCCACCCATCGGGTCATGTGCCGCGCCAAGGCCTCTTCGAGAGCGCTGTGGTAGAGATGCTGCTTGTCGCGGAAGTGATAGTTGACGGCGGCGTTGTTGACTCCCGCCCGCCGACAAATCGCCCGGGTCGTCGAGTTCTTGAAGCCGTTCAGGGCGAATTCCTCGATGGCGGCGTCGAGAATGCGCTCACGGGTGTCGTGGGTCTGTGACGAGTCATCTGCCATAGCGGAAGATACTAAAGCACCGGCTTCAATCTAGCGCTTCAAGCAAGGGTAACAACCCTCGCCCCCACTGTCAACGACAATTCCTCACTTCGGATGGTCGAATCGCGCGACGACCGAGGGAGTTCCTCCCGATTCCTCGTTGCTTACGCCCGCGGGTTCTGGCATGTTAGGCCGTCGAAGAATCGGAGCCGCGTCGAGCGAGAGAGAGGGACCCACCAGGATGCAAATCGCCCTTATCGGGTTCAGCAAATCGGGTAAGACCACCGTTTTCAACGCCTTGACCGGGGCCGACGCCGAAGTCTCGGCGTTCGCCGTGGGCAAGGCGAAAACGCACCGCGCCGTCGTCCAGGTGCCCGACGAACGGCTTGACCGCTTGTGCGAGTTGTTCCAGTCCAAGAAGCTCGTCCACGCCACCGTCGACTATGTCGATCCCGTCGGCATTCGCCGCGATTTGGCGGGCGAAGGGGGCAGCCTGGGCGACGAAATGCTCAACACCATCGGCACCGCCGACGCCCTGGCCGCGGTGATTCGCGCCTTCGAAGACGAATCGGGCGTCGAGTGCGATCCCGTCGGCGATTTCGAGGCGATTCATCTCGAACTCCTCCTCAGCGACCTTAAGAAAGTCGAGAACCGCCTGGAACGCATTCGCGGCCAGATTCAGCGCGTCGCCGCCGTTCAGAAGAAGACGATGCAGGCCGAGGCGGACGCTTTGGATCGGGTCAAGACGGCCCTCGAAGCCGGACGTCCGATTCGGGCGCTCGATCTGGACGCGGAAGAGGACCGGATTCTGCGTGCGTTTCAGTTTCTGACCGTCAAGCCGTTGCTCGTCGTCGTGAATCTCGCCGAAGACCGGATGACCGAGGGCGAGAAGACGATCGGCCGGATGCGCGACGCCGTCTCCGAAGATCCGGCGGACGCTCAGGCTTGGGAGCGATTCCTCGCTCTGTGCGGTCGCGCCGAGATGGACATCGCGCGGCTCGAGCCCGAGGAACGGGCGGCATTCCTCGAGGAGTACGGCATCGAAGAGCCGGGGGCGGCGCGTATGATTCGCCTGTCCTACGAGGCGCTGGGGCTCATCTCCTTCCTGACGGTCGGCCCGACCGAGGCGCACGCCTGGACCATTCGGCGCGGCGCGACCGCCGTGGAGGCCGCCGGCGAGGTGCACTCGGACATGGAGCGGGGTTTCATCCGCGCGCAGGTCACGCCCTGGAGAGATCTTCTCGATGCGGAGAGCTTCGCAGAGGCGAAGAAACGCGCCCTCTTGCGGATCGAGGGGCGCGACTACGTGATTCAAGACGGCGATGTGATCGAGGTGTTATTCAACGTGTAAGGCTTATCTCAGGAGGCGCCCATGCGGTTGAACCTGGACAAGTGGCAGACCTGGGCGGGAATCGGGGTCGTCGTCCTCCTTGTCTGGTGGCGCATGGCGGCGATCGACCGGAGCATGCCGACGGACAAGATCGCCGAGGTCATCCGGAATCGCGTGACGCGCGACTTTTCGCCCATGCTGGCTGAGGCGAAAGCGATGCAGGACGCGGGGAAGACGGAGTACGCCGCGGAAAGGATCGAGGAGTTCCGCAAACAAGTCCGCGGCGTTTCGGTCCAGAATCTCAAGGTGCGCGGGATCGGCCGCTACCGGATCGTGCGCGCCGAGATCCGGGTGAACGGCGCGCCTCCGCCCAACGGACGAAGCGTTCGCTACTATCGGTTCCGCTACACCTACGTTTCGGGATGGATGTTTAACTGGGAAGTCTCCGCGTGGCGATACTGGCTCGCCTTGTTCTAGGCGGCGAACCGCGCGGTTCCATTCGCAAAGCCCAGAGGAACGGACCCCAAGATGAACAGGCCGATCGTTTATCGTTGCGCCCTCGCTCTCGTGGTTCTCTTCTATGCCGGTTTCGTCTGGTGGACCTGGATGCGGTGGCCCGATCCCGTCGTCGACTTCGGGCGCGAAATCTACACCCCCTGGAGACTGAACGAAGGCGACACGCTCTACAAGGACGTCGCCTGGTTCAACGGCCCCTTGTCGGCTTTCTGGAACGCCGCGGTTCTTCGGATCCTGGGAACGTCCGTTCGGTCTCTGGCGATCTCCAACCTCGCGATTCTGGCCGGGATGCTCCTTCTTCTGAATTCCATTCTGCGAAACATGTACGGCAAGTGGCCGGCGCTGTGGTGCTTGTTGGTTGTCGCGTGGATCTTCGCTTTCGGTCGTTACCTCTGGTTGGGCAACAACAACTACGTGACCCCCTATTCTCATGAGATCACGCACGGACTGTTCTTGTCCCTACTCGCGCTGCACTTCCAGTCCAAGGGGATGGGTTCGCGCAAGGCGGCGCTTCTCTATCACGCCCTGTGCGGCGCGGCGCTGGCCGGATGCTTTCTCACGAAGGTCGAGATGTTCGTTGCGGCGACGATGGGCGTCGCCGCCGGACAGGTCGCCTTCGCCATCCTCGAAAGACGCCTCTTCAAACCGTTCCTGGGAGCGGCAACCGGATTCCTTCTTGCGGTCCTGCCCTTCGCGATATGGTCCTGGATTCGTTTGGGTCCCTGGCCGGGTTGGGCGCAAGGGGTGTTCGGATCGCTGCACTATTCGTTCAATCCGCGCCTGCGCGATCTTCACTTCTACCGCTGGACGATGGGGACCGACTACGCGCTCGCAAACGCGCTCTTCATGGTTCGGACGTTCGTTCTCGCGACGCTTCTCGTCGTTCTTGTTTCGGCTTTGTCGTTCAAGACCGCGGGACGACGCCTGTCCGACTCGATGACCGTTCTCCTGACGGTCCTCGTCGCCTCGGTACTGTTCGCGTTTCGCAAATGGACCGGCTGGTCTCCGATCACGGCGATGCTTCCGTTCGCCGTTGTCGCTCAGGCCTTCTGGCTGATTCTCGCGCGCATGAAGGCAAAGGAGCCGAGCGTTTCGACTCGCGATTTCTCGAGCGGCATGGCCTTCCTCTCTTTCGCTCTGTTCCTGATGCTCAAGATCTTCCTCAAGGTCCGCGTCTATCACTACGGCTTCGTCTTGGCCATGCCCGCCATGCTCGCGACGGTCGGGTTTCTGGTCGGGACGATTCCGTCCTGGCTCGAGCGGCGCGGCGCCAACGATCGTCTGTTTCGAGCGATCGCCATCGGGGCCGTCATCGCCTTTTCTCTCGTTCATTTCCGGATCACGGTCGGATGGTACCGAGGGGTGATCATTCCGTTCGGAGAGGAGGGGGACCGGATCTGGATCTCGGATTCCTGGACCGACGCCTCGTCCGGGATTCACGAGGGACGGGGCAGAGTCCTGTATCATCTTCTCAACTACGACCTGACGAAGCGGATCGGTCCCGATCAGACCCTCCTCGTGCTGCCCGAGGGGGTGGCGATCAACTACTGGATTCGCCGCCCGAGTCCGACGCGCTACGTCAACTTCATGCCTCCCGAGTGGACGATGTTCGGCGAAGAGGAGATTGTCGGCGCGATCCGGGCGCACCCGCCCGACTACGTTCTCCTCCTTCACCGCCCGACACCCGAATACGGCGATTGGGTCTTCGGCAAGGACTCCGGGAAACCGCTGTACGACTGGGTCAAGAAAACCTACGTCCCCATCGAGCAATGGGGGACGTGGCCGTTCACCCAAAAGGCGGAGTACGGCGCGGTCCTCTTCAAATCGAAGTCGCTGTTCAACTCCCAGGCGCTTCCCTGACGGGGTGCGCCGCTTCTTGCCTTTCCCTCGACAGGATCGCGTAGGAGCCGCCCGCGGGACTGTAGCCGCAGTGGACGTTCTTCACCACGCGGAAGCCTTCCCGTTTCAGCGTCTCGACCTGGTCCGCTGCGGCGCTCTCGATGATGAACCAGACCCGCCGGTCGCGCGTTTCCAGCCGGTCGAGCGCGTCGATGGATTCCGCCGCGACGAGAGCGATCTTCGTGCCGGTGCACCGGATGCGCCACGAGTGCCAGGCCCCGGTCGCCTCGTCGATCTCCCTTACGATTCGGCGCTTCAACCGATAGGTGCAAGGCGACGAGATTCTCTCGAGTTGGACCTTCCCCTTCTTCGGCGCGTTTGCGTCCAAGTGATAGAGAAGCGCGTTGTTCGAATACGGAGGATGAGTGAAGACGAGGTCGCCGTCGCGCAGTCGTGCGTGAAGAAACAGCGCGACGGATTTCCAGTCCGGTTTCGACGAGGTCCGCGCGCGGGCGACCAGCGGGGCGGTCGCCGCGCCGAAACAAACCAGGAAGAGGAGCGCGACGAGAACTCGGCCGCGCGAATGGCCGAGAGAGCGACCCATGAGAAGCCCGAGAAGGCGCGTCCACCCGATACCCGACAGGGCGAGAATCAAGGGGAAAACGGGAATCATGTATCGCGCGTCGAAGAAATGGTCGGGCTTCATGAGGCTGAAGACGAGAACGGGAACCGCGACGACGAGAGCCGCGAAACCCAGAAGACCCCGATTCGCGCGCAACAGCCAGGGAATGGCGGATAGCACCCCTATGCCGTAGGTCCAAGACAAGGCGGGGTTGTAGAACGTGAAGCTCCCCCAGGTCAGGCGCAGGATCGACCAGACGCTTTCCTGGCCGCCTCGATGTCCTTGCAGGAGGTACGTTCCGCCTCCCCACAGGGGGACGATACGGACGAGCGCCACGCTCGACGAGAGCGCGAGAAGCGCCACGCAGACCAGATAATCCCGCCGGGCCGGTCTGCCTCTTCGGAACGCGGAGTAGGCGAGAAGGGCAACGTGGCCGACGACGACCACGTAGTTGAACATGCTCGTATAGAGACTCAGAATCGTCAGGCACAGCCACAAGAGCAGCGCTCGGCTCCCCTTGTCGGGTGCGGAGGGATGGATCGCGCGAAAAGCGTAGTAGGTGGAGACCGTGGCGAGGCAGGCCATCAGCGCGTACATCCGATACTCTTGGCTGTAGAAAAGATGATAGGGCGAGAGGGCGAGAAGCCCCGCCGCGAGGGTCGCCGCCCATCGGCCCGCTACGAACCGGGCCATGTGCCAGACATAGACGATGGTCAGGATGCCGAAAAGAGCGGACGGCAATCGCAGCCAGGCGGGATTCTCCGACAGTCTCTGGAACGCCGACGCGATCCAGAAGAAAAGCGGGAGAACCCCGGTCTCGAGATTGTGGTGGTAGACCTCGGTGATCGGACCCTCGCTCTGAAAGAGGGTGAATATCTCGTCCAGCCAAAGGGGTTGGCGCCCCAACCCCGCCAGCCGGAGCCAAGCGCCGCCCCCCACGACCAGGCAGAACGCGAATGCGTACGGCGCTCTCCGTCCGTCGCGAAAGACGGCTATCGCGTTGCGGGTAGAGGGGGATAGAGCACCCATCAACATGGTCGAATCCGGTCCGTCCCAGGCGGACACCGTATGCGGGAATCCCGGTTCTCTCAAGACAAAAACCGGGGAAAACGCTTGAAAACCGCCTCGCTGAAGCGCGATGGTGGGACGGGACGAGATTCACTCGGACGGCGACCATGACAGAGGCCTCTTCATCGGACATCGACGCACGCGACGGCCAATGGCTTCTCGCTTTGGCCAGGCGCACGCTCGAACGCTTGGCGCCCGACGGCGGGTCCCAGACTCCCGATGAGGCGCGGGTGATTCCCGACGACGAGATCCCACCGAACGTTCGTCCCAAACGCGGGGTCTTTGTCACGCTCCGGAAGCACGGCGCGTTGCGCGGGTGCATCGGCTATATCGTATCGCCCGTCCCGCTCTATCGCGCCGTGATCGAGAATGCCGTGAGCGCCGCGCGGCGCGACCCGCGGTTTCCCCCCGTTTCGTCCAGCGAAGTGCCCGATCTCCACATCGAGATCTCCGTTCTCACCGTCCCGCGCAAGATCCAGACCCTTGACGAGATCGTGGTCGGGCGTCATGGACTGATCGCCACTCAAGGGCACATGCGCGGCCTGCTTCTTCCCCAGGTGCCGGGCGAATACGGCTGGGACCGCGATACGTTTCTCGATCACACGTGCATGAAGGCGGGACTCGCGCGCGACGCCTGGCGATCGGGCAAGGTGCAATTCGAGGTCTTCTCGGCCACCATCTTTGCCGAGGCCGAACGAGGCGGCGCGCGCGATCGACTCGTCTGAGCGCGACAAAACCGACGTTCCCAAGAGGAGCGCTCCGCGGCCGCTCCCCCGTGCGCCCCCAGTCGAAGGTTTCGATGGACTCCATCACCCACATTCTGAGCGCCGTGATCGTCACCGAGCCGCTGCCCGTCCCCGCGGTCGAGGAGGGTGCAGTCTACGCGCGTTGGCGAGAGCGCTTGGCGATCCTCCTCGCGGCCCTGCTGCCCGACGCCGACGGCGTTCTCGGTTGGATCGACCCGGCGCTTTACGCCCGCTATCACCGCGTCGCGACGCATTCCGTTCTGGGGCTTGTGATCCTCGTCTTTCTTTCGGCTTGGATCGCGCGCGCGTGGCCCGAGACCCTCCTGCCCCCTTTCGTCCGACGGCGATACGCGGGGCAAAAGACGATCCCTCCGGCCTTCCGGCGTCTTCTGGCGTTCGCCTCTGTCGCGATTGTGTGCCATTGGCTGGGCGATTGGGTGGCGCGATGGGGGATTTGGCCGCTTTGGCCGTTCTGGAACGAGGATGTCGCTCTGGGACGCGTCAACTCGCTCGACGGCGTTCTCCTCGCCTTGACCGTGACGGCTTGGGCGATCCAACATCTCTTTCTCGTTCGGGGCAAGCGCCGCGCGGGTTGGATCGTCGCAGCGACCTGGATTCTCCTTTTCGCCGCGTACGTGTGGCTTCGGCCCTACTGGGGGCCGCCCGCCTATGTGTGACCAGGAGGGCGGATCGAACGATTCGCATCGCAAATCCCTCCTTCTCGCTTTGTGCGCACGCTCGTCTGCGGTTTTTCTCTCCTTGACACCCTCGGTGCGGCCTGATACTTCTACTTGAATTTTGGGTTGGAGAAAGGACCCGAGGGTGACCGACTTCGGCGAGCTCCGCCGAGCCGAACGACCGACAGCGCGGCTGATGCTCGAGGACGGCGTGTGGTTTGAAGGGACTGGCTTTGGGAAACCAGGCGAGACCGTCGGAGAAGTCGTTTTCAATACCTCGATGACGGGGTATCAGGAAATCCTGACCGATCCCTCCTATTTCGGTCAGATGGTCACGATGACCTATCCCCTGATCGGCAACTACGGCGCCACCCCCCTCGACGAAGAATCCGCCCGACCCCAGGCGCGCGCCCTGATCGTCAAGGAACTTTCCCAGACTTACAGCAATTGGCGGGGCGAGGACTCGCTCGACGCCTATCTCCGGCGGGCGGGCGTCGTAGGTCTGACCGACATCGACACCCGCGCCCTGGTTCTACACCTTCGCAACACGGGGGCGAAAAACGGCGTCCTGAGCACTGAGGACATGGACCTGGACTCGCTCCGCGCCAAGGCCCGGGCCGCGCCCAAGATGGCGGGGCTCGACTTGGCTCAGTGCGTGACGTGCGAAGGCAAATACGAATACGAGGGCGCACGCCGCGGTCTGCCCCAGGACGGACGCCGCATCCTCCACGTGGTCGCCTACGACTTCGGGATGAAACGCAACATTTGCGACCTCATGCGGGCCGAAGGGTTCCGGGTCACCGTCGTCCCCGCGCGCGCAACCGCCGAAGAGGCGCTCGCGCTCGAACCCGACGGCATCTTCTTGAGCAACGGTCCCGGCGATCCCGAGCCATGCACCTACGCGATCGAAGCCGCGCGCGAGCTCATCCAAGGGGGAAAGCCGACGTTCGGGATCTGTCTGGGGCACCAAATCATGGGCCTCGCCCTCGGCGGCAAGACCTACAAGCTCAAGTTCGGCCATCGCGGCGCCAACCACCCGGTGCGCGACGAAGCGACGGGCCGGATCGAGATCACGTCGCAGAACCACGGTTTCTGCGTCGATGCCGACAGCCTGGACCCCTCGAAGGTCGAAATCACGCACTGGAACCTCAACGACATGACCGTCGAGGGGCTGCGGCACAAGGAATTGCCCGCGTTCTCGGTGCAGTACCACCCCGAGGCCTCGCCCGGGCCGCACGACGCATCGTATCTGTTTCCGAGGTTTCGGAAGATGATCGAAGAGAATCTCCTTATAAGGATGAAGTAGGAAGGATGAAGGATGAAATAGGAAGGATGAACGACGAGAGACTGAGGGTTTCCTGAAACGAGGTTCTCTTGTGTGGAGTGCGGAACCTTGGTTCCGCTTTCATCGGCGGGAGCTTGCTCCCGACGAACCGGGAGATCGGAGAGTCTATAGTCGACGGCGCAAGCAAGATTGCGCCGCAAAAAGCGGAGCCCAGTCCGCCTCAGGCGGACAAGGTTCCGCACTCCAAAACGGAGAAGAATGCCCGACACGCCGCCCACAACGCTTTTCATCGTCCGTCACGGCGAGACCGCCTGGAACGTCGAGCAGCGTCTCCAGGGGCAGTTGGACAGTCCTCTGACCGACCTGGGTCGGCGACAGGCCGAAGCGGTCGCCGAGCGATTGGCCGAGGAGAACCTGGACGTTCTCTATAGCAGCGACCTTGGTCGCGCGATGGAAACCGCTCGCGTCATTGCCGACCGCTGCGGCGGTCCGGAGATCGTTCCGGACGCAGGATTAAGGGAGCGCAACTTCGGCATCTTCAACGGACTGAATTTCGCCGAGGCGCGCGAGCGAGACCCCGAGGCGTACTCGCACTGGATGGAATACGACTACGTAGTCCCCGGCGGCGAAAGCCCTCGCCAGAAGGCCGAGCGCGGGATCGCGGCGGTCGAAACCGTCGCGCGGCGTCATCCGGGAAGGAAGATCGGCATCGTGACGCACGGTGGCATTCTGACGAGTCTTCTGCGCCGCGTGATGCACGTCGAGGCCGAGGCGCCGCACGGGTTCCTGACGTACAACGGCGCGGTCAACGTCTTTCTGATGGAGAACGGCGCGCTGAAACTCTCGACCTGGGGCGACATCCGCCATCTCCGCCGCATCGGGACGAAGGACGATTTCTAGCCGAGCGCGAGACACTCATCGAATGCCCAAACGCACCGACATCCACAAGATCCTCATCATCGGCTCCGGCCCGATCGTCATCGGCCAGGCGTGCGAGTTCGACTATTCCGGCACCCAAGGATGCAAAGCGCTGCGCGAAGACGGCTACGAGGTCGTCCTGGTCAATTCGAATCCCGCCACGATCATGACCGACCCCGAGTTCGGCGATCGCACCTATATCGAACCGCTTACCGTCGAAACCGTGGCCGAGATCATCGCCGCCGAGCGGCCCGATGCCCTTTTGCCCACCCTGGGCGGCCAGACGGGCCTGAACCTGGCGATGGACCTCCACCACGCCGGGGTCCTCGACAAGTACAACGTCGAGATGATCGGCGCCAAACCCGACGCGATCGAACGCGCCGAGGATCGCCTCCACTTCAAGGAGACGATGGAGCGCATCGGGATCGACGTGCCGCGCAGCGTCGTCGTGAAGACCCTGGACGAGGCTCGTCGCGCCGCCGAATCCCTCGGTTATCCCAACATCGTCCGTCCCTCCTACACCCTCGGCGGCACCGGCGGCGGCGTGGCCTACAATCCCGAGGAGTTCGAAGAAATCGTCAAGCGCGGCCTCTTTCTCTCTCCGATCACCGAAGTCATGATCGAGGAGTCGGTCCTCGGCTGGAAAGAGTACGAGCTCGAAGTGATGCGCGACATGGCCGACAACGTCGTCATCGTCTGCTCGATCGAGAACGTCGACTCGATGGGGGTCCACACCGGCGACTCGATCACCGTCGCCCCAATCCAGACCCTGAGCGACGTCGAGTACCAGGCGATGCGCGACGAAGCGATTCGCATCATCCGCGCCATCGGAGTCGATACGGGCGGAAGCAACATCCAGTTCGCCGTCCACCCCGAGAACGGCCGACGCGTCGCCATCGAAATGAACCCGCGCGTGTCGCGTTCGAGCGCGCTCGCCTCGAAGGCGACGGGTTTCCCGATCGCCAAGATCGCGGCGAAACTCGCCGTCGGATACCGTCTCGACGAGTTGCCCAACGACATCACGCAAAAGACCCCCGCCTGTTTCGAGCCGACCATCGACTACTGCGTCGTCAAGATTCCGCGGTTCAACTTCGAGAAGTTTCCCGGCGCCGACCCGACCCTCGGCACCCAGATGAAATCGGTCGGCGAGACGATGGCGATCGGCCGCACGTTCAAGGAAGCGCTCCAGAAGGGTCTTCGCGGACTGGAGATCGGCCGCCACGGTCTCGGCGCCGACGGCAAGTCGGTCCCGCCCGGCTCGGGCAACCCGACGGGGATCGACCGCGAGCTACTCGAGGGCAAACTCAAGACACCCAACGCCGACCGGATCTTCTACGTCAAGTACGCCCTCGTGCAGGGGATGTCGATCGACCGGGTCTACGCGCTCACCGCCATCGATCCCTGGTTCCTGGTCAACATCGCCGACCTGATCGAAATGGAACGCGAGATCGAGAACGAGATCGTCCCGCTCCTGGGCAACCCGACGCAACACGCCGAGGGCACGCCCCTCGCGCGGCGGATGCGCCGCGCCAAACAGTTCGGCTTCAGCGATTTCCAGATCGCCACGATTGCGAATCGGGTCCTCGGGCCCATAAGTCCTATAGGTCCTATGTGTCCTATTCTTTCCGAGATGGACATCCGCAAGATCCGTCTCGCCCTCGGCGTCCGCGCGGTCTACAAGTGCGTCGATACGTGCGCGGGCGAGTTCGAAGCGTACACGCCCTACTTCTACTCGACCTACGACGCCGCGCCTTACCCCTGGGCCAACGAACCGAAACGTTCGGACAAGAAACGCGTCATCATCCTCGGCGGCGGCCCGAATCGCATCGGCCAGGGGATCGAGTTCGACTATTGCTGCGTCCAGGCGGTCTTCGCCCTTCAGAAGCTCGGCTGCGAAGCCATCATGGTCAACTCGAATCCCGAGACGGTCTCGACCGACTACGACACCGCCGACAAACTCTACTTCGAGCCGCTGACCGTCGAGGACGTTCTCAACATCTGCGATCAGGAACAGCCCGACGGCGTGATCGTCCAGTTCGGCGGCCAAACGCCTCTCAATCTCGCGAAGAAACTCGAAGCCGCGGGCGTCCCCATCGTCGGCACCTCGCCCCGCTCGATCGAACTGGCCGAGGACCGCAAGTTCTTCAGCGAACTCCTCGACTCGCTCGAGATTCCGCAGACGGAAAGCGGCACCGGGTTCACCTTCGAGGAATGCCGCACGGTCGCGAACCGCATCGGCTATCCCGTCATGGTGCGCCCCTCGTTCGTCCTAGGCGGACGCTCGATGGAAACCGTGTACGACGACGAGACGCTCGAACGCTACATGGTCGAGGCCGTGAAGGTCTCGCCCGAGCACCCGATCCTGATCGACAAGTTCCTCGAGGAAGCGATCGAGGTGGACGTCGACGCGGTGGCCGACACAGAGAACGTCGTCATCGCCGCCATCATGGAACACATCGAACTCGCCGGAATCCACTCGGGCGACTCGGCCTGCGTTATTCCCACCCACACGCTGGCGCCCGAAATCCTCGACACCATACGCGACTACACCCGCGCCCTAGGCAAGGCGCTCGACGTTCGCGGACTCATGAACATCCAGTACGCCGTTAAGGACGGCCGGGTCTACGTCCTCGAAGTCAACCCGCGCGCCTCGCGCACCGTTCCGTTCGTGAGCAAGGCCATCGGCCGCCCCGTGGCCCAGATCGCCACCCGGGTGATGACCGGCATGACGCTCGCCGAAGCGGGCTTCACCCGCGAGGTCGTCATCCCGCATTACGCCGTCAAGGAAGCGGTTCTCCCGTTCCTCAAGTTCCAGGGCGCGCGCATCGCCCTCGGGCCCGAGATGCGATCGACCGGCGAAGTCATGGGGATCGACATGGATTTCGGCCTCGCGTTCATTAAGTCGCAACAAGGCGCCATGGGTCACTTCCCCACGAGCGGCGGCGTCTTCGTCTCGGTCTGCGACAAAGACAAGCCCCTCATCGCCCCGATCGCGCGCGAGCTCGTCAAACTCGGGTTCGTGCTCTACGCGACGCGCGGAACGCAGGACTTTCTCGCCGGCCAGGGCGTCCCCGCCAAGAAGGTTTTCAAGGTCAACGAAGGCCGGCCCAACGTCGTGGACCTGATGATCGACGGCAAGCTCGACCTCATCGTCAACACCCCGCTGGGACGCGCCTCGATGTACGACGAAGCGGCGATCCGCGCCAACGCCGTTTCGCGCAACGTCTGCCTTGTGACGACGCTCGCCGCCGCCCGCGCGGTGGTCGAGGGTCTCCAGGCGCTCCGCGCCCAAAAACCCACCACCAAAGCGCTGCAGGACTATCACCGTGAGATCGCGCGATGAAATCGAACTGATTGAGAAACTCTCTCAAAGGGGGTATTCCGAACAGGCCGCAGAGCATTTCGCTGGAACCCCGCCGAAGAGAACACAGAGAGGATAGCGACAAGGGCGCGTGTCCACGGATGGATGCAGATGGCCATTTGTCCGGCGGATTTCCCTGTGGCGAATCGAGTCTCCAGGAAAAACAGGCGCCACCGCCGGGCTGGCTGTGGTAAACTGGTCCTCCAACTATCTGCCGGGAACCGTAGCCCGGAATGATTTCCGGCTCGGATTCGGATTAACCCTCAACCGAAAAGCGAGAAAAGTCGATTCAGTCCGAGTACGAACAGCCTCAAGGAGGTGCTTGCTCATGGGGTCATTGAGATCGCGGGGATTCACGCCTGGACGGCTGTTGGCTGTTGCGTTCGTCGTTTGCCTTCCGATGGCCGAAGCGCGCGCCAACGACTGGTTCCAATACAACGGCAATCTGGGAGACCGCGCCTCGACCGAAACGATCGGCACCATCGACTGGTCGGTGTCTTCGCCTCCGCTGCCCGACTGGGAGATTCCCATTACGAACGGATTCAGCTCGTTCTCCGTCGTGGACGGCAAGATGTATACCACGGTCAGCCGGGTCCACACGGATATGGTCACTCGTGAATTCTGCGTCGCCTACGACGCCGCCTCCGGCACGGAACTCTGGGCGATGCCGATGAGCCCGGCCTCCTACGCCAGCGGCGCAACCGCGCTTGGAGAGCAGGACGGACCACGATCGACGCCGACCTGCGACGGCGAAAGGGTTTATGTCCTCGATAACGACCTGAGACTCTACTGCTTCGACGTCGGCGATGGCCATGTGGTCTGGAGCAAGAACATCATGACGGAATACAGCGGACGGACGATCGGCTACGACTGCGCGGCTTCGCCTCTGCTCGAAGGCGAGTCGGTCGTTGTACCCGGCGGCGGCAACGGCCAGGGCTTCCTCGCTTTCAATCGCACCGACGGCGTCCTGGCCTGGGCAAGCAACGTCAATGAGTACATGACTCAGGCCTCGCCCGTCGCCGCCACCATCCACGGCGTGCGGCAGATCGTCTTCCTTGTCCAGCACAGGTTGATCTCAGTGAACGCCGCCACGGGTGTGGAGCTCTGGCGTTACACCGTCGGCTACGCCACCGCCGCCGGGGCCTCGCCGGTCGTCTGCAACGGAAATTACGTCTATCACTCGACGTCTTATAGCTCCGGCGAGGGGGGGGTGTGCCGGATCGACTGGGACGGCGCCAACTTCTCGGCCGTCGAGATCTGGCGCACGCCGTACCCGACGTTGTCGAATCATTGGAGTACGGCCGTTTACTACGACGGCTATATCTACGGTCTGTATGGCCACGCTGGGCCCACGACCTACAATCTCCCGCTCAAGTGCGTGGATTTGATGACGGGAACCGTGATGTGGTCGCACAGTGACAGTGGTGTCGGTGATTTCGGTCCGGGCGGCTTGATGCGGGTGGGCGACAAAGTCGTCGTCTTGGCGGCCAACGGCAACGTCGTCGTCGTCCAGGCGACGTCCACGGCCTACACCGAGATTACGCGGGCGGACATGCTCGACGGGAAATGCTGGTCCAGCCCCGTACTGAGCGACAATCGGCTCTACATACGCAGCATCACGCAGGGAAAACGATTCCCGTTCTCCACGATCGCGACGCCGACCCCGACGCCGGCGCCGTCGGGCGCGAGACTCCTCGATATCTACGAGTGAGTCAGACCGCCGTCAAGGCGCGCTTTTCACGTTGTTGTCGATGATATCCCCGCTCGAAACCGTCCCGTTCGATGGGTCGTAGTACATGTAGTTCTGGCCGGCGAGCAGGTCTTGCGCGATGGTCCCGACATCGTCGTGCACGTCGACGTCCAGGTCCGGGCCATGGCTCATCAGGAACCACTTGAGGCCCTGGGCCCTCAGCTGCGGGTACGTCTCCTCCCACCGAGTCGTATTGTAGTAGCGGTAGTATTTCGCGTCTCCGAACTCGGCGGGATCGAGAGTGAGGTCCTTTCTCGGAAACGACTCGCGCGGGAAAGACGTCAGAAAGGCCACGGGCGTGGTGAGCTGAGGAATATCGACCAGCGACGTATGCCAGGTGGCCGCGGCCGGGTCGGGGTAATGGTTGAAATCCACCATGTACTCCTCCAGGCCCGTGCGAACGGTTCGCATGTCGGCCTTGGCGCGCGAAACTTTGGAGCGTGTCTGCGCTTCCAGGAAATTCGGGACCGCGATCGCCGCGAGAATGGCGATGATGGCAACCACGATAAGCAATTCGATGAGCGTGAAACCGGGTTGTCCTTCATACCTCGGCGAGGACCGCATAGGAATTCCCTTCCTCCGCGTGGGCGGCAATGAGGCATGTAGCCCGGGCTGAACACCTGAGTCGAACGTGTTATTCATATCCGAAATGGGCAGAACTGTCAAGATCGGAGCGATTCTCGGAGTACTTCACCGATTGGAGCCCCAACGGTTCTCTCTTGGCCGGAGCGGCTTTTTCGCGACGAGAACATATCGCCCTGAAGTCACGGACGTTGCATCCGGAACGTCACGCGGATCTCTCCAGGATCGAGACGGTCGAACCAAGACGGGATTTCGACGAGCGCCATGGGGGCGACCATGAATCTTCTCGCTTTCCGCGTCAGGGAGCTTCGGGAATGACGGAGTCCTCGAGATGCGGGCGGCCGATCTCGGGCTCGTCCGTGTCCGAGTCTCTCTTCTCCTGGATTTCTCGCGCTAACGACTTCAGCACCGCGTGCCCCCATCCAAGACCCGCCAGAGCGGAAAGAACGTCCGCCACCACCCGTCCCCAGAAGAGTCCCGGAATCCCAAATGCCCAGGCTCCCGCGAGCGACAAAGGCACCAGCAATCCGACGATCCGCAGGACATTGACTCCCGTAGCGTGCAGCGGCTTGCGCACCCCGTTCAGGAAGAACCCCGTGTAGCGATGGATCTCCATCATCCCATAGCCGATGGGGACGATTCGGAGATACAAGGTCAGAGTGGCGACCACCTCCGCGTCGCGGCTGAAAAGTTGCGCGATCGGGTGCGCGAGAAGCGCGAAGGCCAGATAAATCGCGCCGCCCCATATGAAGGCGAACGTGTTGCTGAACAGCCGCCCGCGGATCACCCGGTCGAGGCGTTTCGCACCGTAGTTCTGCCCGACGAACGGAACCAGCGAGATTCCGAGCGCCATCGGCACCATGAAGGCGAACATCTCGACGCGTCCCGCCGCGCCGCACGCGGCCACCGCCGCCGCGCCGAACCCGGCGACGATGCGCGTGACGATCGCCCCTGCGATCGGCATCAGGAGATTGGTGAGGCAACAGGGAAGCCCGATATGCAACACCTCGGCCCACGACGCGCGCAGCTCCCGCCACGTGGGCATGAACAGATGCAGGAGACGATGGCGTCGATGGAGGACCCAGAGAATCAGGACACCCGAGACGGCGCGCGACACGATCGTGGCGACGGCCGCTCCGCGAATGCCCCAGCGCGGAAAACCCCAGAGGCCGAATATCATGATGGGGTCTAGGATGACGTTCAGAACCGAGGCGATCACCATGATCAGGCTGGGCGAGACGGTGTCGCCCGTCGCCCTCACGATGTTGTTCATCATCATCGGCAGGACCATGAAGACGACACCCAGGTACCAGACGACCATGTACTGGTGGATCAGAGGCAACGTGCGCTCGTTCGCCCCGAGCATCCGAAACACGGGGTCGATGGTCCACAGTCCGCCGATCGACATGAGTACGACGATGACAACCGCGAGGACCAGGGTGTGCGTGGTGAGTCGTTGCGCCTGGACTTGATCGTCTCGGCCCAACGCGTGAGAGACGACCGCCGTGGCGCCCGTCCCCAGACCCATACTGATGCTGGCGATGATCATGACGACCGGAAAGGTGAATGCCATCGCCGCCAGAGGGATCGTGCCTAGGCGCGAGACGAAATACGTGTCGGCTAGGTTGAACGCCGTCATGGCGAACGTCCCGCCCAGCATCGGCGCCGCCATCCCGACGAGCGTGCGCCCCACCGGACGCCCGACCAGGCGCGCGGGCAGTCCGCCCTGGCGGCGGTCGTCGCTCTCGCCCGTGCGAGCGGATTCTGTATCGAACGATTGCTTCAAGAGACGACTTCCTCCGATCGCCGCGGAATCTCTGCCACCACATCCGGGTCTCCTAGGATCCGATACGACACGCCTCTTTCAGAACACCCGTCCGGCGAGCTCGAGGAATTCCGTCACGGGCGCTAGAACAGGGAAGCCCTCGCTTCGCGGGATGTGGCCGTTGACGAACATATAGAGCATCGCCTGGTTCCAGAAGACAAACATGGCGGAAAGAATAGCCGCCGAGACGAGCCAGACTCTCCGGCGCGGGAGCGCATCGTAGATCGCACCGAGTCCGAGCGCGAACAGAGCCGTGAACGGGATGAACTGGCGCGCGCCGAACGAATACCCCATCCACCAGACCGACCACGAGGCGTAAACGTAGTACATGACCACAGCGTGCACCGTCGCGATCCGGAGCGTCGCGCTCCGGGTTCGCCGCGCCAGGAACCACACCCACCCGCAGAACCCGACGAAGAGAAGGGGCGACCAGTAGAACAATCCGTGGCGGGTCGAGAAGAGGACTTGCCAGAGCGCGGGCGAAGTCCAGTTGAAGCGTTCGCCCGGGTTGTTCATCGCGACGTGAAACCAGGTTCCCCACATCGCGCGCCACGCGAGAATTTGGGGGAAGAATGCAAGGATAAATCCAACACCCACAAAGATATACACGATGGCAATACGGCGAGGCGAACATCCCCCGGCCCCCTCCTTCGAGCCTCCGAACAGGACCAGAAGAATCGGAACAAGGACGAAGAGAACGTTCTCGGTGCGGAGCGCGCCGCCGAGTCCGGCCAACGCCCCGAGCGCCACCCAGTGCCACGCCGTGGCGCATCCGTCCTCGACCCGGAACGCCGCGAGCAAGAGGAGGTTGTAGACCACGAGCGTCGGCAGCGTCGGGCTGCACCAGAAGGCGATCGTTCCGTGACTGAGCGGAGAACAGAGGAACGTCACAAACGTCGCGGCGGACGCGGCGGAGTCGCCGACGAAGCGGCTCAGGATGCGCCGCGTCGTCCAGAAGGCCATTCCGCCAAACACGAACGCCGCCAAAGGCGGCACGAACTGATAGAGGGGCGTGTAGCCGTCCGCCGCCCAGCTCCACAGACCGCCCAACCGCCCGACCGGCGTCAACACGTGGGCCAACAGGAAGAACGGCGCGATGAGAATCGAATACCCCACTCCATAACGATTGAAGTAAAGACCCGTGTGGGGCGAACGCGGGAGGAAATCGCGCGTCTGGAACCCGTGGCGGTTGTAGTTGTGTTCGTAGAATTCGTTCTCGAAATCCAGATCGCCGTCGATCGCGAGCGAACGAACGAAGGCATAGTACGCCTGACCGTCGGTGCCCGCGATGCCCGCGTAGCGCGGGTTGTCGGAGTCGACCGCGACCATGTACAGCGATTGGGCGACGACAATGGCGAGATAGATCGCCAGAGAGCGGCGCAGGAAGAGGTTTGCGATTCGTTCGAGCATCGTGTCAGCGCCGCGCGGCGGCGCGTCGGAGGATGTCCTTCAGGGCCTCGATTCTCGAAGGCCAGCGAAACTCGGTCGAGGCGTGTTCGCGCCCTTCCGCGCCCATCCTCCGAGCCGACTCGGGGTCGCGCAAGAGACGGAGAATCGCCCGGGCCACGCACTCCGGATCGCGTCCGTCGACTCGGAGTCCCGTTTGGCCGTCGAGAATCGATTGGCTCGTCCCGCCCGCGTTGCCTCCGACGACGGGCAGACCGTGCGCCGACGCCTCGGCAAACGCGATCCCGAACCCTTCGGTGTCGCCGGTGCGCTCGATATCGAAGTTGGGCAGAACGTAGCAGTCGCTCTCGGCAAACGCTCGCAGAAGGCTCTCGCCGTCCACGCGGCCCTCGAGCCGCACGACCTCGCCGAGACCGAGTTGGGCGGCCTGTTTCGCCAAATCCGCCGCCAAAGGCCCGGTGCCGACAATGCGGTAGCGCAGACTCGGGAATTCCTTGAGAACCGTCGGGAGCGCTTCGAGAACGGTCGCGTGGCCCTTGCGCTCGACGAGCCGTCCCACGCTCAGGAGTCGCGGTCCGCGAGCGGGGTCGCTCAAGGGGCACGCGGCATACCGCGGATCGAAATGTTCGTCCGCGACGGCGGGAAGGAGCACCTCGATTCTGTCCGCCGGCGCACGGAGAAGATCCGTCAAGCCCGACCGGGCGTTCTCCGACGCGGCGACGACAACCCGCGCCCGGCAACAAACCCGGCGCGCGAGACGAGACTGAATTCGCGTGCGCGAGATCGTCGACGGCTCCTCGGCGTGGGTGAACGCGACGAGCGGCTTGCCCAGCATCGCCGCGACAATCGCGACGGGCGGCCCCGTCGGCACCAACTCTCCCGTCAGTATGACGTCGGGACGGAACCGCCGGGCCGCTCGAAACGTCTGGAGAAGAAGGTTCGCTCCGAGCGGAACGAATTGGAGTCTCAGCGGCCGGAGCCACTCGGCGCGTTCGATCCGGCAGCGCCGGATCTTGTAGGGTTGAGCGGAGTCGAACTCGCGCCAACCCGGGATGCGGCGGGTCAGGACGAGCGTCTCGAAGCCGTCGAGGCGGCTCAAGAGGTTGTGGTAGTAAACGCGCGACCCGCCGAGGTGAGGAAGATAGTTGTCGGTGACGAGAAGAATTCGCATGAGGGCGAAAAACGACCGGCGAGAGAGATCGCGCATCCGGGGAGATCGAGCCCCGCCTCGGGTTCGACCGACATCATAGGTCCATTCCTCGCGTCCCGTCAAACGGCATATCCACACGGCTCTCCTGGGAATCTTGGGGAAGAACCCGGACACGCGCGCTCGAAAAGGGAGGAGGCTCCTTCTCCGCGGGGATTTCTTGGGCTGTCGTTGACTCCGGCCAACTGAAGTTGGAACAACAAACGAAGAATCGGAATCGGTCAGGCCCGTCTGTTTGTCGTTCCAGCTTCAGCTGGCCAACGGCTCCCTCGTTCCCCGGAAATCCCCAAAGGCCCCCCCACGCTTCCGGAGGGTGAGCGGCGCAGAACGGGCGGCATGTTCCGTTCGCCTTCCTCTGTGCACGCCAAAGGCGTGCCAGCCTCCGGCCTGGGGTTGGCGCGGCGCGGCCGAGCGCAGCGAAGCCGCGCAACGCGGCTACCCCAGGAACACGCGACCCCATTTTCGTTCTTCAACCCGGAACGGGTTGTGGCCTATTGGCCCATTGCGCCACAACCCCGTTGGGGTTGTCTGAATTGGGACGTACGTGACCCAAGGTAGCGCCTGCCCGGCTCCGCTCCGCTTCGCCGTGCCGGGCGGCGCAACCTTGGGCTGTAGGCTGCGGCCCCGTTGGGGCCGAAAAGAAGAACGGGCCGAAGAAGTCCAATCCGACGCGTTGTATGGACGTTGTCGTTTGTGCAGCACAGACCGACCCCGAGAGTCCGCAGACTTCGCCGCTTCCCCCATCCCCGTCGTACACGCACTTCCGGAACCGCAGGAGAATCGGGTTGTGTCGCGCACTCGGGCGGTGATACGATCTCTGCCAGTGTCCAGAGACCCTTCTTCTTCCCGTCTTTCCGGACACAGACCGCTCGTTCGGACGGACCGAGCGCGCGCATCGCGACGGCCGTCGGACCGACACATCTAGAGAGAAGAAACGATGAAAGTACCCCTGCTGGATCTGAAAGCGCAGCTGGCGCCGATCGAACGCGAGATCAAGGAGGCCGTCCTCGAGGTCGTGGATTCGACCCGCTACATCATGGGGCCTAAGGTCGAGGAGTTGGAAACGCGGATCGCCGAGTACGTCGGCGCGGCCCGGGCCGTCGGCGTCTCGTCGGGCACCGACGCCCTCCTAGTCTCCCTGATGGCGCTCGGCGTCGGCTCGGGCGACATTGTGGTGACGACGCCCTATTCGTTTTTCGCCACGGCGGGCGTCGTTGCGCGTCTCGGCGCGACCGCCGCGTTCGTGGATATCGATCCCGACACTTACAACATCTCCCCCGCCGCGCTCGAAGAATGGTTCGAACGCGAGACAACCCGCGTCGGCCAAGTCAAGGCCATCGTTCCGGTGCATCTCTACGGCCAGTGCGCCGACATGGACCCGATTCTCGAAATCGCGCGACGCTACGGCGTCCCGGTGGTCGAGGATGCGGCCCAGGCCATCGGGGCGACCTATCCGTCGAAGTCGGGCGTCAAGAAAGCCGGCGCGATGGGAACCGTCGGGTGCTTCTCGTTCTTCCCGAGCAAGAACCTCGGTTGCCTCGGGGACGGCGGCATGGTAGCGACCGACGACGCGGCCCTCGCCGACAAGATCGTCCTTCTGCGAAACCACGGGGCCCAACCGAAGTACTACCATTCGCTCGTCGGCGGGAATTTCCGGCTCGACGCGATACAGGCCGCCGTCCTTCTGGTCAAGTTGCCGCATCTCGATACCTGGCACGCCGGACGCCGCGCCAACGCCGCGTACTACGACCGGCATCTGAACGTTCCCGGCCTCAAGAAGCCCCACGTCGCCTACGGACCCGACTCGCACATCTATAATCAGTACGTCCTGGCGGTCCCCGACGACCGTCGCGACGCCCTTCGCAAACACCTCGACGCGAACGCCGTCGGCAACGAGGTCTACTATCCCGTCCCGTTCCACGAACAGCAATGCTTCGCCCACCTGGGCTACAAGACGGGCGATTTCCCGCACAGCGAGCGCGCGGCGCGCCGCACCATCGCCCTGCCGATCTACGCCGAACTGACCGATGGGATGAAGGATTACGTTATCGAGAAGATCGAGGCATTCTATGAGTAAGAAAGTCTGCGTCGTCGGGGCCGGACGCTGGGGACGCAACCACATCCAGACGTTGCACACGATGGACTGCCTCGGGGGCATCGTCGAGGCGAACGACGAGACCCTCGCGCGTCTCGCCCAGTCCTACCCCGAGGCCAAGACCTTCCCGAACGTCCGCGACGCCGTGCGCGAGGAGTTCGACGGATTCACCGTCGCCACGCCCGCCGCGACGCATTTCGAGATCGCGTCGTTCCTTCTGCGCGACAAGAAACACGTCCTGGTCGAGAAGCCGATCGCGCTAAAAGCGTCGGAGGCGAGAGAACTCGACGCCCTGGCCCGGCGGCAGGGCGTCCAGCTGATGGTCGGCCACGTTCTCCTCTTCCATCCCGCCATCGCCAAGATCAAGGAACTCGTCGACGCCGGCAAGATCGGCAAACTCGAGTATCTTTACAGCAATCGCCTCAACCTCGGCGCGGTGCGAACGGAAGAGAACATCCTCTGGAGTTTCGCCCCGCACGACATCTCGATCTTCCAACACCTCATCGGGGCGATGCCGACGCAGGTGACCTCGCGCGGCGGAGCCTTTCTCCAGCCCCACATCCACGACACCACGATGACGGTCCTCTCCTACCCCGACAACGTGGTCGGACACATCTTCGTCAGCTGGCTCCACCCGTTCAAGGAACACCGCCTCGTCGCCATCGGTTCCAAAGGGATGCTCTCGTTCGACGATTCGAGCGAGAGTAAGGATCTTCTCTTTCACGAAAAGGGGATCGACTGGGTCCAAGGCGAACCGGTCAAGCGCGACGGCGCGACCGAGGCGATCCCCTACGACCGGACTCTCCCTCTGACCAACGAGCTGACCTACTTCGTGGACTGCCTGGGCGGCAACCCCGTCGAACTCGCGGACGGACGCAGCGCCGTCGAGGTCCTCGAAATCCTCGAACAAGCCACCGTGAGTCTCCTCGCCGGGTCGCCCGTCGCGCCTCAACCTTCGAAGGACTACTTCGTTCACAAGAGCGCCTACGTGGACGAAGGCGCCGAGGTGGGCGCGGGAACGAAGATCTGGCATTTCTCTCACGTCATGAAGGGCGCCCGGATCGGCGAGCGCTGCATTCTCGGCCAGAACTGCAACGTGGACGGGGGCGCGCTCATCGGCAACAACGTCAAGGTCCAAAACAACGTGTCGATCTACGCCGGGGCCGTCATCGAAGACGATGTCTTCCTCGGACCGTCGTGCGTTCTGACCAACGTCACGAACCCGCGCTCCCAAGTCGTACGGCATTCGCTCTACGAGAAGACGACGATCCGGCGCGGCGCGTCGATCGGGGCGAACGCCACCATCGTTTGCGGCGTGGAGATCGGACGCTACGCCTTCATCGCCGCCGGCGCCGTCGTTGCGAAGAACGTCCCCGACTATGCGTTGATGGTCGGGGTCCCGGCGCGGCAAACGGGATGGATGAGCCGCCACGGGCTGCCGCTCCAGAATCCCGACGCCGAAGGCGTGATGACCTGTCCCGAGAGCGGGTATCGCTACAAAGAAGCGGTCCCGGGCGTCCTGCGATGTCTCGATCTGGACGAAGAAGCTCCTCTGCCCGAGGACTTGGCGATAGGGAAACGCCCCTACGACAGTTTCAAGTAGAGCGCCCGCGGTCGCGGCAGGCCGAAGCCTGAACGTTGAACGTCGTCTCGGAAGGACTCGCGAGCGGATGGCGAGGAATTCGCGACACAGGAAGGAGACGGAGCTCGATTCCCGACTCGGGAATCGGGTCGAGTCGAGACATTTCGCCCACATTTGGTGGCTCCTGATTCTTCTCGGAGTCTTCGTCCAAGTCTCCGACGTTCTTTCGAGCAATTACCTCCCCAAAACAGTGTGGAGCGCCGTCTTTCTCGCCCTTGCGTTTCTGTTCACGCGGCGCGGATCGGATCGCCCGTTCGGTCTCACCCCGCTGGGCGCGATCTGGCTCGCTTTCGGGCTCTGGGGACTCGCTTCGGCAATCTGGGCGCCCAGTCCCCGCGTGACGGTCGAGCGATGGATCGCCCTGTTCTTCTTCCCCTCGATGGCCTATCTCGTCGCGCAACGCACTCGTTTCTGGGAATCGGAAACGTTCTGGACGGCCTATTGCGTTCTCTTCTCGGTCGTCTGCCTTATCGGATGTCTGCAGTTCATCCTCCCGATCGAGTGTCTCAAGCCGTGGTTCCCGAAGCAGGACTTCCTTGGGTGGATCGAGAGCACCGGTCTCCCCTCTTCGACACTCGGCAACCGAAACTACGCGGGCGAATACCTCGCCGCGACGTTTCCTCTCGTCCTGTGGCGTTTCCTCAAGGCCGACGGCCGGGCGATGGTTGTCCCGTTCGTCGCGCTTGGGCTCGGCGCGGCGTTCCTTCTCTTCACCCGGACGCGAAGCGCGTGGCTGGCCCTCGCCCTCGCCTTCGCGCTGATCGCCGCCTTCGGAGGCGCGCGGAGAGCGCTTCGCCGCAAACGCAGTCTCCCGATCCTGGTCGCGACGGCGTGCGTGGTTCTCGCGGCGGGCCTCGTCGTGCGCCCCTCGTCGCGCGTCAAGACGCAGGGTCGCGGCGACGGCTACGGCGGGATGCCGGTCTATAAGGACACCCTTCTCCAGTCCTTCCGGTCCACCCTTTCCGATCTCAAAACGAACAAACGCCTGGCGATGTGGCGGCTCGCCTTGAGCGTCGGGACGAACCCTCTCCTCGGCTGTGGATGGGGAAACTACCCGATCGTCGCGACGCCGTACAACCCCGAAGACAAGATCTTCACGCTCAATTACGAGATTCACAGCGACGTTCTTCAGTGCTACGTCGATCTGGGGGTCGTCGGACTCGGAATCGTCCTGGCCTTCGCCGTCCATCTCGCAACCCTCGTCTACAGGCAACGCCAAGACGAAAGCCTGATTCTCGCGTCGGGCGCCGCCGTCTTTGCGCTCACGCTCATGCTGTCCGTCACGTTCCTTTCGGAAAAGGTATCGACCCAGATTTGGACTGCGGGTATAATCGCCGTCATCAACGACCGGAACGCCCGCCATCCCTGGAAGCGGTTCGACCTGAACCGTTGGGCGCGGGGCGCTCTCCGTTTCACGGCAGTGGTCGGACTCGCCGCGCTTGCGGTCGCCGCGGGCATGACGGTATGGGGCGATTTCCAGTTCTGGAAGGAGACCGTACGAAACCCTCGGATCGGCCTGAGTCCGGACTACGACCGTTTGGCGCGTGACGTGCTACCCTGGATGCAGTTCGAGCCGAACGTGATTCACATTCTGACAAACCAGACGTCGAGCACGGCGCTTCGCGCGGGGCGTCTCGACGCCACCGAGACGTTCGCCCGCAAAGCCGTGTCGCTTCACTCCAACGATGCCGTCGCGTTGGGCAATCTGGTCGCCGTCGCGCTCAAGAGGTCGGATTTGGAAACGGCGGCGCGATACCTCGAAGAAATCGTGCGCCTGGGACCGCGATTCGCGACCTTCGACGTTTGGAGGATGCTGGCGAACTGCTACGCCCGCCTAGGCAAGGAAGACCGGGCGAAGGAATGTCTCGACAAGGCGCTTTCGCTCTTGGCGAGGGACCGCCCCGCCGCGGGGCGGGCGCCATAAGAGGCAGGCTGAAGCCTGTACCGAGAAAGGCTCGCGGTCTGCCCCACCGGAGTAAACGGACCATTGCCGCGGTATGGGAAATTCAAGTCGGCCTGCTTCAGCAGGCTCCCCGTTTGCCCCGTGCTTTAGCGCGGGGTAAGCGAGACAAAAAGACCAAGGGCGGGCGCGTTTCCTGCCGCTTCTCGCAGGAAACGTGACAGCCGACATTACTCCCGGGGCGGTACACTAGGGCAACAGGCTTGCGACTCATGATTCGCGCTTTCGACATCGCTTTCTCCCTCGTCGCGCTCGTGCTGCTCGCTCCGCTTGCGCTCTTGATCGCCTTATTGATCAAGATCGATTCGAGCGGCCCCGTCCTCTTTCTCCAAAAACGCGTCGGGCGCGGCGGCGTTCCGTTCACGATGTTCAAGTTCCGCAAGATGCGCGAGGGGCTCGCCAACCAAGGGCCCGCCGTCACGTCGCGCTACGACAGCCGCCTCACCGTCGTCGGACGCTGGCTCGAACGAACGAAGCTCGACGAGCTCCCCCAACTCCTCAACGTCCTCAAGGGCGACATGGCCGTCGTTGGCCCTCGACCCGAACTCGAGGAGTTCACGCGCTTCTATCCCGAGAAATGGAAGGACGTCCTTTCCGTCCGGCCCGGCTTGATCGGCCCCAGCCAGGTCCTCCATCGCAACGAGTCCGAGCTCTATCCGCCCGACTGTCGCGACCGCGAGGATTTCTACGTCCGCCGTATCCTGCCCGACAAACTCGATTGCGACATCCGGTACATCGAGAACGCTTCGCTTCTCTACAACCTCACCATCCTGATGCGAGCGCTCTTTCGCACGCTAATCGGGACGATCACACGCGATTCGACGATCTCGACGGCCCGGAGCCTCTATCTGCTCGTCTCCTATACGCTAGTCTCCATCCTGAGTCTCTACGCCGCCTACCGGCTCCGGTATCCGGACGCCATGCCGGTGACCGACGCGCGGATCTTCAGACTCAGCTTCCCCATTCCGATCGTTGTGTATCCGCTCGTGTTCCTGTCGCTGCGCGTCCATCGCCGCATGTTCGGGAGCCTGACGCTCGAAGACGTGACGGCGTTCTTCAAGAGCTGCGTCGTCGGGTCGTTCCTGATGATCCTGGTCCTTCTGATCCTCGACGCCCGGGAGTTCTCGAGACTGGTCTACAGCATCGACTTCGTTTTCCGTTTTCTCGGCCTGACGCTCCTGGCCTACGTCGAGTATCAATACACTCAAAAACGCAAGCTCCTGACCGGCCGCGACATCGTCCGAGCGGTCGTCTTCGAGGCGGTCGCCGTCGCCTTTTTGGTCCTGTGCTCGATTCTTCTCATCGCCTTCGCCGTCCCTCGCCCGTCCGAAGCCGCCGCCGACTTCGCGCGAACGATCTGGGCCGTCGCCGCGCTCGCCGTCGCCGCGCCGCTCATCTACATGGCGACCTTCCAGGAAGTCCCAAGACGACTCGTCTACTATCTCAAGGTCAAGATGAAGCAAACCGCCATCATGCTCGCCCAAGGCGCGTTGTTCCTCGTGGTCGTCTCGCTCCTCCTCGACGTGCGCGACTACTCGCGCCCCGCCGTCCTCCTCTCGATCGTCGTCCTGACCGCGTCGCTCATGGCGTTCTTCGTTCTCACTTGGTGGTTGCGCTGGCGCTCGCTTCCCGAGGTCCGGCGCGACCGCGTGCTCCTGATCGGTCTCGCGCCCGACCTCGACCTGTTCATCACCGCGCTGCAACGCAGCCACGTCGACTACTCGATCGTCGGCATCATCAGCGACGAGACACGGGATCGGTTCTATACCGTCTCGAAGATCGAGATTCTGGGGACGCTCAACGAGCTCGAAGACGTCCTCAACGTATACCGCGTGGATACGTTCGTCGTCTCGTCCGAACGCCTCGGCCCCCACGAGATGGCCTGGGTGCGGCAAATCGCCCGCGCGCACAACGTCGCGGTCCGATACATCACCGGGGTCGATCGGTTCATGCGGCTGGATGCGGAGCGAGAGGAATCCGCACTGGAACGGTCGGCAGTGGAAGAAATCGCGAAGCCTTCACTCCCCGTCACCCCTCCCGCGGAAAAAGCGGAAGCGGCAAACGGCGAAAGGAAACGGAAGCGTTCATCTCGTTCGCGCCGCGCCGCCGCGTCTCGACCGAAGGAACCGCCACGCGCCGCAGAGACTTCCGAATCCGTAGGATAGATGGAAGATCGGGAAGACGACCGGAAGCGCGACCAGCAGCACCCACCCGTTCCTGGCCGCCGCCTGAATAGACGCCCCCAGAACGCACGCGAGATACACCGCCACGCCCGCCGCGAGACACCGCGCGAAAAGGACGTGAACGAACGCCAACGGGATCCCGACAAGAAGCGCGCAGACGAACGCCAGCGGGACCCAGTGCCGGATCGACGCCGCTCGACCGTGCTTCTGCATCACGCGAATCTTCCAGAACCCGTACTCGAAGTACTGCCGCCAGAGCGACCGAAACGAACCGCGCGCCACGTACCACGACCGAATCGCGGGCGATTGCCAAATCTTCTTGTGCGCCCGCGTCAGGCGCAGGTTCATCTCGTCGTCCTGATTTCGCATCAACTCCTCGTCGAACCAACCGACTTCGTTGAAAAGCGCGTTGCGCCAACACCCGAGATAGACCGTATCGACCCGCCCTTCGTAATCGAGATCGCGACACCGAGCCCCGCCGACGGCGAACGGATGTTGGAACGCCGCGGCGATGGCGCGCGACAGAACCGACTCGCCGGCTTCAGCGCGCCAGGGTCCGCCGACGTTGTCGGCCTTCGTCTCGCGCAGGGTCTCGACGCACCGCGCCACGTAGTCGTCGGCGATCCGCGTGTGGGCGTCGACCCGGATGACGATCTCTCCCCGCGCCCGTTGAATCCCTTCGTTCAATGCCGTCGAGACGATGCGCCGTGGATTGGCGATCAACCGGACCCGCGGATCGCGCCGCGCGATTTCCGCGACGATCTTGTCGGTCCCGTCGTCGCTTATCCCGTCGCACACGAGGACCTCGAACCCGCCCGGCACGTCCTTCTGAGCCAGAATCGACTCGAGACACGCGCGGATCATGTCGCTTTCGTTCCGCACCGGAACGACGACGGATACGACCGGTGAGACTTGAGGAGACGAGGGGTCGGGGTTCATACGCTTCGAATCGGCTTGTTGGCGTTTGGCGAATATGCGATAGTCCGGTAGCGCTTCGGACATATCTCAGAAGAAGTGTAACGCAAAGCCGCCAAGGCGCAAAGAGAAGAA
This sequence comes from Candidatus Sumerlaeota bacterium, assembly GCA_016931035.1. Taxonomy (GTDB): domain Bacteria; phylum Sumerlaeota; class Sumerlaeia; order UBA8349; family UBA8349; genus JAFGFN01. The sequence goes on from JAFGFN010000026.1 coordinate 65,015, forward strand.
AGCGACAAGGGTGACGAAAGTGAAGATTCTCACCGTCGTCGGCGCGCGGCCCCAATTCATCAAGGCCGCCATGGTGAGCCGCGCCGTCGCCCGACACAACGCCGCCGCCCTCCCCACGGCCCCACCCGTAGTCGAGGAAATCGTCCACACGGGTCAGCACTACGATCACGGAATGAGCCAGGCCTTCTTCGACGAGATGGAGATCCCCGGTCCCGCCGTCAATCTCGGCGTCGGGTCGGGCACCCACGGCGAGACAACCGCCGCCATGCTCCGCGGCCTCGAGGCCGAGATCGTCGCGCGCCGTCCCGACTGGGTCCTCGTCTACGGCGACACGAATTCGACTCTCGCCGGCGCGCTGGCCGCCGCGAAACTCCACGTCCCCGTCGCGCACGTCGAGGCCGGGCTGCGTTCCTTCAACAAACGAATGCCCGAGGAGATCAACCGTCTCGTCGCCGACCACGTCTCGACCCTTCTCTTCTGCCCCACCCGCGCGGCGGTCGAGAACCTCGCGAGCGAGGGGATCGCCGACGGAGTTCACGCGGTGGGCGACGTGATGTACGACGCCGCGCTCGCCTTCGGAGACCTCGCCCGCCAACACAGCGACGTTCTCGATCGCCTCGGTCTCGCGCCGAAGGGCTACGCCCTCGCCACCTGTCACCGCGCCGAAAACACCGATAGCGGCGAACGCCTCGCCGCCATTCTCGACGGCCTGGGCCGCGTCGCCGAGTCCGTGCCGGTCGTTTTGCCGCTCCACCCTCGCACGCGCGAGCGGATCGAACGATTCGGGTTCGCGAAACGCGCCGAGCGTCTCCGCACCGTCGAGCCCGTCTCGTTTCTCGACATGATCCGGCTCGAGCAGGAGGCGCGCGCGATCCTCACGGACTCCGGCGGCGTTCAGAAGGAGGCCTACTTCCACGGCGTGCCGTGCGTCACGTTGCGCGACGAGACCGAATGGGTCGAGACTGTCGAGGCCGGATGGAACACCCTGGCGGGCGCCGACGCCGACGCGATCGCCCAGGCCGCGCGCGACGCCTCCCCCGGCCGCCCGATCGCCGACTACGGCGACGGCCACGCGGCGGACAAGATCCTCTCAATCCTTCTCTGCCCTTCCTCAAACCCCGAGGAAGAAACCTGAGGCTTTTCCTGAATGCGGAGAATACCTCTTGCCGACGCCGATCTCTCGAGTTGTCGTTGACTCTGGCCAACTGAAGTTGGAACAACAAACAAAGAACCCACACGGGCTACGCTTGTCCGTTTGTTGTCCCAACTTCAGTTGGCCAACACATCCGTCATTCCCGAGAATCCCGGAAGTGTCTTCATCTCAAACGAACGGTCTACGGTTGTCGAGGAACTGGCGGCAGAAGCTGTTGAGGCAGAGGAAACCCCAGATCTTGCGGCCGAAACTCGGCTCGCTCGGAAGACCCCGCCGGATCGCGTCGAAATCGAGAAACTCCCGCGCCGCCTGCGAGGGTTCGCCGAACGCCTTCTCGACGAACTCCTTGAGCGCGTCGCCGTACCATTGCACCAGCGGGACCGGGAATCCCATCTTGTCCTTGCGCCCGAGGACGCTCGCGGGCAGGGTGTCGCCGAAGAAGAGTTTGGGCAGACGCTTGAGCTCGCCCCCCCTGAACTTCACGTTCGCCGGGATCGTCGCCACGAACTCGACCAGCGGATGGTCGAGGAACGGGGTGCGCGACTCGACGCCGTGCGCCATGCTCGTCCGGTCCTCCACTTGGAGCAGCGCGGGCAGGAGCGTGAGGAAGTCGAAGTGGAGCATGCTGTCGAAGTAGCATCGGCTCCCGATCTCGTTGGAGAAATACACGCGGCGAAACTCTTCGTACACGTCGTAGTCGCGCGGGAAAGCGTCCCACCGCACTTCGTCGCGCACCTCGGCGCTGCGGTCGATCAGGCGGAAGTAACGGCGGTCGTAGTCGTCGAACATCCCGGCGCTGAAGAAGTGGCGCATCAGAGGCTCGTATCCGGCGAGCGACTGGAGATTCGGGATGATCGACTCATAGGTGACGATGAAACGCGGCGAATGGCTCTCGCCCGCCACCGCGCCTTTGAGGCACTGCTCGAAGTAAGCGATCAGGTATCGAACGTACCCGCCGAAGATTTCGTCCGCGCCCTGTCCCCCTAGGACGACCTTGCGTTTCCCTTTCACGTACTTCGAGACGACGTACTGAGGGAACGAGCCGGGCCCGGCGACCGGGAAGTCCATGTGATAGATCAGGCGGTCGAACGCATCGACGAAGTCGTCGCTCGACACCGGGATCTCGCGCAGGTCGATCCCTTCGCGTCGCGCGACGTCGCGCGCGAACCCGCTTTCGTCGAACCGTTCGCCGTATCCGCGAAAGACGCCGTGGAACGCCATGAAATCGTCGGCGCCCGTCGCGCGTCGGGCCAGGGCGGCGATGCCGCTCGAATCGATGCCGCCGCTCAGATAGCCGCTCACGGGAACGTCGCTCACGACGTGCGCGCGGATCGAGTCCTCCATGAGCTCGCGGCATCGCTCGACGAACCACGCCTCGCCGTGCTCCATGTCGAGGTCGTACCGTACCTTCCAGTAGGTGTGTGACCGCGTCCCCTCGGAATCGACCGTCCGCCACGTAGCGGGCGCGACCTCCTCGATGTTCTCGAACAGGGTCTTGCCGCGCAGGCAGAACTGGAAGGTCAGATAATCGCGCAGTCCCGAGCGGTCGATCCGCACGTCGGGAAGGAACGAAAAGAGCGCCTTGATCTCGGAGGCGAAATAGAGCGTCTCGCCCGACCAGGCGACGTACAACGGCTTGATCCCGAAACGATCGCGCGCGAGGAAGAGCCGTCGGCGGCGGGCGTCCCAGATCGCGAAGGCGAACATCCCGCGCAGGTACTCGGGACAGGCCTCGCCCCACTCCATATAGGCCTTGAGGATCACCTCGGTGTCGGACTGCGTCCGAAAGCGGTGCTTGGATTCGAGGCGGGCGCGCAGCTCGCGAAAGTTGTAGATCTCGCCGTTGAAGACGATAGTGAGGTCGGCCTCGTCTTCGCGCATCGGTTGGCGCGCGCGTTCCGAGAGATCGAGAACGCTGAGCCGAACGTGGCCCATCCCGAGGGCGGCGTCGGGCGCGAGCCAGAGACCTTCGTCGTCGGGTCCGCGGTGCTTCTGCAGGGCGTTCATCCGCTCGAGGCGTTCGCCCAGCCGGTCGATCGCCCCGCCTGACGGATTGAAGATTCCCGCGATCCCGCACATGGCTAGACCCCCAATCGTTCATACCACCGAATCAGATTCGCCGCCTGCGTTTTCCACGAATATCGCTCGCGGGCCCGGTCGAACGATTCGGGCCGGAACTCGCCGCGGTCGAGCCGCGCGAGGAACGCGTCGAGCGCCGCGGCGATCTCGCGCTCCGACCCCATAGGATACACGTCGCCGATTTCGCCTTCGCGCACGATCCGGCGCAGCTCGGGCAGGTCGCTCGCGCACACCGCGACGCCCGCCTCGATGAACTCGAAGAGCTTGTTCGGCGTGCAATACAGACTGTTGAGCATCCCGCTCTCGCGATAGGGGATCACTCCCGCGTCGGCCGCCGCGACAAACGCCATCATGCGCCGGTGCGACGTCCAGGCGCCGAAATGGACGTTCGAGATTCTCTTGCGGCGACAGAGAGACCGCAAGCGCTCTTTCTCCGTCCCCTCGCCCAGGAAGAAGAGACTCGCCCGTCCCTCGAGATGCCGGAAGGCGAGCGTCAGGTTCCTCAGGTTCCGATCGGCCGACAGGTTCCCCTGAAAGACGATCTTTCGCCCCGCCGAGGAGGGCGAGCCGAAATGCTTCGCGAAATCCCCGTTACCCGCGGGTGCCGGACACGGCTCGGCGCAGCTGTTGTAAAGAATCTCGGGAATCGCCGTCCCGTACAAGCCCGCCATCGCCTCGGCGATGGATTGGTTAACGGCGATGGCGAGATTCACTTCGGATAGACACGCGCGTTCGATCCGCGTCCAATAACGCTGAAAGAACGGATTGATCGTCTGGAAGGGGAAGAACTCGTGCGCGTCGTAAATGAGCCGGGCGCGCGGACACTGTCTCTTGCGGACCTCGATCCCCGCGGGCAGGGTTTTCAGGTCGTGACAGTGGATCGCGTCGAACGTCTCGCCCGCCGGGACGTTGCGCAGAAAGTAAGCCGTGTTGTGAGGCGAAGGGCCGCTCCCGAACAGATACCACAAGCTCTGCGCGAGACCGTAGAGTCCCGAGGGGAGGCGTCGCGCAACGCGACGCGCGGACGAAGAACTCTCGAACTCGCCACCCGACTCGACCACCGCCCGCACGCGCGGGTCGAGTCCCTCGGCCTCGATGCGGGTGGGGACGGAAACGAGCGTCGCATCGCGCCCCGATTCGACCAAAGCGTTCGTCTCGCCGACGATTCGCCGGTCGAGCTGCGTTCCGTGGGCGGAGAGTACGAGGATTCGCGACATACCGATCCTTCGCCGCGGCGATTCAATGGGTTCGTCTCGCTACAGCACGGTTCTACAGGAGGAAGCGGACGGACTCCACTGGTTTCTGACAGTCAAAAACGTTGACGGGCTAGGACCCCCGAGCCTAATCTGATCCCGGGAGCGAGAACGAATATGAAGTCCGGCCCTCTGTGTTTGCTCACCAAGCACCGCGCCATGTTGTGTCGAACAACGTGGAACGAGATCAAGGCGCGTTACGCCGGCTCGATTCTCGGGCTCGCCTGGCTCGTTTTCTATCCTCTCCTGTTCCTCGGAGTCTACTCGGTCTTCATCTACATCCTGATGGGAAAGCGCGCAGGCGATCTTTCCGATCCCGCCTTGATCGACCAGGTGCTTCTCGTTTTCTGCGGCCTGATTCCGTTCATCGGTTTCGCCGAAGGGTTGGCGGGCGGCGTGGTCTCGGTCACGCAGAACGCGAACCTGATCAAGAACACCCTGTTCCCCATCGAACTGGTCCCCGTCAAGGCGGTCCTCGTCGGGCAGTGCACCCAGGTGGTCGGTACGGCGATGCTGCTGGTGTGTCTGGCCGTCTTCGGCAAGTTGACGATCTGGGTTCTCGTTCTGCCGCTCGTCTGGCTGCTGCAAATCGCCCTGTCGGTAGGGGTGGCCTGGATTCTGTCGAGCCTCAACGTCTATTTCCGCGACCTGCAAAACATCGTCGGCGTCGTCACGTTGATGTTGATGTTGATCAGCCCGATCGCCTGGAAGGCGGTCGACATCCCGGCGAGCGTTCTGCCGTGGATGATGTTCAACCCCTTGTACTACGTCATCGTCGCGTGTCAGCAATGTCTGTTGCTCGGTCGTTTCCCCGACCCGATCCTTCTCGAAGTGCTCGGAGTTCTCGCCGTGCTCGTCTTCTTCGGCGGATACGCCTTCTTCCGCAGGATGAAGCGTGTGTTCGCCGACAACGTCTGAAGGCGTCCAAATGAACGATTCGGCCATCCGCCTCAAAGAGCTCGGGAAGATGTACAAACTCTTCCGCCATCCGGCGGACAGGGTGTTCGACGCGTTCGGTCTCCGCCGCCGTCCGTTCGGACCCAAACTCGTCTTCCAGGAGTTCTGGGCGCTGCGCGGCATCGACCTGCGCGTGACCAAGGGGGAGAGAATCGGCATCATCGGCCAGAACGGCGCGGGCAAAAGCACCCTGCTCAAGATCGTCACCGGCGTCGCTGCGCCGACCGAAGGGAGCGTCGAGGTCTCGGGACAGATTCAGGCCTTGCTCGAACTCGGGACCGGTTTCCACCCGGAATTCACGGGACGCGAGAACATCCGGGCGTCGTTGTCGCTCAACGAATTCTCCTCGTCCGAGATCCGCGAGATGGAGGAGGATATCGTCGACTTCGCGGAACTCGGCGATTTCATCGACCACCCTCTCAAGACCTATTCGGCGGGGATGGCGGCCCGATTGGCTTTCTCGACCGCCTCGGCCATTCGGCCCGAAATCCTCATCATCGACGAGGTCCTGGGCGCGGGCGACGCCTACTTCGCGGGCAAATGCGTCGAACGGATGAAGCAACTCACCCACGAATCGGGCGCGACGGTCCTCTTCGTCAGCCACGACCTGAACAGCGTCCAGGCCCTGTGCGAGCGCGTCCTCTGGATTCATCGCGGCCAGGTGCATCGCGACGGCGCGCCGCTCGATACGATCCAGGACTACATGGCGATGGTGCGGCGCGACGAGGAAACGCGGCTCCGCGCGCGCGACCTGAGAGTCCTGAAGAAACAGGCCCTCTTCCTCGAACGGGACGAGGACGTTTACGAAAAGACCTTGTTCCACTTTGTTTGTCCCGGATCGCCTCCCCCGCCGCCGGGACAGCGCATCTACGGCCTGACCCTCTCGGTCGACGAGCAGGAGGCCGCCCGAATCGCGGTCGGGAGCCCGATGGACAATTCGGCCGATCACATGAATTACCTCATGGACACTCCCGGCTACATGGACTGGGGACCCGCCGCCAAGGATCGCAACAGTCGGCCCTATCGCGAGTACGGCGACTACAAGGGGCGCTACGGCCACGCCCCCTTCGAGTTCGCCGTGCCGCGCACTCTGTTGCGCGAGGGCGAGACGCAACGCCTTCAACTCGACATCGAAGCCTCCGTCACTCATGAGGGCATCGCCGTCGAGGCGTACAACGGCGAGGCCTATGTCCCGATCGGCCCCGTCGCTACGGGCGAAGGCGTGGCGACGCGCCTCGAGTTTTCGAGCGCCCTTCTCCGACCCGGAAAGCAAGCGCTCGGCGCCGCCGCGCCGTCCGGAGAAACCGCTCTTCTGTCCGCCGCCGAACGTCCGGCCGAGCACGCGCCTCAACAACCCGTCCGCCACGAATACGGCGCGGGAGGGGCGAAGATTCTCCAGGTGCGAATGCTCAACGCCCAGGGCGAGGACACGCGCGTCTTTCATCCCGACGAACCGATGCGGGTCGAGATCGAATTCCAAGCCGAGGCCGAGCTGGCCGATCCCGTCTTCGTGTTCTGCGCCTATCTGCCCGACGGCCGGTGCGCCACCCAGTGGATCGTCGATTCGCGGACAATGGGCTCGCCCCGCGTGCCGCCGGGCAAGGGGCGCGCGACGTTTCGGATCGACCGGCTTGTCTTGGGCAAGTCCGCCTACGTCGCCAGCGCGGCGATCTTCAAGTTCCTGCGTCCCGACGGGCGGGAACCCGAAAGCTATCACGTCCTCGACCGATGCATCCATTTCCAAGTGGTACAAGGCGTAGAACACGTTTACGAGAAAGGGTTGTGCGTGCAACCCTTCGAGGCGGAGATCGATCTTGGACGCTGACACCCAATACTTCGATCAGCCCGAAATCTGGGGACAGGCGCCGGAACCGTACCAGCGCCAGGTCCTGGCGGACGTTCTCAGTCTGTTGCCCGACGACGTCGAGAGCGTCCTGGACGCCGGCTGCGGCGACGGCTACATCGCGAACGCCCTGCCCGAACGCCTTCGCGTCGTCGGACTCGACGTGAGCGAAACGGCCCTCCAACACGTCCGCCGGGAAACGCGGGTCGGGTCGATCGCGGACCTTCCGTTCCCCGACGGATCGTTCGATCTCGCGATGGCCAACGACGTGGTCGAACATCTGTCGAAAGAGGATTACCGGCGGGCCCTGGCCGAACTGCGGCGCGTCTCTCGGAAGTACATCCTTCTCACGGTTCCCCTCAACGAACAACTCGAAGCGAACGAAGCCCGGTGCGCCGATTGCGGGGCGATCTACCACGTGAACCATCATCGGCGATCTTTCTCCGAACGGTCCCTCGATCGTCTGTTCGGCGCCAGGTTCAAAGTCGTCGAAACCCGGCTGTCGGGAGACGTGACCGGAAGACCGCGCGACCCGACCGCCGCGCTTCGTCGGAACCTGGGTTTCTATCACACATGGGAAAAGGCTATGTGCCCCGAGTGCGGGTCGAAACGCCAAATCCAGCCACCCACTTCTTCCACCCTGCGCCGGACGCTCGACGCTCTGCGCACGCGACGTTATGCGGAGACTCTCGTGCAACGCGGCCCGTGGAACGATCGTTCGGAAATCGTCGCGCTGTTCTCGCGTCGCCCGGGGCGGGTCCCTCTCGAAGACCTCTCTCCCGAAACGTTCTCCGTCCCCGCGCTCCGTGTGAATCTCGCCAATGCTCTCCAACGCGCCGAACCTGGGTTCACGCCGGGCGCGATCCGGCCTCGCTTTCTAACCCGGGGACCGTGGGAAGCGACCCCCAACGGTCTCCAAGCCCGGACGGGCGACGAACCGTCGCTCGTCCTCATCCGCTTTCCCGTCGAGCCCCGAGAAGGCGATCGACTCATCGTCGAAAGCGAGGGACGCGGTCGGTTGATCGTCTCCTCCCTCGATCCTCTCCTCGGGCGCGCGTTCGCTCTTCAGGACAAGCGCTACACGCAGGAGGACGCCCGGTTTCTGGAGATTCCCGTTTGCGAGACCTGGTGGCCCGACCAGGCGGGTTGGGGACTGGAGATTGTCGCCCAAGACGCTCTCGTGCTTCATTCCGTCGAGCTCCGGCCCGCCTCGGACGCCGCTCGGCGAACACTCAACGCCGTCCGTCTCGAACCGGGACACCACATCGTGCGACGAACGATCGACGGCGTGGTGCGTTCGTGGGGACTCATGACGGAACACGCAGGATGGCGCCCGCTGCCGGATCTCGAAGCGTTCTTCTCGAAATCTCGCCCCAAACCCGAATCCCACGACGCCGATTGGGCTGAGTTCGCCGAGACGATCCGGGAGGCGGACGACCGACGCCGCCGCGAGATCGATCTCCTCCGACGCGGCTCCGAGTTGACCGAGACGAAGCGCGCGAGGGCCGAAGAAGCGTATTCTCAAGCGCAAGAACGGGCCTCGGCGGTGGAGACGGCGCGCGACGAGATGCAGGCGCTTCGAACCCAAGTCGAGACGCTCCGCGCCGCGCTGACTCGCACCGAGGAGGCGCGAGACCGGGCCGAGAAGAGCTATATCGCCGCCTGCGAAGAACATCGGGCCTTGAGCGCCGAAACGGAATCGCTGCGCAAGACTCTGGCTCAAACCGAGGAGGGATGGAGCCGGGCCGAGAAAACCTACATCGCCGCCTGCGAAGAACACCAGGCGCTTTGCGCCGAGACCCAGTCGTTGCGCGACGGTCTCGCGCGGACGGAAGAGGCGCGGAATCGAGCGGAGAAGAGCTATATCGCCGCGTGCGAAGAACATCAGGCGATGCGTCGCGGGACGGAGTCTTTGCGCAACGCCCTCACCGAGGCCGAGAACGCGCTCCGGCGCGCGCAGGAGGACCACGAGACGGACCTGAAGGAGAAAGAGCGTCTCCGCGACGAAGCGCGAGAACTCCGGACGGCCCTGTCTCAGGCCCAGGAGACCCGCCGGCGCGCCGAAGAATCGTGCGCGGCACTGCGCGACGAGAAGAACGCGCTCCACGACCAGCTCGCGAACGTGCGCGACGCGCTCGTTCAGGTGGAACAGGCGCGCGACCGCGCCGAGAACGCTCGCGTCGCCCTGTCCGAAGAACGGCTGGCGCTTCGAGTCGACATGGACGCCCTGAGACGTTCTCTCGCTCAGACCGAGAAAGAACGTCTCAGGATCGAAAGCGCGTCGGCCGCGCTGGAACGTCGAGTGATGAAACTCGAGCAGGCGCTGACCGATGCGGAACAGGAAATCGCGACCTCGAAACAGGAAGTCGCCTCTCTGCACGATGAGACCGTCCGCGCCGAGGTAGAGATCGACAAGACGCGCAGGCAGCGCGACAAGGCGGAGAACGCCTGTGTCGTCCTGCGAAAATCCCACGAAGACCTCGAGAAGCGCCTCGCGGCCCTAACCGAAGAATGTCGCTCGATGCGAGGCGTGCGGGGCGGGACGCGCGAGATTCTCTACGCCGTCAAGAAATGGATCGTCGGGCACCCTCCCGATTCGCCAGACGAGACGTATCCCGCGCGCTGGAAGTCGTTGCCCGCCGCCCTCGCCGACGGCCGCTCGCCCCGGGTCCTCGTTCTGTCCCACATGTTCCCGCATCCCGATCAACCCGCGCTCGGCTCCTTCATCCTCGAGCAGGTCCGGGCGCTCCGTCGCGACGCGGGAGTCGACGCCCGCGTCCTTTCGGGCCGACCTTACTGGATGAACCTCTCGCGCCATCCCCGAACGCTGTGGCTCCGAAACCTCGACTATTCGCGCAAGGCGCTCCCCAACGTCCGCTGGCGTGAACTCGACGGCGTCCCGGTCATGTACGTCCCCTACCGAGTCGTCGCCCGTCCGTGGACGCACGGCTGGTCGTATCGCAACGCCATGATGCGCGTGCTCGACCGGGTGCGAGCGGAATTCCGTTTCGACCTGGTCCACGCCCACACCGCCTATCTCGACGGGACCGCCGGTCTGGCCATCGCTCGGCGCTTCGGAGTTCCGTTCCTTATCACCGAGCACACCGGCCCGTTCTCTCATTTACTTCGCGGTCCCATCATGACCCGCCAAACGAAACGCGCGCTCAACGGCGCCGACCGGACGATCGCCGTGTCGAACGACCTGAAACGAAACATGGGCGAAGTCATGAGTCCGGAGAAGGGCGAAAAGATCGTCGTCCTGCCCAACGGCGTCGACACGGAACTCTTCCGTCTGCCCGACGAACACCGGCCCGATCCGCGAGCGCCGCGCATCTTCTTCGTCGGCGGACTCGGACCCGTCAAGAACCTGCGTCTTCTCCTTAGGGCGTTCCAGATTATCGCGGGAGAGACTCCCGATGCGACACTGAACCTGATCGGGGGCGAGGAAAAGGCCGGCAAGAAGAAGGTTCTCGACGATCTCGCCGGGGAACTCGGCCTGGTCAACCAAGTGCGATTCCTCGGACCCAAGACGCGCGAGGAAGTGGCGGAGCTCCTTCGCGAGGAGGCGGATCTCCTAGTCCTGTCCAGTCGGACGGAGACTTTCGGTTGCGTTCTTGTCGAGGCGATGGCGTGCGGCAAACCGGTCGTCGCCACGCGGTGCGGAGGACCCGAAGACATCGTGGCCGACAACCAAGTCGGACGGTTGTGCGAGAACGACAACGTCGAGGACCTGGCGCGGGCGCTTCGCGAGACGATCGAGAACCTTCCGCGATTCTCGCCGCAAGTCATCCGCCAATTCGCGGTCGAACGCTACGGATACGACGCCCTCACCGAGAACCTGCGACGGCTCTATGCGGAGCTCGCCGGGGCTGGAAACGGGCTACGCCGGACATGACGCGGCATCCCGTCTTCTCGATCATTCCGAGAGGGGCGTCGTTCGCCACTCGATGTCGCCGCCTTCGAGCGACGGCGGCGACGGACCGGGATACAGCCCCAGTCCCGTGATACAAACGCAACGCTGCTCGACGCGGCGCGTGGCCAGCGTCACGGTAGTCGATTCCTCGCTCGCCCACGGCGCGAGCGGAACCCAGTCCCGGACGGCCTTCGCCGACCGGTAGGCAATCTCGAATCGCCGTCTCCCGATCTCCGCTTCCAAAACGTTCTCCTCGGGGCCGTTCGAGTAGACTTCCAGGAAGAGTCCGCCGCTCGACGATCCGAACAATTCGTTCAGGTTCCGAGAGGAGAGCCGCACCTTCGCACCGCGAGTCAAGAGCATCGTCCGATTGTTCTCCACGAAATCCGAGGAAGAAACGCCGGTCGAGGGCGCCTCCGAAGCCGGACGCCATCCCTCCGGATCGAACGCTTCGGTCGCCGGAACGAATCGCGCGACCGCGTTCGGGCTCAACCCGTAGAGCCGTATGACGTAGTCGAAGCTCGATGTCCGTAGCGTGTCGCGCCTCAGACTCCGCCTCTGCGATACGCCGTCGGCCATTGGACACATGAATGCCGTTGTCTGGAAAAGCGGCGTCATGTGCCGTCGCAAAACGGCCCCCCACGGGAGGCTCAAAGACAACGTCTCCGACGAATAGGCGGATTCGCAAGCCAGGATTCCGAAACGACGATCGGGCGCAAGCTCGGAATACAGCGGCTCGACCCGGCCCTGTGGAAGCGGCGCGGGATTGAAGTAACGCAGCGGTATCGCAAGAATCGGGGACACACCGCTTGCCGAACACGCGCGGCTCGACTCCCCCGCCGCGCGGTAGCGATTCCAGTAGAGGGCGCGATGACGAACGCCCCAGTTTCCCGCCAGGAGTCCAACGCAAACCGCCGCCGCGATCCACTTCGCCGCGCTCCTCACGCGGCCGGGTCGGGTTCGCAGCAGTTCCGACGGCGCATACAACAAAGCGACGAAGTAAAGCGTGTAGAGCGCGACGTAGTTGCGGCGCTCGAAATGGTGTCCGTATTGAAGAATGAGGAGATACGTCAGTGGAAACCACAGAACGGCCAGGATATCCCATCGGCCCGCCTTTCCCCGGAACGCCCGCGCGAGAAAAAGCAACCACCCGCTCACGACGCACAACGCGCCGATCCCAAAGAGAATCGGTCCCTCGGCGTGCGCCAGCATCCGGAGCGCTTCCGCGATCTCTCGTTTCTGGTTCGCGGCGGGGTTCGCGTGGACGAGGAGCATCGAGAAGTATCCCGGGCCAAAGAAAGCGTAGAGAAGGTTCGCCGCGGTGAACACGGCGCCGATCGCGAAACACAGCCATCCGAGCCGCAAAGCCTGACGCCCATGCCGCCGCGACAGAAACAGCAACCCGATGGAAAGGGCGATCGAGAGAACCGAGAGCGTCACGACGAGATTCCATCGCGCCGCTTCGCTCAGGTTCGTGACGAGCGCGTACCCTTGCGACACATCGGCCTTGTACCAGAAGAGCGATGGAGCGTTCGGCAGGACGGCGAAGACGCCGAGTCCCACGAGAATCGCTAGTGTCGACAGGCTGCGCCGCAAGACGACGAGCGCGGCAAGACCCTCGAGAATCGCCAGGACGATCAGCAAGAACATCGTCGTCGGGTAAGCCAGCTGCGACAACGCGAGAAGCGCGCCTCCCGCCGCCGCCCATCCGGCCCCGCCGGAACGGCCCGTCGATTCGGACGCCCACAGATACGACGCCAAACCGCCCACGAGCAGGCACGCTTGCACAGTCACCGGAAACCCGGACGGCAGATAACAGGAGTGCATGAGAGAGAACGTCGGAAGCGCCGCCGCGACGGCGCCCGCGGCCGCCCCGAAACGTCGGGCGAAAAGAACGCCGAAGATCGCCGCCGTGAGCAAACCGCAAATCAGATTCGCGCTCACCTGGATCGTCTCGCGCATCGGCAGACCGAGCAGGACCGCAATCGGAGGCAGCGGCACGTGAAACAGAGGCTTGGTGTGGACGGCCGCCAGGGTCCTGAAGTACGCCCTCGCGGCCTCCGAGCGACGCATCCCATCGAGTCTCTCGACGGAACTGCCGAACGTCGCCGCGGCATTCCGCCGGAGATCGTCGGCGAGAAGGGGCGAGAGGCTCCCGCGCAACGCAAGACTCAGATACGCCGTCGCCAGCGTGTTCTGCTGCATGTAGAGATTCTCGTCGTACATGAAGAAGCCGCTCTTCACGTACTTCCCATGACACGCGGCGAACACGACCAGAAGAACGACGATCCCGATCGCGAGCGACCGAAGCGACGGACCCGCGCCGCCGTCCCGTCCGTCGTCGTTCGACGCCGCGTCCAAGTGAAACGCCGTCGCCTGTTCTTCCAGGACGGAAAGATCCAAGAACCGGGATTGCGCGACGTAGCGCGGGCCCGTCTTGGTGCGGACGAACAGCCGCACCAGAATCGCCTTGAGCGCACCCGAGAATCCCGGGACCCATCCGAACGCGATGAGAGCCGATCGAAAAGCAACGAAACGCGTCGGAGTCATGCGCATGGCTCGACGCCCTCCCGCACGAGATGGGTCAGCAGGTAGTCCGTCGCCATCGGAATCGAATAACGGTCGTCCATCCAAAGCGGATTGACGATGATATTCTCCTCCAAACCGCGCTCGATCCGTTCGAGCAGGGGGCTCCGCAATCTCGCGAAGGCCGAGGGATAGAGAAACTGCGTGCGACGACTCGTGTCCGCGTATTCGAACAGTCCGTTCGGCGCCACGCGTTCGCGCAGCCACTCGTCGCATCGCCGCGCCGCTTCCCACGCGGCTTCCGATCCGGAAGCGGCGGCGTATTGGGTCACAAGGCTCATCGTGATCGAGGCGTAGCCGACGTCCGGGCCGTCGTATTCGAGAAAGCAACCGGTCGGAAGTTGGTGCGCGATCAGAAGACCGATCTGTTCTTCCGCCGCTCGAGCGAACGTCGCGTCGTCCGCGATGCGCGAGGTGTTCCAGAGCGCCGCGCACGAGGCGGCGAGCTGGTTCGCCACGTCGGCCCGTGGGTGTCGCGCGAGCCAGCGGGCCGTCGGGCGCAAGTCGATGCCGAAGTCGTCTCCCGCCAGAAGCATCGCCGCCGTGATCGCTTGGGCCGACATCGCCGTGGCGCAGAAGCTCCGTTCCCACGGATAGACTTCGTCCACCGAGCCGTCGGAATGGCGCTGGGAACTCCAGAACCGCGCGGCCGCCCGAATCTGCGGCGCAAAGAGATCGCGCGCACTCGGCAGGCACTGTCCGAGACGCGCAAGGTAGAGCGCACACTCCTGATAGCGAGCGTTGCAGGTGTCGTGGATGCCGTAGTGCCACCAGGAGCGGTCGAAACAACCGTGCGTCGCCGACTCCGGGTCCATGTCGAGGAAACCAAGGAAACGCTCACACAGCGCGCGGCCGAAACGGAGGAACTCGCTCGACCGATGCGGAGGCGGTGGGGTGAGATCGATCGTCATGAGGCTTTTTGCCCACTCTTGCGCGCCGCCAGGGTCAGTGTCAGGTTGAGATCCACCGAGGGAATCCATCCGAACGGGAAGAACCGCCGCCGCTCGACCTGGAAGGAGCGGCGCAGCTCTCGAACCACGCCTCGCGCCGAGTTGCAGTGCTCGATCGCGATCGCCTGCGCGTAGTCCAGACCGTATCGCTTGGAAAGCGTCCGTTGCGAAGTGAATCGTCGCCCCAGATTCCAGGCCCATCCTCCTTCGCAGGGAAGTCCGACAAGAAACAAACCGTCATCCGCGAGCACGCGCCGGACTTCCGCGAGTACGTCGCCGAGGAAGAAGAGATGCTCCAGGGAATAGATCGAGATAATCGTGCCGAATGCGCCGTCGCGAAAGGGAAGGCGGCACGCGTCGGCCTGCATCACTCGGGCTCTCGGAAATCGCCGCCTCGCCGATCGTAAGGAATCGAGATTCACGTCCACGCCCACGACGCTCTCGCGTTCAGAGAAGTAAGAGAAGTGAGCGCCCCCTCCGCACCCCAGGTCGAGAGTCCACGCTTCGGGAGAAGGGGGATACTGCGCCACTCGCTTATGGGCCGAGTGGTGAATCCAGCGGAAAACACCGTTGCCCAATTCGAAGTACTCGTCGAGCGACTCGGCGGCCACGCTCTTCCACTTCTGGCAGTGCGGGTTGTCCGCGCCGCGAGTATCGACTCGGGGTTCCGACGGCATCATGACGAGCACGCCGTCCGTCGATTCGAATTCGCGCCCGCAGGTTTCGCAGCGAGTGTTTTCTCCTTCCATGCGCGCCGCCGTCCGGCAATCGGGACACGCGAGCAGACTCTCGAACGGCGCTTTCATCGCGTCGAGTCCTCCTCCGGGCGAGAAGCGGGAGGGCGTCTTCGCGCCAGCTGGCCCAACTCGAGCCGCACCTGGGCGATCTGCTCGGCCAAGAGACCGAAGAAGAAGACGAACACGCCCGACAAGATGAGCGCGAGAGACGAGCCAAACACACCTCCCCTAAGAACGATCTGAATCACGCCCCAGACGCTCCCGACGACGAGCAGGAAAAGCCCCGTGGGCGTGAAGATGCGTTGCGGATTGAAGAGCATTGTCAAACGCAGCAGAATGTGAAGGAAGCGGAGTCCGTCGCGCAGCGGACGAATCCCGCTGCGCCCCGTGCGGCGGCGTCCGATCGTCTTCAGAGACACGTATCGCACTTCGCGTCCCAGCTTGAGAAACGCCATCGTCACCGTCGTCGGATAGGAGTAGTGCCGGGGGAAAAGATGAACGACTTCCAGGAGCGGCTCGCGCCGGACCGCGCGGAATCCCGAAGTGAGGTCCGCGATCTTCTCCTGCGATAGGAATTCCGCGAATCGGATCAGTCCGCGATTGCCGAACGAACGCAGACGCGAGACGTTCGCTCCGGGCGCGCGAGCCCCGACCACAAGGTCGCACTCGCCGCAGTGCTCGAGGAGGGCGGGAATCTCTTCGGCCGGGTGCTGCCCGTCGGCGTCGAGCATCACGATCCATTCGCCCCGTGCCGCCTCGCACCCGGTGCGGACGGCGGCCCCGTTGCCTCGGTTCTTCGAATGCCGCACCACGCGCGCGCCCGCTTCGCGCGCCGCGTCCGCCGTGCCGTCGGTCGAACCGTCGTCCACGACGACAATCTCGTTCGCTATGTTCAGCGCCGCGATGCGGCGGACGACTTCGCCCACGCTTTCCGCCTCGTTGAAGGCGGGGATCACCACGCTCACGTCCGGCCGGGTCGCACTCGTCGGGTCGAGACTCGTCATCATTCTCCTCGCGCGGAAAAGTCGAGCACCTGGACGCCCGCGAGCGTGAAGCGCTTCACGTCGTCGAAGGTGCGCACACGCCGCAGTGTCCTCCAGAAATACCGTGGGCGCAAGTAGAAGCGACGATACGCCCGGCGAACCGCCTTCTCCAAATACTCCGAAGAGACGTGCGTATAGTGCTCGTTGTAGAGCGCACCGACGTGGAGATTGGCGAGATCCGTCGCGGACCCGTCGCCGATCTCGGGATGCCGCGCGGCGACCTCATCGAACAGGGGCGTCCCCGGATACGGTGTGCACAGGCCGAACGTCACCGTCGTCGGATCGATTTCGAGGACGAAGCGGACCGTCGTCTCGATCGTCTCCTCGGTTTCGCCCGGCATCCCCAACATCACGTGGGCGTGAGTCTCCACGCCCGCCTGCCGCGCCCAACCGAACACCTCGCGCGTCTGCTCGATGCGCGTCCCCTTGCGGCTGCGGTCGAGAATCTCCTGCACCCCGGATTCCACTCCGAACTTGACCATGTGGCATCCCGATCGCTTCATCGTCTCGAGCGTCTCGAGATCGAGCGTGTTGACCCGCGCGTTGCAGACCCAGGTCAGGTCGAGATGCGACTCTATCAACTTCCGGCAGAACTCTTGCGTGCGAGAACGGCTGAAAGTGAACGTCTCGTCGCGGAAGAAGATCTCGCGATACCCCTTCGCGCTCAGCTGCGCGAGCTCGGCGATCACGTTGTCCACGGACCGCGCCCGAAGACGCGGACCGTAGAAGAACGGCGCCGTGCAGAAGCTGCACAGTCCCGGACAGCCGCGCGAAGTCGAGAGCGTCATATACGGCATCCGCCGCACCACGGGGTTGAAGTAGTGCACGCCGCGCGGAAGCATGTCCACGTCCAGAAAGGGAAGATCGTCGAGATTCTCGATGAACGGGTAGTCGGGGTTCAGAATCGTCCGGCCGTCTTCGCGATATCCGATCCCGGGCACGCCGCGCCAGTCCTCGCCTCGATCGAGCGCCAGCGCCACGTCGCGCACGACGTATTCGGGCTCGCGCCGAACGACGACGTCTACCCCCTCCTTGGCGAGCGTCGCCTCGGGCAGGAAGGTCGGATGCGAACCGAAAAGGAAGGTCTGCAGGCTCGCGTTGACTCCCTTCATGCTCCTCAGGGTCTCGGCGTCCTCGTTCACGCTCATCGTGGACGTGGACATGACGACCACGTCGAATTCCGAAGCGCGAGCCACTACGCGAGTCAGAGGAACCCGTTCGCCGAGCGCGTCCAGGAACTCGACGTCCAGTCCCGCCCGCTTGAGCACCGTCGCGACCCCGAGCAACGCATAGGGCGGGACGCTGGCCCCACCGATGCGCTTCCCCTTGCACCAACAGCCGTAGAGCACGTCGCGCACAACGTTCTTCGTGAACGCACTGGAAGGATTGAGAACGAGGAAACGCATGACGGAGATCTGCCCTTCTAAGCCGCGACGGGCACGGCGCGCATCGCCTCGCGCCACATCATGAGAATAACGAGGCTCATCCTCTGTTTGCCATGCAGAAGATCGAGCCGTCCGGTCCCGTCGCGAAGACGACGCACGGCGTCCGGATCGAGCCATTCCTGCCCGCGCAAACGCTCGTCGCCGAGCCATTCCTCCTCGAGTCGCGCGAGCGCTTCGCCGTAGGCTTCTTCGAGCGGGACGTGGAACGCCTGTTTCCGTCCGCCGCCGGCGTAGCCCGGAATCCAGCGCTCGGCGCAGGTCCGCAAAATCCGCTTGTTCGTCCCGCGACGAATCTTCCACCCGATCGGAAGCGCCGTCGCGAGCTCGACCAGGCGCGGGTCGAGAAACGGCACCCGGCCTTCGAGCGACGCCCCCATCGTCATCTTGTCCATCTTGAGCAGAATGTTGTCGGGAAGCCAGAATCGGCACTCCTGCTCCAAGAGCGCGTCGAAAAGGCCTTGCGCGCCCCGCTCGCGCGAGCGCGCCAGGTCCGCCGCGAGATCGCCGGTCACGTCGCGGACGTCGTCGTGTCCGTCGCGCCACTCGGGACGAAGGAGCCCGTCGAGCGCCGCGTCGTCGAAAAGCGAAACGTGCGCCATGTACATCGCCTCGGGATGCCCCATCGCCGCGAGCATCGCCGCCAAACGCTCGCGACCCGACACGCCGAGCGACGATGGATAGTCGAAGAACCGATCGAGCCAAGCGACCGGCGTACGACTCACCGCCCACCCCGCCGCGCGTCCGACGGCGCGAGCGAGCGGCCCGAGCCGCCGCGAGGCTCCGAACAGGCGCAACAGGTTCTTCTGATGGAGGTAGCCGCCGAGCAACTCGTCCGCCCCTTCGCCCGTCAGGACCACTTTGACCTCGCGCGCCGCGGCCCGGGACAGAAGATAGAGTGGCAGAATGATCGCGTCGCCCAACGGCTCGTCCATCAGGCGCACGGCGTCGGGAAGGAGCCGCATGTCGTCGGGACGCATCCGAATCGAGGTGTGCCGCGCGCCGATCCGCCGCGCCAGAGACTCCGCCGCCGCCGTTTCGTCGCGTGCCGTGCCGAAACCCATCGAAAACGTTCGCACCGGTTCGTCCGTGTGGCGCGCCATCAGACTCACGATGCTTCCCGAGTCCACTCCCCCGCTCAGGAAGGCCCCCACGGGCACGTCGGCCATCATCTGCATCCGAACGGCGTCTTCGGCGAGAGAGGCGAACTCGTCAATCGCGTCTTCCTCGCGCTTCCACCGCTCTTCGCCCCGGAAACGCGTTTGCCAATAGGGCTTGGTACACACCGCGCCGTTCTCGATCGTCATCCGATGCCCCGGCGGAAAACGCCGTATGGAACGCCACATCGTATGAGGACCCGGAACGTAGCGAAGCCGCAGATAGAGCCGCAGCGCCGCGGGATCCACGTCGCGCCGAACCCACGGCAGCGTCAGGAGCGACTTGACCTCCGAGGCGAATACGAAGCTCTCCGGCGTCTCGGCATAAAACAAGGGTTTGACGCCCATCGGGTCGCGCGCAAGAACCAGACGGCGGCGTGGGGCGTCCCACAACCCGAACGCGAAAATGCCATTGAGGCGTCTCACCATCTCCTCGCCCCATTCGGCGTAGGCGTGGAGAAGCGTTTCCGTGTCGCACCGCGTGCGAAAGACCCGCCCGCGCGACTCCAGCTCGCGACGCAAGTCCATGAAGTTGTATATCTCGCCGTTGTAGACGACGACCAGGCCGCCGTCGGCGCTCGCCATCGGCTGCGCGCCGCCTTCGAGATCGACGATGCTCAACCGCTGGTGCCCCAAACCGATCATGCCGTCCGGCGCGAGATAGACCCCTTCTCCGTCCGGACCCCGGTGCGCCATCTGCGCGCGCATCGCGTCGAGGCGCTCGCGCGTCGCGCCCGGGCCGAGAATCCCACAAATGCCGCACATTGGCGTCCCGTTCTTCCCGCGTTCTCAGAAGTCGATGTAGTCCGGCAACAGCTCGTCCATCGGAAGCGGCAGTCGTTCGCGATACTGAACGTGCTTGGCGACCTGGAACCCCATCCAGATCGCGTCGTCCACGTTGGCATAGCAGAAGAGCCCCTGCCTGCCGAACGTCGTGACGTTCGACAGGCTCGACAGGTGATCGACGATGGCTCGGATCTTTTCCTGATAGCCGACCCGAAATCGCGGATACGCATGGCGCAGACGCCGCGTGTGATAACTCTCGACGCGCCGGCGCGCGAGAAGACCGTTCGCTTCGAGCGGCCCCATCACCCGTTCGAACAACGTCGCGTCGTCGGCGTTCCACGTGTCGTCGCCCACGCTGCACGTGAGCTCGACGCACAGCGACGTCTTGCCCGGCGGCATCATGTCGCGGCTGAAACGCCCCATGTCGGTGATCCGCGTCTGGGGGAACTCCGATTCGCTGAAATAGAGAACCGGCACCTCGAAGGCCTGCGTCGAGTCGAGATTGAGATAGAGAAACACGGTCGAGGTGAAGTCGAGTCCGCGGGCCGCGGCCAGGACCTCCTCGGGGGGCGCCGGATCGAGCATCTGCGCGAATTCGTTGACGGGGAGCGTCGTGAGCACGCACCAATTCTCCGCGCCGCCCTCGGCGTCGAGATCCAGCACAGCCTCCTCTTCGCCCTGGCGGTAGCGAATCCGGCACACTCGTCCCGCGCGCGTCTCGACGCGAGTAACCGAAGCGTTGAGGCGAATCTCTCCTCCCGCTCGGCGAATGCCTTCCGCGAAATGGTCGGCGATTTGTCCGACCCCGAGTCGCGGGAAATAGTTCGTGACGAGGCCCGTGTTCTCGGGGTGGAAGTGCGTCGTCTTGAACAGGACCCCCTTGATCAGGTCCGTCAGGTTGCGCACCGCGATCCGTTTGCGGGCGACGATGTCGGACAACTGCGAGGGAGGAATCCCCCAGGTCTTCTCGGTGTACGGCCCGAAGAAGATGTCGTAGAACCGCCTGCCAAACCGGTTGACTACCCAGCGCTCGTACGTTCCGTCGTCGCGGAACGTCGGGGTGAACAGACTCAACACCCGGCCCCAACCGAAGCTCGCCGCGCAGGCCGCCGACGTCGCCCACGGAAGGAACTGAAGCACCTGGCTCCCCAGGAGAGGGTAGTTCACGCGCCGCCCGCGGAACTGGATTTGCGCCCGATAGCGCCACTCCAGGAAATCCGAACCGAGCGCGCGCCCCAGGAAACCGATAACGGACGGGCGCTGAGAATGAATGTTGTGCGGCCCCAGATCGTAATGGAACCCGCCGCGCTCGAAGGTGATCGACTGACCGCCGCACACCGGTTCGCGCTCGAAGACGACCACGCGCCGCCCGTCGAGCGCCAGGTTCCACGCCGCGCAAAGGCCGCCGGGACCGGCGCCTAGGACGACGATGCGTTCGAGTTGTCGCGGCGATTCCACTCGACCATCTCCCTGGCGTGGTCTTTGACATTCGAGACCACTTCGGCGATGCGTTCCGTGTCGCGCTCCGGGAACTCCAGATTCATCGGAAAGCAAACGATTCGCGCCCCGACGGAGTCCGTCACGGGCAATGATGGCATCGCTTCCCGAAACCGATTGCAGTAGAAATCCATCTTGTGGCACCCGGGATAGAAATACTTGCGCGCCAGGATGTTTTCCCGCCAAAGCGCATCGACGAGAACGTCGCGCGAGAGGCCGAACGCTTCGGAGTCCACGAACGCGACGAAGTACTGGTAGTTGCTCCGACCTTGTTGCCCGACCGGCAAAACCGAGATTCCCGGGATCGCCCCCAGGCGCCGCCGATACGCCTCGTACGTGATCCGGTTGCGCTCGATACGCTCCGAGACGCGCGGCAGCGAGGCCAGCCCCATCGCGGCGCTCGATTCCGACATCTTGCCGTTGATGCCGAGGAATCCGACGTCGTCGTAGGTTCGAAATCCGAAGTTCCGCAACATCCGGCTGTGGCGATGGATCTCCGAATCGTTCGTCAGAATCGCGCCCCCTTCGAAGGTGCCGAAAAACTTCGTCGCGTGGAAGCTCAGGAACTCCGCCTTCCCGAATCCCCCCACCGTGCGGTCGCCCAAAGAACACCCGAACGCGTGGGCCGCGTCGAACAAGAGCGCCAAGCCGAGGCGATGGGCGATCGCTTCGAGCGCGGGCGCGTCGCAGACGTTTCCGAACAGGTGCGCGCCGATGATGGCGCACGTGCGCGACGTGATGAGGGACTCGACGTGCTTTGGGTCGGCCATGCACGTTTCTTCGTCGATGTCGCAGAACACGGGCGTCAGGTTCTCCCACAACACGGCGTGGGCCGTCGCGACGAACGTAAACGAAGGGAGAATGACTTCGCCGCACAGGCGCAACGCCTTGAGAAGAATGATCTGCGCGATGGTCGCGTTGCAGATCGCGGCGCAATACTCCACTTGGTGGAGCTCCCCGATCCGACGCTCGAACTCCCGCACGTGCGGGCCGTCGTTGGTCAGATAGGCCCGGTCGAAAGCATCGTCCATCAACCGGTAGTAGAGCGCGCGGGTCTCGGCTTCCACGCGGGGCGCGCCCACGCAGAGAGGTCGATCGAAAGCCGGAGGACCGCCGAGTGCCGCCGGAATCATCGGTAGATACCTCTTTCGCTTCCGCGAATCACTCGCGTTCGTCGTCACGCGCCGGAGCGACGCCCTCGACCAGGACAATCTGATCCACCACCGCCGGTTCGGACTCCGGCTGACCGGACTCGATAACGAGCGTGTCGTACCGCGCGCCTCGAACCGTCTCGGGCAGCCGCCACGTCGCGCGAGAGTAGGCGGGGTAATATAACCTGCGAGAGGGGCCGTAGGCGATCTTTATCTCGGGCGCCGCGCCGTCGCTCGGGTCCGCGGGGACGAGCCGGAGCGTGAATTCGCCGTCCACCCCGTAGTTGATGTAGCGTATCCCCACGAACGCCAAGTCGTTTTCGTGCGAGATCGGAAACGCGACCTTCTTTCCCGGAGAAAACCCGAGGTAGTCCGCGCTCAGGCCGGTCAACTCCGCGAAGTTGCCTCGACGGTCCGATTCGAAAGACAAAGTCAGGTCCTGCGGGTTCCCCGCCGCGAGTGTTTTCGGGGAGAAATGTCGCACGCGATACATCGGCGGAACCGGAGACTCGGGGAAACGAACAAGGCTCCAGCCCTCGCGCTCGCTCCGGGCAACAACCTCGACGCCCCCCATGAACCGAACGTAATCCAGCTTCGCGGTTGCCGTCTGATCGTCGAGCAAGACGTAACGTGTCTGGTACTCGTCGAGGATGCGATGGACGACGGTCGAATCGGACGTCGTGAACAGAGCCAGAAGGTCGTCCAGCCGTTTTCCCGGATCGAGGCAGTAGACCGCCGTGTAGGGCATGTGCATGGCGTCGACCGCAATGGGAAAAACCCGGCGGGTCGCGAGAAGCACGTTGTAGGCGTAATAGGGATGACACAGAATCGCCGACCCGGGCGGACACACCTCATCCAGCTCCCGCAAGTCGCGGAATGGCGCATAGTTCTGATGTCGGCGCTGCCAGTTGATCCTCTTCATCGTGTCGAACGTCAT
Organism: Candidatus Sumerlaeota bacterium; assembly: GCA_016931035.1. Lineage (GTDB taxonomy): Bacteria > Sumerlaeota > Sumerlaeia > UBA8349 > UBA8349 > JAFGFN01. The sequence goes on from JAFGFN010000026.1 coordinate 88,499, forward strand.
GTCCCACCACTTGGGCCAAACCGCCGCGACGATGACCGCCGCCGCGGCCAAATGCAGAAGCGCCGACACGAGAGACGGTCGCACAGAGACTCTCTTCTTCCGTTGGACTCGAAGGATGAAGCCCCAGACCCCGCGCACGAAGGCGAAGCAGGCCAAGCCCATCAGGAAGACGCCAAGCCACCGCCCCAGATGAATCAACGACCACGAGAACGCCGTCAACAGATGGCGGTTCTCCTCGGGCACGACGGCATACAAGGCCGGGTAGACGAACCAGCGTCCCGTCGCGAGATAGACCCAACATGCCAGAATCGATAGAACCGCGGAGCATGGCCCTCGCCGAGAGTGCGCCCACAACAGCACGCACCCCAATACGACCGGCAGGAACAACGTCGCCTCGCTACTGAACGCATCGTGCCATTTCTTGAGAGACCCGTGGGCGGCGACGATCTTCGACCAGGCGATGCGGGCCGCTTCGAGCGGCAAATCGGTCGTCGGTTTGCCCAGCATTCCGAATCCCAGGCCGTACTTGCCGTAAAAGCCCGAGTAGGCGTCGGCCTGCGAAGCGAGATCGGCGTTCCCCATCAGAAAGAACCCGACGGCGACTCCCGCCGTCATGCAGACGATCTCCAGCGCCGGCCAGAGACTGCGTCGCGCCACCATCGCGCCGAGACGCCAACACCCGAATGCGGCCGGCAGCGACAGCGTGGCCGCCGCGTGCATCCACATGCTCGCGAGCCCCGCCAGGAAGAGAATCGCATAGTCCCCCGCGCGCGCCCGCGGTCGCGAACGAGTGCGCGCCACGAGCCACGCGAGCAGGATAAGAACGTGGAACTTCTTGTCGTAGGCCGGCCCCGGCGCCAGGGCATACGTGGCCCAAAGCAAACACACGAACGCAACCGGACCTCGAACGGCGCGAAACCGCGCCGGCATCGCGGCGCGGACGGCGAGAAGCATCAGCGCCGACACAACGACGCACACCAGCGTGACGCTCCAAACGTTGGAGATGCCGAGATAGTACGGAATGCCGAGAAGAACGGACGAAAGCCCCGCCTGCGTATCGATGGGCAGGGAATGAACGGGCAGGTCCGTCCACAGGTCGGTCCGCATCACGGGCCAGTGAAACGCGGTGTATCGCGCATAGGCGATGTAGTTCAGAATGTCGGCGCCATACGTCATGTAAGACGGCGTCCGCACGCGAAACGAAGCGGCGCACACCGCCAGAACGCCGACGGCCCCCCACAACGCCCCGCGCCGTCTCGCGGAAAGAACTCGACGCCCCAGCCCTCGAATCGCCTTTCTCCGCCTCCAGGCCCACGCCGCCCACATCGCGATCCCGCCCGCGATGAGAATCGGCATGGCGACGCGCGACGGAACCTCCGCCTTGTCCAAGAGCAAGGCCCCCGCCATGACCGCGCACGAGGCGACAACCACCTGATCCAGACTTTGGATGACGAGAGTTCGTGCTCGCATCTGCACCCGGGCCGCCGCTCCTGGGATCATGGGGAGGGAAGAAGATCGGTCTTCTGGCGCATCGGGATCACACCCCGCGCGTATTCTTCGTATGAGATGAACTTGTATTGACTCGGGTCTTCGATCGCCGACACGTTCAGGAAGCCGAGATCGCGCACCTGCGGCAAAACGATCGGTTGGGGCAAGCCGCGCTTGCCCAGTTTCTTCGATCCGAACGGATAGACGTACCCCGCCGACGGATCGAGCAAGATCGACCGTCCGTCCGCCATGAAAGCCTCGACGAAGAGGTGCGCGCCGCCGCCGACGCGGTCGAACCCGGCGAAGCCGACGCGCCGCCCGAGCAGCGAAAGAATCTCGTGCAGTTGGAAGGCAAACGCGCCGCAATGCGCCATCGAGTCGTGAATCGACCCGAGCAGATAGTCCGGCGGGATTCCGAACTCGTACCCTTCGTACACCGCGAACGCCAACGCCGCCAAGTGCGTCTCTTCCTCGTCCAGATCCCGACACCGCGAAAACGCTTCTCTGTAACAAGGGAACGAAGCCAGATCGAGATGGATGGAAACGGGCGATCCTTCTTGCCGCAACATGCGCCCTGCCGGATCGAACCGGAGCGCGACGCCCGACTCGAGGACGATCCGCGTCTCGGGCGCGGAAGCACCGCCGGGATCGACGGACTTGACGTGCGTCGCTCGTTCGAGCGCCGCGCGCTGTTCGTTCGCGGTCTTTCCGAGGAACTCCCATTGCAGAAGAGAGACGCTCAGGTTCAGTTTGTCCGCGAGGCGAAGCAAAGCCTTGTCTCCGAACATTTCGCCGAACTCGTCGCTCAATAGCGCTCGCAAAAGGTTGGCTTGGGATCGCTCGTACCGATGCGGATACTTCTCCCCCATCCAATGCGTGAGAATTCGACCGGGACGCTCCTTCTCGCGCGCGTCGATCTCGATCGCCACCGACCGCCCCGCCTCGTCAGGGACATCGAAAGGAGGCAACGGCCAATCCTGCCACGGGACCTTCACGTTCCAGGATCGCTCCTCGCCCGGTCTGGACACAGCCGTTCGCAGCCGGAATTCGAGCGATTCGATTGGAACCGACAAGAGCGGCTCGACCCAGAACGACAGGGACATTCCGACAGGAAGCGAGGCGGCGGCGGGCACAACGACAATTCGCTTGACCAAGCCGTCGAACACCTCGATCTGCCCCAGCCATTTGCGGACGAGCACCTCGGTCGTCAGACCGTCCCGAACATCCACCTGCAAGGCGTAGAGGCCGCGCTCCGGCGGGACGAAGTCGTACCGGTTCGACGACCCCCACACCCCCATCATCCAACCCAAGGTCCCGGGTTTGACCGACCAGCGATATTCGAGAGCCCGCACGTCGGACGAGCGCACTTCCAGGGTCACGCTGCTCCCAACCAGTCCCTGAGTCGGCAACGAAGGGAAAACAAGGGCGGGTTGTTCGACCGCCTGGGTCTCCGTCGAGACCTCGCCGACGGCGAACGCGCCCGTTCCCCATACGAGCACAAAGACCATCGCCAGCACCACAACGCGCGGATCGCGTTGAGGGCATGTTCTCGATTCGACCCCGATAGGTTTCATACTCAGTCTCCTCATTCCGGCTCCACCCGATCCCGTGCGCGTCGCCCGAATCCTATCCCAATGCATCCGCCTCCCACGCTACCACGCCCGACCCCTGAGAGACAACTCCCAACAAGGCTTGACGGACCGCGGCCCCTCGCTCTACAGTCGGGCATGGCTGACGCCCCGACATCGGACTCAAGCGACTCTCTCGGCGTCGACGGCGACGCGGTCGACTTCGCGTGCCGGACAACGGGCGCGCGCATCGTCCGAGGTTCCGCCGTCAACGAACCCCCGAACGACTACGAGGCCCTGATCACTCCCCTCGTCCCGGGCGAAGACCCATCCGCCCACTACGCCGCCGCCTTACGTCCTCTTCCAGACGACGAGAGCGAGGATTGGTTCGAACTCGAACTCCCGCGCGAACGCCCGGTCGCGCGGCTCGAGATCGACTGGCTCCGGCCGGAATTCGCGGGCGTCGAGTTCGTCCTCGAATACCGCGACGCCCAGGACGAGTGGGTCGAATGCCTCAACGAAGACGCCGGGTACGAGCATCTCCAAGCGGACGTTTATCGCAAGGCCCTTCCCGGTCCCGTCGTCGCGCGCCGTTTCCGCTTTCGCCTCGCGCGGTCGCTCGGCCAGAATCGACTGCTCATTCGTCGATTCTCCCTTTGGGGCCCGGGACCCGCGCCATCTCACGTCCTCATGCTCACGCCCGACTGCCACATGATCGACCGCCGCATCCTGCAACAGGCGCGTTCGCTCATCGAGGCGGGCCATCGCGTCACGCTCGTCGCGGGAGGCGAATGTCCTCGCGAGGAGCACTACTTCATCGACTCGATCGCCGTCCACCGCTACGCCTACGATTGGGACGACGAACGGATCCGACGGGTCCGAGCCTGGATTCCGACCCCCGCGCTTCGCAACCTCTTCACGCGCGTCTTCCGGCGCCTGGCCGATCGGCTTCTCTCGTTCAACTCGTTCGACACCTTCGTCTACCGCCGCGCCCGCGCCCTTCGCGCCGACGTCGTCCACGTCCACGATCTCCCCTTCCTCAAGCACGGAGCGCGCCTGGCTCGCGAATGGAGGGTCCCCCTGGTCTACGACGCCCACGAGATCTATTACGAACAAGAATCGCTCCCACCCGCTCGACGCCGAAGGCTGCGGAAGGAGGAAAAGCGATACGCGCCTCGGACGGACCTCTTCATCACGGTCAACGAATCCATCGCCGAGCGCTTTCGCCGCGCCCACGGCGATCTGAATTACCTCGTCCTGATGAACTGCGCCGATCGCGTCGAGACGGTCGACCGCGCCGCCTCGCGCCAGAGACTCCGCGCGATGGCGGAGCTCGCGACCGAGGACCGCATTGTCCTGTTCCAAGGATGGATCAGCGCCGAACGCAACCTCGACACGCTCGTCCGCGCGGCCCGGCATTTCCCCGGCAACACGTACCTCGTCTTCATCGGTTACGGCGCGTATCAGGCGGAACTCGAGCGGATCGTCCAGACCGAAGGCATCGAACGCAAGGTCCGGTTCCTGGGCCGAGTCGAGCCGGACGAAATCCTCCCCCTGACGACCGGGGCGGATTTGGGGGTCATTCCGTACCTACCCATCGACCTGAACCACCGATACTGCTCCCCCAACAAGTTCTTCGAGTACGTCCAGGCCCGAGTGCCGATCGTCGCCCACGATCTCGAGTTCTTCCGTCGGATGAAGGATCTCCATGGGGTCGTGGTCACAGGCGATCTCTCCTCCCCCGAAACGACGGCGGACGCGATCAACGGCCTGCTCAACCGCCCTGAGCGATTGCGGGAACTCGCCGACCGCTGCGAGAGAGCTTCCGCCGTCCTCAACTGGTCCTCGGAGGCCGAGAAGCTGCTCCGCGCCTACCCCGTGTCCCCAAACCGGTAGCCCTACTCCCCGGCGACCTCCGTTCTCCCGCCCTCTCCGGAACCTCGCTTCCTCCTTCCCAGGCTCGACGCAAGATCGGTGGGACGGCATACAAAGTCCTTGGATGCGACAATTGAGACTGGCATTGGCCAAGAGCGAATGATAGAATCGATTTGCGTGGAATTTGGGTATCCCGCTCAATCCGTTGGCTTGTGTCCTGAATAGCTAGACAATAAATCGAAGAAAAGCACTGGAGAGAAAGCGTTCCGTCCCCTTGAAACATCGATAACCCGACCGCTTTTGTCGCGTTTGATCCACGAAAAAGGGAGCGCACGTAGTCTCCCTCGTCAGAAGCCGCCGAGCCCATCGAAGGAGTGAATCGCCATGCTGAGAGTCTCGACCAAGGGACGCTACGCCGCCCGGATTATGGTCCGTCTCGCGTTGTCCGGCACCTCGGCACCCGCCCGGAAACAGGACGTCGCCCGGGCCGAAGGCATCTCGTCCGACTACGTTGAGCAGATCCTGATGAAACTCAAGACCGCCGGACTCGTCGTCAGTCACCGCGGCGCGCGCGGCGGGTTCACCCTCGCCCGCCCTCCTCACGAGATCACCCTGGCCGACGTGCTCGAAGCCACCGAGGGACCGCTCTCGTTCGCTCCCTGCGTCGAGGATCGCTGCGAACGCGCCACAGTCTGTGTGACCCAGGCCGTCTGGCGCGAAGCCAACGACGCGCTCCATCGCATTTTCGCGGCCAAGACGATCGGCGCTCTCGCCTTCGAAGCCGGACACCTCAAATCCAAGGGAACCCTGAACTTCCAAATCTAGAGATCGCGCCCGACCGCAACCGCTTCTCACTCCGTCAACTGCCACACCTGCTTCGACACGGTCCGAACTCCACGGACCGGCTCCCTCACGACAGAGCCCCCGTCCCCACCCTGAGCGAAGTCGGGCATATCTTGCACCTGCACCGACTGAACCCCGGCCTGCACCGCCCGTTGAGCCCCCTCCGCTTCGGTCCTTTGTCTCAACTCGTCCGCCGGGCCCGCGGAGGCGACCGGCTTGGCGTCCAGCTCCCCCGCCGCCGGGAACTCGCCCGTCATCCGGTATCGATAGGAGATCGTCACGGCGTTCTCGCCCGAGCCGTCGGCGGGCAACGTCAGGTCCCACGTCATCAACCCCTTGGCGAAGTCCTGCCGGCGCGCGTCGGTCGTCCGGTCCGGCTCGGGCTTGGCCTTGAGCAGCTCGACCTGGACCTTGTCCGCGTCGCTCCAGGGAATCCGATCGGTCAATTCGAGCGTGACGGGGCGGCCGCTGAGGTTGTCGAGGACGATCTTGTATTCGAAGGTCGAGACCTTCTTGCCCCACGACTTGGAGTCCTCGCGTGAAACGAGCTCTCGAATCGCCCGCACCTGGGGATCGACCCCGAATCCCGCGACGAACTCCTCGCCTTTCGCCACCATCGGAATCTCCCCGCGACCGACAAACTGGCCGTTCATGTACGAAACGTAAGGACCAGGCAGAAGAACCACCGAACTCGTGTTGCGACCCGTCGCCGACTCGAAGACAAAGTCGGTCAGGATCGGCGCGGCCACGTGCTGGAAGGTCGCGGCGACCTCGATCCCCGCGATCGGCAACAGCTGTTCGTCGGACCGGCTCGGGAGCAAGACCGGCTGGTCGATCGGATACGTCACGCTGACCCCCTCCATCCGGCTCCGCCGCACGACCCGCCGGAACCGTTCGAGATTCTCCGTGTTCAACTCCATGGCGTTGCCGAAGTTGGCATACACGTTCAGCCGCTCGCTCTGGACCAAACTGGAGAGGGCCTGAGTCTGCGTCCGCTTCTGGAGCTGGATGTTCTCGGAAAGACGCGCCAGCGACTCCTCCTCCACCGGAACCGCCGCCACTCCGGCGCGGACCCGGACCGGCTTGACCTGTGGCGGCTCCGAGGCGAACGAGGGCTGCGCCGTCGAGAAACTCAACTTCACCCCGCTCCAATCCTCTCCGCTCATCTGCCGCACCCGCGCGTTGTACTCGACGCGCAACCGGTCGCGATTCTCGCCCGCCCGCACGTTGTAGTGGGGCGACCAGCCGACGTTCGACACGAGGTATCGCACCTTGACCGCGACGGGCCCGGCGTCGCTCTTGTTGAGGTGGATCAGCGCCTCGCGCTTCTCCCGACTGCTCCCGACGGCCAACTCGCGCCGCTTGCGCGCCAGAAGATCGATCTCTTTCCGAAGGTCCTCGAGCTTCAGGCGCAGCGTCAGCTCGTCGTTCATCGCCTGGGCGCGAAGATCGAGGGCGTAGTCGGTCAGCCCCCGCAACTCCTCGAACTTGAGCACGCCGTGCTCGAGCTCGCGCTGGCCGGTCTGCGCCGTGAACCGATCGAGCCGCCCGGCGGTCTCGCGCCGTTCGTTGGCGATCCGCTGCTCGACTTCGGCGGCATAGACCTCGCGTTCCAGCGCCCGAATCTGGTTGTCGAGTTCCAGGACCTCGGGCCGCGTCTCCTCGCCCACCGCTTCGGACCGGAACGTCACCGCGTGAATCCGGTTCGAGCCCTCGGTCTCGGCCGAGAGGCTGTCGGGCAGAATATGGGGCGGCAGGCCCGTGACCGACACACTCACCATCCCAGGCGGCGCCTCCACGGTCGCCTCGCGGGTCACCCGCGCCTGATCGCGATACACGGTGACCTCGCTCACCCGGCCTTCGGTCGTGACGGCCGCGGCCGACTGGAGATGCAGCGTCACGCACATCGCCATCGGAATCAGAATTCGCATCGTTCGTTTCATGATCGCTCCTTTCCTGCTTCTCGATTTCGATCGCCCCTGTCGTTCTATGTCTTTTTCACTCACTCTTGTCCAAAACAGAAAGGCGCGATCTTCGTCTCGATATTGAAAACAAAGGACAAAAACGTCGTGAGCAAATGGGGTCACCGCGTTCCAGCGGCCCCGGCAGGGGCCGAATGTGAATAGCCCCGGATGAAATCCGGGGTGACGTCG